>NZ_VFOM01000001.1:0-305785 GCF_006716125.1 Homoserinimonas aerilata | reverse complement strand
ATCGCACCGGCGGACGCCGTCTTGCCACACAGGAACAACCAGCCCGCCGCGAAACCCGTCCACGGGCCGACCGTCGCCCGAGCGTAGGCATAGGAGCCACCCGAAACGGGGTGCGCCATGGCGAGCTGCGCCGTGCTGAGCGCGTTGAGCACGGCAACAACCGCCGCGACCAGCAGCGCCACCAGGAGCAGCCCGCCCGCCGCCTCCGCCGCAGGCGCCCACGCGAAGAACACGCCCGCGCCGATCATCGACGCGAGCCCGACCATCACCGCGCCGCCCACACCGAGCTGCCGCTTCACCTCACCCATGGCGCACACCCTAGCCCTCCCATGTGAACTCGGCGCGCGCCGCGCATCCGCCCACCCCACACCGCGGCGGTAGTGTTCAGCCATGCGATTGGGAGTGCTCGACGTCGGATCCAACACGGTTCACCTGCTGGTGGTGGATGCCCACCCCGGCGCGCGCCCCGTGCCCATGTCATCCGACAAGGCGGTGCTGCGCCTCATGCGCTACCTCGAGGCAGACGGCTCCATCAACGACGACGGTGTGACCGCCATCATCGACGCCGTGAAAGCGGCGGCGCAGATCGCCGAACGCAGCGCACTGGACGAATTCCTGCCCATGGCGACGTCCGCCATCCGCGAGGCGACCAACGGCCCAGAGGTGCTCGACCGTGTCGCCGCCGAGACAGGCGTCACCCTGCGTGTTCTCACCGGCGAAGACGAGGCCCGCCTGACCTTCCTGGCGGTGCGCCGCTGGTACGGCTGGTCAGCCGGCAGCATCCTGCTCTTCGACATCGGCGGCGGCTCACTCGAGATCTCACTCGGCGCCGACGAATACCCGGACCTCGGCCTGTCACTGCCCCTCGGGGCTGGACGCTCCACGATCGAATACCTGCACGACGACCCTCCCACCCAGAAGCAGCAGGATGCGCTGCGACGCCACGCACGCAGAATACTGGAAGAGGCGCGCAGCCGCTTCGACGGGCTCCCCTCCCCCTCCCACCATGTGGGCTCCTCCAAGACCATCCGCTCGCTGGCAAGACTCGGCGGGATGGTCGCGCCCGGCATCGGAGACACCGAACGCAGCCTGCTGCGCCGCACCCAACTCGACGACTGGGTGCCGCGCCTCGCCCGCCTCAACGCGGCATCCCGGCCCGAACTGCCCGGTATCACCACCGACCGCACCTTCCAGATCGTCGCCGGCGGCATCGTGCTGCGAGAAGCGATGTCCGTGTTCGGCGTCAAACAGCTCGACGTGTCGCCCTGGGCGATGCGCGAAGGCGTCATCCTGCGGTACCTCGACCAGCTGGAGTGACGCGGGGCGCCGGTCTCGAGACTGTCGCGCCAGATTACTGGTCGACTCGCTCCGCGAGATTCCTCATGCACTGCCGCTACGCGCCACTGCACCTCGACCAGCGGGAAAGGCCAGCCACCGGTGAGAGGATGGGGGCGTGAGCGATGACAGCACCCCGCGCGAACTCGACGAGTTCGAGCCCTTCCAGCCGCGGCCGATGCGCAGCCGCACGCGCACATGGGTGCTGCGCACCGTCGTGCTGCTTGCCGTGCTCGCCCTCGTTCTGCCCGGCGTGATCACCACCATCAGCATCGCCGGCAGCAACGCCGCCCGGGCGTGCGCGTATCTGGTGTCCATTGCCGAGCCGAGCGCCCACGCAACCGAAGTGCACTTCGAAGCATTCGGGCCGGGCGGCCTCGGCTGGGAATGCTACGCCGTCGACCCATTCGACGCCGACCACCACATCGCATCGCTCGGGCTCATCCCGGTAGCCCCGGGCATGCGACAGGTGCCGACCTCAAACAGCTGAGGCGCCGCAGACGGGTTGCACGCACGGCAGGTCTCGAGACTGTCGCGCCAGAGCGCGACACCTCGACCAGCGGGTGGGCGCTACGCGGCTCCGTCGAACATGCTCGTCACGGAGCCGTCCTCGAACACCTCGTGGATGGCGCGCGCGATCAGCGGGGCGATCGGCAGAACCGTCAGGCGATCCCAGCGCTTCTCCTCCGGCACCGGCAGGGTGTCGGTGACGACGACCTCGTCGATGAAGTCGCTCTGCAGCACCTCCGTCGCCGGGTCGGAGAACACGGCGTGCGTCGCCGCAACCACCACATTCTTTGCACCGTTGGCCTTGAGCGCCTCCGCAGCCTTCGCGATCGTGCGGCCCGTGTCGATCAGGTCGTCGACGAGCAGGCAGGTGCGCCCCTCAACCTGGCCGACGATCTCATGCACCGACACCTGGTTCGGCACGAGCGGGTCGCGGCGCTTGTGGATGATCGCCAGCGGCGCGCCCAGTTTGTCGCTCCAGATGTCGGCAACACGCACGCGGCCCATGTCGGGCGAGACCACGGTGAGGCTCACCGGTTCGAGCTTCTCCTTGAAGTATTTCAGCAGCACCGGCATGGCGAACAGGTGGTCGACGGGGCCGTCGAAGAAGCCCTGGATCTGTGCCGCGTGCAGGTCGACGCTCATGATGCGGTCGGCGCCGGCCGCCTTGAACAGGTCGGCGACCAGTCGGGCCGAGATCGGCTCACGCCCGCGGCCCTTCTTGTCCTGCCGCGCGTACGGGTAGAAGGGGGCGACGACGGTGATGCGCTTAGCGGACGCGCGCTTGAGCGCATCCACCATGATCAGCTGCTCCATGAGCCATTCGTTGATCGGCGTCGTGTGCGACTGCAGCACGAAGGCGTCGCAGCCTCGCACGCTCTCGTCGTATCTGGCGTAGATCTCGCCGTTCGCGAAGGTGCGGGCATCCGTGTGCACCAGTTCGGTGTCGAGTTCGGCCGCGACGTCGACGGCCAGCTGCGGATGGGCGCGGCCCGTGACCAGCACGAGTCGCTTCTGTCCGTTGACGGTGATTTCGGACAAGTGCCGCTCGCTCTCTGCCGGGGACCGACGTCTAGGCTTCGCTCGGGCTGTCGTCGGTGGCCGCAGCAGCAGCATCCGCCGCCGCCGTGCCCGGACGATTCGCCTCGACCCAGCCTTCCATGTTGCGCTGTGAAGCCGCAGTGATCGCGAGCGCACCGGCGGGCACATCCTTGCGGACGACCGTTCCGGCGCCCGTGTAGGCTCCGTCACCGATTCTAACGGGCGCGACGAACACGTTGTGCGACCCCGTCCTCGCATGCGAGCCGACAACGGTGCGGTGCTTGTTCACACCGTCATAGTTGGCGGTGATCGTGCCGGCGCCCACATTCGATCCGACGCCGACCTCGGTGTCGCCGATGTAGCTCAGGTGCGGCACCTTGCTGCCCTCGCCGATCTGCGCGTTCTTCGTCTCCACGAAGGTTCCGATCTTGCCGTCGGCGCCCAGATGGGTGCCCGGTCGCAGGTAGGCGAAAGGCCCCACGGATGCGCCGGCGCCGATCACCGCGAGCGTCGCGTCGGTGCGCTTCACGACGGCGCGCTCCCCCACCTCGCAGTCGAGAAGGGTCGTGTCGGGGCCGATGATGGCGCCACGCTCGATGGTGGTCGCACCCTTCACCTGTGTGCCCGGCAGCAGCTCCACATCCTCCGCCAGCGTCGCCTTCACATCGATCCACGTGCTCGCCGGATCCAGAATGGTCACCCCGGCCAGCTGCCAGCGGCGCACGATGCGCGCATTCAGCTCGCGGGCCGCAGCCGCCAACTGCGAGCGGTCATTGATGCCCGCCACAAGCCAGGGGTCGTTCACCGCCATCGCCTCGATACGGCCACCCGACGCGCGGATGCCCGCCGCGGCATCCGTCAGATACATCTCCCGCTGCGCGTTGTCGGTGCCGATACCCGCAAGCGCCGACCGCAGCCGCGCAGCATCGAACACATACACGCCCGCATTCACCTCGGTGACGGCCAGCTGCTCCTGCGTCGCATCCTTGTGCTCCACGATCGCCTCGAACAGGCCATCGGATGACCGCACGATGCGACCGAAACCGCTCGGGTCATCCAGATGCGCCGACAGCATCGTCAACGCGTTGCCCTCATGCTGGTGCGCCGACACGAGCGACCGCAGCGTCGCCGCATCCAGCAGCGGAACATCCGCGCTCAGAACCACCACGCGGCCCTCGAAGCCCTCCGGCAGCGCCGCCAGCGCCACCTCGACCGCGCGGCCCGTGCCCGGAACCTCATCCTGATCGACGATCACCGCATCCGGAGACAGCTCCAGAACGGCGGCAGACACCGCATCCCGCTCATGCCGCACGACCGCAAGAACATGCGCCGCACCCAACTCCTGGGCCGTCGACAGCACATGCCCCACCAGCGAAACGCCCGCCAGAGAATGCAACACCTTCGCCTTCGACGACCTCATGCGGGTGCCCTGGCCCGCCGCCAGGATGATCACGGCAAGAGACTGGTCAGTCATGGGGGCTCCTTAGGGAAGCAACGAAACGGATGCCTTAACGCTAGCGGCGACATGGCGGGTTGAGTAACGAGCGCCAGCGAGTGGATCGAATCGAGGTCGATCACGAGTGAGGTTTCGAGACGGCCTCGCCGAAGGTCCTCCTTCGCAGGCTCAGTCGGCGCTGGGGTCGCGCAGCCGCTCCGCGCCTGCCCATAGCTCCACCGCGCTCCTCAACCAGCAGGTTGCGATCGACCCGCAGCTCCGCCTCCAGGATTCGAACCTGGTCCTAACAGTTCCAAAGACTGTCGTGCTGCCGTTACACCAAGGCGGAAAACGCCCACCTCACGGGCGGCGCGGTAAACAAGTCTGCCAGATGCGACACGGTGCGACCGCAAGGGAACCCGACCGCGATAATGGTGGGATGCCCGAACATGACGAAGTCGACCGCATCGTCGGCGCGTGGGAGCGCGAACGCCCCGACCTCGACTTCGCCCCCATGCAGGTACTCAGCAGGGTCGGCCGGCTCTCACGCCACCTCGACCGTGCCCGCCGGGCCGCATTCACCGCATCCGAACTCGAATCGTGGGAGTTCGACGTGCTGTCCGCTCTCCGCCGCGCCGGAGACCCCTACCAGCTGAGCCCCAAAGCCCTGCTGCAGCAGACCCTCGTCTCATCGGGCACCATGACGAACCGCATCGACAGGCTTGTGCAGCGCGGCCTCGTCACCCGCCGCACCGACCCCAACGACGGTCGCGGCATCCTCGTGTCGATGACAGCGCAGGGGCAGGCGCGCGTCGACGCGGCCATCAGCGAACTCATGCAAGCCGAGCGCGCCATCCTCGGGCACCTCGCGCCCGCAGAGCAGGAACGTCTGGCCGGCCTGCTGCGCAAACTCAGCCTCGACTTCGACTGAGGCGCGCCGGTTTCGAGACGGTGCGGAGTCACCCGCTGGTCGAGGTGGTGCGGTCTACCGCGCCAGTCTCGAGACCAGCCCGCCCGCGTCACCCCACCAGCGACGCGCAGTCGATGCAGAGCCGCGCATACGGGCGCGCCTCCAGCCTGGCCTCCGCGATCGGGCGGCCGCAGCGCTCGCACACGCCGAAGCTGCCGTCGTCGAGGCGGCCCAGCGCTGCGTCGATGTCGGCCAGCCGCTGCCTCGACTGCTGCAGCAGCGCATCCGACTGCGAACGCTCGAACGCCAGGGTCGACCCCTCCGGGTCGTGCTCGTCGTCGCTGTTCGAATCCTGCCGCGCGTCGACGATGAGCCGGATGTCGTCACCCAGCCCCGCCATGAGCCGCACCGTATCGTCGCGCGCCTGCGACAGGGAGACCCGGAACCGGGCGAGCGCAGCATCCGTCAAGGGCATGGCTCCAGTATCGCCCGAGCGGCTGGGGTTGCTCGCGGGCGCGGTTTCGAGACGGCACTTCGTGCCCCTCAACCCGCGGGTTTACCGCCGCAGCGCCTTGCGCGCGAGCGTGTTGCCCAGCCACTGCACGAGCTGCACCAGCACGATGATGATGAGCACCGCGGCCCACGTCACGGCCGGGTTGAACAGCCGGTAGCCGTACTGGATGGCGAAGTTTCCGAGGCCGCCGCCACCCACGTACCCGGCCACCGCCGACATATCGACGAGCGCCACGAAGATGAACGTGTAGCCGAGGATGAGCGGGCCGAGCGCCTCAGGGATGAGCACCGTGAAGATGATGCGCAGCGGCCCCGCCCCCACCGAGCGGGCCGCCTCGATGACGCCCGGCTGCACGGTGAGCAGGTTCTGCTCCACGATGCGGCTGATGCCGAACGCGGCCGCCAGCGACAGGGTGAAGATGATCGCGTTGTTGCCGATCCCGGTGCCCACGACGACGCGGGCCAGCGGTTGCGCCGCCGCCAGGAAGATGATGAACGGGATCGGCCGAAACACGTTCACGAGCACATTCAGGATGCTGAAAACGGCCCGGTTCTGCAGGATGCTGCCCTGCCGGGTCGTGTACAGCCCGAGGCCGATCAGCAGCCCGCCGATGCCACCGAACAGCAGCGACAGGCCCACGATGAACAGCGTCTCGTAGCTGGACTTCCACAGCAGCGGCAGCAGATTCACGAGCTCATCCATCAGCGCACCTCCGTCACGGTCACGAGATCTCGCACAGCCGACAGCGCCGACTCGACCGACGCATCCGGGCCCGTCAGGCTCACCGTCAGATGCCCGAAGGTGCGGCCCTGGATGTCGTTGATGCCGCCGTATATGAGTTCGAAGCCGACACCGCCGCTGCTGAGCGCCTGGAAGACCTGCGACTGCGAAACGGCGGCGCCGGCATCCGCGTCACTGAACGACAGCGTCACGATGCGGCCCGGATGCTTCGCCCGCAGAACCTCCAACTCGTCAGCTTCGGGTACCGCCCGCACGACCGTCGAGACGAACCTCTTCGTCGCATCCGACTGCGGCTTCGAGAAGATGTCGAACACGTTGCCCTGCTCGATGACGCGCCCCGAGTCCATGACGGCGACCCTGTGCGCGATCGAACGGATCACCTCCATCTCGTGCGTGATGACGACGATCGTGATGCCGAGCTCCTCGTTGACCCTCTTCAACAGTTCGAGCACCTCGCGCGTCGTCTCCGGGTCGAGCGCGCTCGTCGCCTCATCGGCGAGCAGGATGCTGGGATTCGTGGCGAGCGCCCGCGCGATACCGACGCGCTGCTTCTGCCCGCCCGAAAGCTGATCGGGGTAGCTGTGCGCCTTGTCGGCGAGCCCCACGAAGTGCAGCAGCTCCGAGATGCGCTGCTGATGCTGCGCCTTCGGCACACCCGCAACCGTCAGCGGGTACTCGACATTGCCCCACACGGTGCGCGAATTGAACAGGTTGAACTGCTGGAACACCATGCCGATTCCGAGCCGGATGCCGCGCAGCTGCTTCTCGCGCAGCCGCGTTAGATCCTGCCCCGCGACGACGACACTGCCCGAACTCGTGCGCTCGAGCGCGTTGATCAGACGCACGAGCGTGGACTTGCCCGCACCCGAGTAGCCGATGATGCCGAAGATGTCGCCCTCCTCGATGTCGAGGCTGACGCCGTCAAGCGCGAGGAGCGGCTGCTCGCCGCGCGTTCGGGGAGGGAACGACTTGCTGACGTCGCTCAACTGGATGATCGGCATGGCTACTCGAGATCTCTCATTGCGAAGGCCCAGAGGCACCGGCGGTGGTCTGCCGGCGCCCCTGGGCGCGGGGATGCGTCAGCGCAGGTCAGCCCTGCGCTGCGACGTCCGACTGCACCTTCGCCAGCGAGGCGACGAGGTCAGCCACGGGCGTCTTCAGCGTCACCGCGGTGTCACCGGAGACCTCGATCAGGCCATCCTGCACCGACTTCGTGTCCTGGAAGATCTGCACAAGCTTCAGGTACAGCTCGTTGTCCTTGTCATCGGCACGCGCCGCGAACACGTTCACATACGGCAGTGCGTTGGGGTCGGTGGGGTCGTCCTTCGCGATCGCGTCCGAGAACTCGAGACCGGCATCCGCAACGAAGTCGTTGTTGAGGATTGCGGCGGCGACATCGGGCAGCGAGGTTGCGGTCAGCGCCGCCTCCAGGGCAGTCACCTTCACCTTCGAGTTCGCCTCGTCGATGTCAGCGAGCGACGAGAAGATGCTGCCGCCACCCTTCAACTCGACCAGCCCCGCCGACTGCAGCACAAGAAGCGAGCGCGCGAGGTTGCTCGGGTCATTCGGAACGGCCACCGTGGAACCCTCAGGGATATCATCCACCGAGTCATACTGGGTCGAGTAGAGCGCGAGCGGGTAGATGGCGGTCGCACCGATCGGCGTCAGATCCTCACCGGCATCCTCGTTGTACTGCGCCAGATAGACGATGTGCTGGAACTGGTTCAGATCCAGCTCACCCTCCGTCAGCGCCGGGTTCGGCAGCGGGTACTCACTGAAGTTCACCAGCTCGATACTGATGCCCTCATCGGCGGCCGCGTCCTTGTACAGCTCCCAGTACGGGTCGGATGCGCCGACAACGCCGATCTTGACAGGATCAGCAGCAGAACCCTTGCCCTCGGTGATGGCATTGTCGCCGGCACCGCCGCCATCCGCGTTCGACGAGTTCGCGCCGTTCACGGCGACAACGATGCCGACGACAACCGCGATGACAACGACAACGGCCGCCGCGATGAGCGCATACAGGCCGCCGCGCTTCTTGGGCGCCTCAATGAGGGGAGTGTTTCCGGACATGGTGAAACTGCCTTTCGGATGCTGTGGTGGGGTGCGAAGAACGCGTGCAACAAGCTTGAACTCCGCAACGCCGCAACCGAAATCGCATGACGGTGTGTGACTTCACGCAGCGTCACAGTTGCTCGCGGGCGCGGTTTCGAGACGACCTCGTACCTCGACCTCCTCAACCGGCGGGACCATCCGCTGGTCGAGGTGCAATGGCGCGAAGCGGCATTGCATGGGGACAGCTCGCGCAGCGAGTCAGCCAGCGGTCTACGGCGCCAGCCTCGAGACCAATGCGCCCCGCTACCCCTCGAGCAGGTCCGTGAGTTCCAGCCAGCGGGTCTCCAGCTCGGCCGCCTGGCCGTCGAGCTCCGTGAGCTCCTTCGACAGCTCGCCGAGCCCCACATAGTCGTCCTGGTCGTGGCTGGCCATCTTGGCGTGCACGGCCGCGATCTTCTCGCCCGACTTCTCCAGCCGGCGGCCCACCGAGGCGAGCTCCTTCTGCGCGTTGCGCAGCTCCGCACCGGACAGGCCGGCAGGCTTCGCGGGGGCCGCAGAGCCTGCAGCCTTCGTGGCCGCGGAGCCCGCAGCATCCGTCGACTGCCGCACCTTCAGGTACTCGTCGACGCCGCCCGGCAGATGCCTGAAGTGCCCGCCGAGCACCGCGTACTGCTGGTCGGTGACCCGCTCAAGCAGGTACCGGTCGTGGCTGACGACGAGCAGCGTGCCCGGGAACGAGTCGAGCAGGTCCTCCATGGCGGCGAGCATGTCCGTGTCGAGGTCGTTCGTCGGCTCATCGAGGATGAGCACATTCGGCTCGTCGAGCAGGATGAGCAGAAGCTGCAGGCGGCGCTTCTGGCCACCGCTCAAATCTTTGATGGGCGTGCTCAGTTGCGCACTGTCGAAGCCGAGCCGCTCCAGCAGCTGGCCCGGCGTGACCTCCTTGCCGCCCGCAACATATGAGCTCTTCTGACGCCCGATGACCACGCGAACCGGCTCGTGAGCAATCGCGGTGAGATCGTTCAGCTGCTGGTCGAGGATGGAGATCTTCACCGTCTTGCCGCGCTTCACCCGGCCCGTGGTCGGCTGCACGCTGCCGGCGACAAGCCCCAACAGCGTCGACTTTCCCGCGCCGTTGACGCCCAGGATGCCGGTGCGCTCGCCCGGTGCGATGCGCCACTCCACATCGCGCAGCACCTGCTTCTCGCCGTACGAGACGCCCACCTCGAGCAGGTCCACGACATCTTTGCCGAGCCGCTGCATCGCCATCGACTGCAGGCTGATCTTGTCGCGCACGGGCGGCTCATTCGCGATCAACTCGTTGGCCGCGTCGATCCGGAACTTCGGCTTCGCCGTACGCGCGGGCGCACCGCGCCGCAGCCACGCCAACTCCTTCTTCATCAGATTCTGGCGCTTCGCCTCGGTGACGGATGACATCCGGTCGCGCTCGACACGCTGCAGAATGTAGGCCGCATAGCCGCCCTCGAAGGGCTCGATGATGCGGTCGTGCACCTCCCACGTCGTATTGCAGACCTCATCGAGGAACCACCTGTCGTGGGTGACGACCAGAAGGCCGCCCTGCCCCGCCGGCCAGCGCCGCTTCAGATGCTCGGCCAGCCAGGCGATGCCCTCCACGTCGAGGTGGTTGGTGGGCTCATCCAGGAACACCACGTCCCAGTCGCCGACGAGCAGCTTCGCGAGCGCCACACGCCTGCGCTGGCCACCGCTCAACTCACCAAGTTTCGCCTCCCACGGGATGCCGCCCAGCAGGCCCTCGATGACGTCACGGATGCGCGCATCCGACGCCCACTCGTACTCCTGCTTGTCGCCCACAATGGACTCGCTGACGACAATCGAATCGTCCAGCTCATCGGCCTGATCGAGCATGCCGATCTCGACGCCCCTGCGCACGGTGACGCGGCCATCATCCGGCTGGATGCGCCCCGCCAGCAACCGCATGAGGGTCGACTTGCCGTCGCCGTTGCGGCCGACGATGCCGACCCTGTCGCCCTCGTCAAGCCCGATCGTCACAGAATCGAAGATGACGCGCGTCGGATATTCGAGGTGAAGGGACTCTGCCCCGAGAAGATGTGCCACGTATGACGACACTACCCGCTCGGGCGGGCCGGCCCCTGTGCGCCCGATCCCGGGCCGGGCCTCCCGGCACGCTCCTCCCCTCCCACTCTGGCTCGCGCACCCTCCCCACCCGCTCCCACCCACTCACTCTGACTCGCGCACCCTCCCCACCCGCTCCCACCCACTCACTCTGACTCGCGCACCCTCCCCACCCGCTCCCACCCACTCCTCTTCGCCGAGACTGCACGTATCGCACGCTTCCGCGCCCAAACCGTACGATTCGCGTACTCTCGCCGAGCATCCGGCTCACCCGACACACCCGCCACCCGCCCCGCACCTCCCGCGCGGGACGGCCTCCACCCCCCTCTTCGCCGAGACTGCACGTATCGCACGCTTCCGCGCCCAAACCGTACGATTCACGTACTCTCGCCGCGCATCCGCCCCACCCGCACTCTCACCGAGCATCCGCCCCACCCGCACTCTCTCCTCTTCGCCGAGACTGCACGAATCGCACGCTTTCGCGCGCAAACCGTACGATTCGCGTACTCTCGCCGAGCATCCGCGGGGCCTGTGGATAACCTTCCCGGGCGGATGCCGAACTCCGCAACCATGGGGGCATGTCGAAGCCCCCTACTGCTGCCCACACCCCTGCGCGGGCGCGCGTTCACCCGCCGCGAAGCCCGCGAGGCCGGCCTCAGCGAGCGACGCATCCGCTCACCGCAACTCGTGCGGCCATTCCACGGCGTGCATGTCGACGGCGAGGCCAGCGAACCACGGCACAGGATCAACGCCTACAGACGACGGATGCTCGAAGCGCAGCACTTCAGTCACACAACGGCGGCCACCATCCACGGAATGCCGTTACCGCTTGCGCACGACAACGCGCCGGCGCTGCATGTGAGCGCTGACCCGGGTGCGGGGTTTCCGCGGGCGGGCGGCGTGATCGGCCACCACGCGAGTGACCTCGCAACGGTCGTGACGGTCGACGGCATCCCCGTCACATCGGCGGTCGACACGTGGTGCGAGCTGTCGACGATCCTCGACGTCGACGACCTGATCGCGATCGGCGACTTCCTCATCACCGGCGACGAGCCGTACTCGGGCATTCCGCCGCTGGTGACGGTCGGCGAGCTCGAGGCGGCTGTGCTTGCGAGGGCGGGGCGCCGCGGCATCCGGCGACTCATCGAAGCCTTCGAGCAGGTCTGCTACGGGGCCATGTCGCGGATGGAAACACTCACCCGGCTGCTCCTCGAGCGTGGTGGCCTGCCGCGGCCCGCCCTGAATCATCGAATCTTCGGACCGCACGGCGCGCTCATCGCGATGGTCGACCTGGCGTACGTCGAGCAGAAGATCGCGGTCGAATATCAGGGCGAACACCACCGGGAGAAGGAGCGCTTTCGGCTCGACATCACCCGGCGAGAACGCATCGAGGATGAGGGCTGGACGGTCGTTTTTGTCTCAGCCGACGACATCCTGCGCGCGCAGCACGAGACGCTGGTGCGCATCCGGTCTCGCCTGCGCTCTCGCGGCGCACAGCTCTGAGCAGTTCTCGCGCCGAACACCCCGCCGAAAGTACGCGAATCGCACGGTTTGAGCGCGAAAGCGTACAATACGTGCAGTCTCGACGAGATGGGGAAGGCTCGCGCGTGTGGAGGGGCGGGTGGCGGCAGCGTCTGGTGGGCCGGATACTCCGCGAGAGTACGCGAATCGCACGGTTTGCGCGCGAAAGCGTGCGATACGTACAGTCTCGACGAAGGAGAGAGTGCGGGTGGGCCGGATGCGCGGCGAGAGTACGCGAATCGTACGGTTTAGGCGAGAAAGCGTGCGATACGTACAGTCTCGACGAAGGAGAGAGTGCGGGTGAGCCGGATGCGCGGCGAGAGTACGCGAATCGTACGGTTTGCGCGAGAAAGCGTGCAATACGTGCAGTCTCGACGAAGAAGAGAGTGCGGGTGAGCCGGATGCTCGGCGAGAGTACGCGAATCGCACGGTTTGCGCGCGAAAGCGTGCAATACGTGCAGTCTCGGCGAAGAAGAGAGGGTGGGCGCCGGGTGGGCGCGAGGGGCGAAGGCAGGGCGGTCCGGCGCGCGGGGCCGGCGCGCGGGGCCGGCGCGCGGGGCCGGCGCGCGGGGCCGGCGCGCGGGGCCGGCGCGCGGGGCCGGCGCGCGGGGCGGCGCGCGGGGCCGGCGCGCGGGGCGGCGCGCGGGGCGGCGCGCGGGGCGGCGCGCGGGGCGGGCCCCGGCGGCGCTCAGTCGGCGATGAGGCGGGCGCCGTGCACGGGGCCCGTGGCCCGCAGCACTTTGAGGCGGGCCGCGCTGAGCGCCACCTGCAGTTCGAGCGCACTGTCGAGGTCAGCCGCGAGGAATGCGACGGTCGGGCCTGAGCCGGAGATCATGCCGGCGAGCGCGCCGTTCTCCTCGCCCAGTTCGATGATCGATGACAGCCCCGGTTCGAGGTGCAGGGCGGGCGCCTGGAGGTCGTTGTGCAGCACGGAGGCGAGCATGACGGGGTCGCCGGCTCGCAACGCCTGTAGCACCGCCATGTCGACGTGCGGCTGCACTTCTGCCGGAAAGATGTCCTGCGCGTGCCGTTCGCGGTGCCGGTCGAGTTCGCTGTACACGCCGGGGGTGCTCATGCCGAAGTCGGCGAGCGCGAGCACCCAGTGGAACTGCCCCTTCGCGAGGGCGGGGCTCAGCTGGTCGCCGCGGCCGGTGCCGATGGCTGTTCCGCCGGTGAAGGCGAAGGGGACATCCGCGCCCAGCTGGGATGCCAGCGAGAGCAGCTCTTCGCGGCCCAGCTCGGTGCCCCACAGGGCGTCGCAGGCGACGAGTGTGGCCGCAGCATCCGCCGATCCGCCGCCCATGCCGCCGGCGATGGGCACGTTCTTGTCGATCTCGAGCCGCACCCCGCCGCGGAAGTCGGCGACCCGCGCCAGCAGCCGTGCCGCCTTGATGGCCAGGTTGGAGCCGTCGGTGGCGAGCCCGGAGGTGTCGATCGATCCGCCGAATGCGACAGAGAAGTCGTCTGCCGGGTACGCCCGAACATCCTCGTACAGCGATACGGCCTGGTAGGCGGTGGCGAGGTCGTGGTAGCCGTCGTCGAGGAGTGCCCCCACTTTGAGGAACACGTTCAACTTGCCTGGCGCACGAGCGTGCGTCATTCGGGGCGAGCCGGACGTCGTCATGGAATAAACCTATCCGAACGCCCTGTCTGCGGATGACGCAGCCGCTACTCCCCGAAGCGCTGCAGCACGGTGGCGAGTTCCGTCTTGGCGCCGTCGAGCGCATCCTCTGTCGCCAGTCTGGTGCGGGTCGCGGCAACTCGCGCCCTGCCGACGGTTCCGATGGCGGCGGGGCTCACGGTGACGAGCACGCCTGTTCCGTCGGGCAGTGACCAGCGGGCGGTCGGATGCTTCGCGGCCCTGCTGATGCTGACGGGGGAGCTGCCCAGATGGTCACTGAATATTGTGATGGCTTTCTCGAGCACGCTCTGCAGTTCGCCGTCGACGGTCGTGCTGGAGCCGGCCACGAAGGTTCCGTCGGCTTGTTGGCCGGGGGCGCGAATCCCGCGTGCCTGCTCGTAGCCGACGGTTATTCCCTGCGCCCACCACGCGTCGACGCCGTGTTCACGGTGGAGCCATTTAGCGATGTCTGGGTGTGGCCAGGTGGCGGCATTCTCGGCGTCGAGGAGCGCGTGCCATTCGCCACGGGTCTTGCCCGTGGCCGCGATCAGCCTGGTGTCTGAAACGTTGCTTCCCGAAACAGCGGCCATAGGGTCACCATACGCGCGCTTGCGACGCCGGTCGAGGCTTCAGGCGCTGCGGGCGATGCGCAGGAAGTCGTGCACGGTGAGCTGTTCGCCGCGCTGCGTGGGGGCGACGCCTGCCGCCTCGAGCCGGGCGGATGCTTCGGCCGAGCTTCCGAGGACTCCGGAGAGCGATTGGCGCAGCATTTTGCGCCGCTGTCCGAACGCCGCATCGACGAGGGCGAACACGGCGACGCGTTCCTCCTCCGTGCCGAGCTCCTGCTCGCGCCGCGTGAAGCCGACGAGGATGGAGTCCACGTTGGGCACCGGCCAGAACACCTGCCGGCTGACGAGCCCTGAGGTGCGCCAGTGCCCATACCAGGCGGCTTTCACGCTGGGGCTGCCGTAGATCTTGCTGCCCGGTTCGGCGGCGATGCGCTGGCCGACTTCCGCCTGCACCATGACGAGGCCGGATGTGATGAACGGGAAGTGTTCGAGAAAGTGCAGCAGCACGGGCACGGACACGTTGTATGGCAGGTTCGCGACGAGGGTGGTGGGTTCGCCGGGAAGTTCGGTTATCGTCATCGCGTCGTGCAGAACGACCGTGAGGTGAGCATCCGGCTGCAGGGCGTCGACGGTGAGCGGCAGCTGGCGGGCCAACCGCGGGTCGATCTCGACGGCGGTGACGGCCGCGCCTGTCTCGAGCAGCCCGAGGGTGAGCGAGCCGAGCCCCGGCCCGACCTCGACGACGGGGTGCTCGCCGGTGACGCCGGCGGCCTTGACGATGCGCCGCACCGTGTTGGCGTCGATGACGAAGTTCTGCCCCAGCTTCTTGGTCGGCTGAAGGTCGAGCAGTTCGGCCAGGTCGCGGATCTCGGCGGGGCCCAGGAGGCCGGACGAGGTTACGGGTTTCTGCTCGCCGCTCATGCGATTGGGTGCGGCGGCAGGCTGCTGACGGGCGGCGTGCTCACAAGGTCGGTGTCCCAGCTGCCGTAGACGGCCTCCGTGTTGGATGCGATCTGCGCGGCCAGCAGCGACGGCTCCGTGCCGATGTGCTCGGCCATGAAGCGCAGCGTCACCGGGATCAGGTACGAGGCGTTGGTCCTGCCGCGGTGCGGCGCAGGGGTCAGGTAGGGGGCATCCGTCTCGATCAGGATGCGATCCCGCGGCGCCGCCTCGAGCGCCTCGCGCAGATTGGGCGCGTTCTTGAAGGTGACCGTTCCGGCGAACGACAGGTACCAGCCGTTGTCGGTGCACAGCCGCGCCATGTCGGCATCGCCGGAGAAGCAGTGGAAGACGGTGCGCTCCGGTGCACCGACACGCAGCAGCGTCTCGATGACGGCGTCGTGCGCGTCACGGTCGTGGATCTGCAGCGCCAGGCCGTGCCGTTTCGCGATCTCGATGTGCGCCTCGAAGGAGCGGAACTGGGCGGCACGCCCCTCCTCCCCCGTGCGGAAGAAGTCGAGCCCCGTCTCACCGACGGCGCGCACACGCGGGCGGCCCGCCAGCTCGTCGATCTCGGCCAGTGATGCGTCGAGGGTGCCCGCTGCCTCAAGCTCGGGAGCATCGTTCGGGTGG
Organism: Homoserinimonas aerilata; assembly: GCF_006716125.1. NCBI lineage: Bacteria > Bacillati > Actinomycetota > Actinomycetes > Micrococcales > Microbacteriaceae > Homoserinimonas > Homoserinimonas aerilata. The sequence continues at coordinate 289,849 of NZ_VFOM01000001.1, read as the reverse complement.
ATGGCGACGGCGGCGAGCATCCGCGGCTCCCGTGCCGCCATCTCGGCCGACCATCGCGAGCTGGCGACATCCGTGCCCACCTGCACGACGCCGCGCACGCCGACGCTGCCGGCCAGGTCGAGGGCCTCGGAGTAGTCGAGGCGCGAGCCGTCGCCGCCCATCTCCAGGTGGGTGTGGTTGTCGTAGACGGGCACGGTGAGTGCCTCGGGCGGCGCCGGGTAGCTCATCCTGCGGCGGTCTCCTGCGCCGGGGCGTCCTGCTCGATGCGCGGGAAGAGCGCGGCGAGCGTGCCCATCTTCTGGCCGGGCTGCAGGATGCCCCAGCCACCGGCATCCGTGATCTTCTGTTCGTCGACGGCCGTGTCGAAGCCGAGCGCCGCCCACAGTTTGGCGGTCGCCTCCGGGATCACCGGCGACAGCAGAACGGCGAGCGCGCGCAGGCCCTCCGCCGTCGTGTACAGCACGGTGCCGAGGCGTTCGCGGGTCTCCTCCGACTTGGCGAGCACCCACGGCTCCTGCAGGGTGATGTAGCCGTTGAGCTCGTCGACGATGGTCCAGATCGCCTCGATGGCTTCATGGATGGCGAGGCGCTCGATGGCGGCATCGGCTGTTGTGGCGGCATCCGCGACGGTCTTCTGGATGCCCAGCTCGGCATCCGTGTAGCTGCCGGGGGCGGGCACGACGCCGTCGAAGTACTTGTTGATCATGGCGATGACGCGGGATGCGAGGTTGCCGAAACCGTTGGCCAGCTCGGACTGGTAGCGCGCCGAGAGGTCCTCCCAGCTGAAGGAGCCGTCCTGCCCGAAGTGGATGGCGCTCATGAAGTAGTAGCGGAACGCGTCGACGCCGAATGTGTCGGTAATGTCGCTGGGCGCGATACCCGTGAGCTTCGACTTGGACATCTTCTCGCCGCCGACGAGCAGCCAGCCGTGGCCGAACACGCGCTTCGGCACGGGCAGCCCGGCCGCCATGAGCATGGCCGGCCAGATGACGGCGTGGAAGCGGGCGATGTCCTTGCCCACGAGCTGCACGGCGGGCCAGCGGCGCCGGAAGTTCTCGTCGTCGGTGCCGTAGCCGATGGCGGTGATGTAGTTGAGCAGCGCGTCGAACCACACGTACAGAACGTGGCTGTCATCCCACGGCAGCTTGACGCCCCAGTCGAAGCTGGAGCGCGAGATCGACAGGTCGCGCAGCCCCTGGCTGACGAACTGCACGATCTCGTTGCGCACCGACTCGGGCTGGATGAAGTTGGGGTTGCTGCGGTACAGCTCGAGCAGCGGCTGCTCGAAGTCGCTCATCCTGAAGAAGTAGTTGGTCTCCTTGAGCACCTCGACGGGCTTGGAGTGGATGGCGCAGACCAGCTGCCCCTCGTACTCGCCCGTGCCCGGCACGAGGTCGCCCGGCTGCTTGTACTCCTCGCAGCCGACGCAGTAGTGGCCCTCGAATTCGCCCTGGTAGATGAAGCCGTCGGCGTAGAGGCGCTGCAGGAACAGCTTGACGCCGTCTTCGTGCCGCTGGTCGGTGGTGCGGATGAAGTCGTCGTTGGAGATGTTGATGGTCTCCAGCAGCGGCTTCCACGCCTCCTCGACGAGCTTGTCGGCCCATTCCTTGGGGCTGACGTCGTTGGCAACGGCGGTGCGCAGGATCTTCTGACCGTGCTCGTCGGTGCCGGTGAGCAGCCACGTGTCGTCACCCGACTGGCGGTGCCAGCGTGCCAAAACGTCGGCCGCGACCTCCGTGTAGGCGTGCCCGATGTGGGGCACATCGTTCACATAGAAGATGGGCGTGGCGATATAGAACGGCGTGCCGGAGGACATGGTGTCCATCCTACGATTCACGGCGGTGCATTACGGATGCCTCGGCGCCGCGATGTGGGAATGTGTGGCATTTACTTGCAAAGCCACAGAAGCGGGCGTACTCTCTCATAAACGCAGGCTCGGGATCACAGAACCCGGCACGGATGTCGAAGGAGACGCGATGTACGCAGAGGAGCGCCAGCAGCTCATCGTCACCCGCCTCGAGGCCGCCGGCCGCGTCTCCGTGGCCCCCCTCGCATCCGAATTCGACGTCTCGAACGAGACCATCCGGCGCGACCTCGACCAGTTGGAGGCCAAAGGCCTCGCCCGCCGGGTGCACGGCGGTGCGGTGCCCGTGAGTCGCATCAGCCTCGCCGAGGAGAGCATCGACAGCCGCCGGATGCTCAACACGGGCGCGAAGGAACGAATCGCCCGCGCCGCGATGGCATTCATCCCGGGCTCGTTCAGCGGCGCCGTCGCCATCGACGCCGGCAGCACGACGGGGCTGTTCGCGCACACGCTCTCGCAGTGGACCCCGGATGCCCCGCAGCAGTCGATCGTGGTCATCACCAATTCGATTCTGATCGCCCAGGCCGTCAACACGAACCCGCATGTGGAGGTGCAGCTGATCGGCGGCCGCCTGCGCACCATCACGAGCGCGGCCGTGGGGCCGACGGCGCTCGCCCAGCTTGCCGGGCTGCGCCCCGATGTGGCGTTCATCGGCGCGAACGGGGTGCATGCAGAGTTCGGCTTCAGCACGCCCGACGCCGATGAGGCCGCCGTCAAGTCGGCCCTCACACACGGTGCGCGCCGCGCGGTCGCGCTCGTCGACGCCTCCAAGCTGGGTGGCGAGACGCTCGTCTCCTTCGCCGCGCTCGGCGACGTCGACACGCTCGTGACCGATGGTGCCCCGGATGCGGAACTCACTCAGGCACTGCAGGAATCCGACGTCGAGACGGTGATCGCATGATCGTCACCGTCACCGCGAACCCGAGTCTCGACCGCACGATCGAGCTCGGCTCGGCCCTCGCCCGCGGCGAGGTGCAGCGGGCTGTTGCCTCGCACGAGCAGCCCGGCGGCAAGGGCGTGAACGTGTCACGGGCGCTCATCGCGAGCGGCCTCGACACGGTCGCCGTGCTGCCCGGCGACGCCTCCGACCCGATGCTGGTCGCGTTGCGCGCCGAACGCATCCCCATCGCCAATGTGACGATCGCCGGCCGGGTGCGCTCCAACGTGACCGTCACCGAGCCGGACGGCACGACGACGAAACTCAACGAGCCCGGCCCGACGCTGGGCCCCGCGGATGAGGCGGCCCTCATCGACGTGATCGTCTCGCAGGCGAAGCGCGCGGAATGGCTCGTGCTGGCCGGCTCGCTGCCGCCCGGTCTCTCCCCCGACTTCTACGCACGGGTGGTGACCGCCGTGCGCGCGGCATCCGACGGTACCCCTCCTCTCATCGCGGTCGACTCCTCGGGCGCGCCCATGCTGGCCCTCGTGGAGTCGGGCGTCGGCGTCGACCTGGTGAAGCCGAACGGCGAGGAACTGGCGGAACTCGTCGGCGGCGATGCCGACGCGATCGAGGCGGACCCGCGACTGGCAGCATCCGCGGCCCGCCTGCTCGTCGAACGCGGCTGCCGTGCCGTGCTCGCGACACTCGGCGGCAACGGCGCGGTGCTGGTCACCGCTGACGACGCCTGGCACGCCACCATGCCGCCCATCGTGGTGCGCAGCACCGTCGGCGCGGGCGACTCCTCGCTCGCCGGCTACCTGTATGCGCAGCAGCGCGGCGCCTCGCCCGAGGGCAGGCTCGCGCAGGCGGTCGCCCACGGCGCCGCGGCAGCAGCGCTCGCCGGCAGCACGGTGCCGACTCCGGGGCAGACGCGACCCCACGACGCGAGCGTCGCCCCTCTCACCTCTCCCAGCTCGCTCACCTCTCGCAGCACGACCACCCCCACCCCTTCCACCGACACCAAGGAGTAGCAATGACGTCACTCATCACCCCGCAGCTCGTACTGCTCGACACCGACCTCGGAACCGAACGCGAAGGCGTCATCCGCGCGCTCACCTCGCTCGTCGCAGAACAGGGCAGAGCCACGGATGCCGCGGCGCTGTTCGCGGATGCGTGGGCGCGCGAGCAGAAGACCGACACCGGCGTGCCCGGTGGCATCGCCATCCCGCACTGCCGCTCGGAGGCCGTCACCGAGGCGACACTCGTGTTCGCCCGGCCGCGGCCCGCCGTCGACTTCGGCGCATCCGACGCCCCCGCCGACCTCATATTCCTCATCGCGGCACCCGCCGGCGCCGACCAGCAGCACCTCGTGCTGCTGTCGACGCTCGCCCGCTCGCTCGTCGTCCCCGAGTTCGTGGCCTCGCTGCGGGCCGCGGGCAGCGCAGAGGAGGTCGTCGCCATCGTCGACGGGGCGCTCGCACCGGCGCCCGCCGAATCGGGCCAGCCCGAAGCATCCGCTCAATCTGAGGCATCCGCCTCACCCGCAGCCCCGGATGCCCAGGGTCGCCCCAGCATCGTCGCCGTCACCGCGTGCCCCACCGGCATCGCGCACACCTACATGGCAGCCGACGCCCTTGCCGCCGCCGCCAAGCGCGCCGGGGTCACCCTGCACGTCGAGACGCAGGGGTCCGCCGGCGCGAAGCCGCTCGACCCCGCCGTGATCGCCGCAGCATCCGCCGTGATCTTCGCCGTCGACGTCGACGTGCGCGACCGCGACCGCTTCGCCGGCAAACCCCTCGTGCAGGCACCCGTCAAACGAGGAATCGACGCGCCCGACGCCATGATCGAGGAGGCCGTCGCCGCAGCATCCGACCCGAACGCGGCGCGCGTGAAGGGCAGCAGCGGCTCCGGTGCCGCCAAAGAGCCGACGAACAAGGACGAGCACATCGGCCAGACGCTCAAGCGTTCGCTGCTCACCGGCGTCAGCTACATGATCCCCTTCGTCGCCGGCGGCGGACTGCTCATCGCGCTCGGCTTCCTCATGGGCGGCTACGACATCACGGATGTCGCAGGCAAGGTCATCCTCGAGAACAGCCTGTGGAACCTGCCCGACGGCGGCGTGCTCGCCTACCTGGGCTCGGCCGCATTCAGCATCGGCGCCGCATCGATGGGCTTCCTCGTACCCGCGCTCGCCGGCTACATCGCCTACGGCATCGCCGACAGGCCCGGAATCGCGCCCGGCTTCACCGCCGGCGCCGTCGCCGGACTCATGGGTGCCGGCTTCATCGGCGGCATCATCGGCGGCCTGCTCGCCGGACTCGCCGCCTGGTGGCTGGGCAGGCTCGACACCCCCAACTGGCTGCGCGGGCTCATGCCGGTCGCCGTCATCCCGCTGCTCGCATCCATCTTCGCCTCAGGCCTCATGGTCGTACTGCTCGGCGGGCCCATCGCGGCGCTCAGCACCGGACTCTCCGACTTCCTCAGCGGGCTGACCGGGGCATCCGCCATCGCGCTCGGCCTCATCCTGGGCGCCATGATGGGCTTCGACCTGGGCGGCCCCGTCAACAAGGTCGCCTACTCCTTCGCCGTCGCCGGCCTCGGGGCGGGCACCATCGCCAACCAGTCACCGTGGATGATCATGGCCGCCGTCATGGCCAGTGGCATGGTCGCACCACTCGCCATGGCACTCGCCTCAACCGTGCTCGCCCGCCGCCGATTCACCCCCGTCGAGCGCGAGAACGGCAAAGCCGCCTGGCTGCTCGGCGCATCCTTCATCTCGGAGGGCGCCATCCCGTTCGCCGCCGCCGACCCGCTGCGCGTCATCCCGGCGAGCGCCATCGGCAGCGCCATCACAGGCGGCATCATCATGGCCGCCGGAGTCACCTCACAGGCACCACACGGCGGCATCTTCGTGTTCTTCGCCATCAACAACATCGCCATGTTCGTGGTCGCCATCGCCGCAGGAGCCGTCGTCATGGCGCTGCTCGTGATCGCGCTCAAGCGCTGGGTGGTGCGCCGGCCCGTCGAGGCGCCCGCCTCGGCGCCCGCCTCGGCACAACCCGCCACAGTCTGACCCCTCACACCCCGCGACAACCCCCAGAAGAAGGAACCGTCATGCCGGAACGCACCGCAGTCATCGCCAGCAGCGTCGGGCTACACGCCCGCCCCGCCACCCTGTTCGTGAACGCCGTCACAGAGCAGGCGGTGCCCGTCACCATTCGCAAAGGCGACGGACCCGCCGGCAACGCGGCGAGCATCCTCACCGTCATGGCGCTCGGCGCAGCGAAGGGCGAGACGGTGACGCTCGCGGCCGAAGGCGACGGCGCAGACCAGGCGCTCGACACGCTCGTGGCGCTGCTCGAGACAGACCTCGACGCGAGCTGACGGCGCGGAGGGTTTCGATACACTCCTTCGTCGTTACTCAACCCGCCGAGCCGACCTCGCGGGTTGAGTAGCGAGCGCCAGCGAGGATACCCGCGGGTTGAGTAGCGAGCGCCAGCGAGCGTATCGAAACCAAGGCGCCGATCAACGTCAGTTTCGCCGAGCAGCCAGCGCCCCTTCATACAGCTCGCGCCGGCTGAGCCCTGTCGCTTCGGCGACCTCTGTGGCGGCCTCTTTGAGGCGGATGCCTTCGGCCACGAGTGCGAGCACCTGCGCGACGCCGTCGACCAGCGATGCGGTGACGGGTTCCGCGCCCGCGACGACCACGACGATCTCGCCCTTAACCCCGCCGGCGGCCCATTCGGCCAGCTCGGCGGCCGTGCCGTGTTTGACCTCTTCGAACAGTTTGGTGAGCTCACGCGCGACGACGACCCGACGCCCTTCCCCGAACACGACGGCCACATCGGCAAGCGCTTCCGCCAGGCGGTTCGGTGATTCGAAGAACACCATGGTGCGCTCTTCGCGCACGAGCGCGGCGAGCGCCCGCCGCCGGTCGCCGCCTTTGCGCGGCAGGAACCCTTCGAAGCAGAAGCGGTCCGTCGGCAGGCCCGACACGGCGAGCGCTGTCAGAACGGCGGACGGCCCGGGCAGCGCCGTGACGGTCACACCGGCGGCGGCCGCGGCGGCCACGAGCGCGAAGCCGGGGTCGCTGATGGCGGGCATGCCGGCATCCGACAGCACGAGAACATCCGAATTGCGGGCGAGCTCCACCAGTTCGGCGGCTTTGGCGACCTCGTTGTGTTCGTGCAGCGGCACCAGCCGGGGCCTGTTCTCGATGCCGAGCGCGCGCATCAGGTGCACGGTGACGCGCGTGTCTTCGGCGGCGATGACCTCGGCTGTACCGAGCGCCTCAACGAGCCGGGCGGATGCGTCGCCCAGGTTTCCGATGGGCGTCGCCGCAAGAATGATCACCCGCCCATCCTGCCACTCGGGGTTGTTCACACCGCCCCTTCGCCGAGACTGCACGAATCGCACGCAATCTCGCCACAAGCGTGCGATCTGCGTACTCTCGCGGAGCATCCGCGCCAGCCACACACACACACACACACACACACACACACACACACACACACACACACACACACACACACCCCTCTTCGCCGAGACTGCACAAAGTGCACGGTTTCGCGCCATAAACGTGCGATTCGTGCAGTCTCGGCGAGGTGGCAGCGAGGGGGCGGAGGCAGGGCGACACGGAGGCACGAGGCGGCGGATGCGCGAGCCCGCGTCCGTGGCCTCGAGACGGCACTCCGTGCCCCTCGACCCGCGAGGTCACCCGCGCTGGCTAGCATGGGCGGGTGAGCAGCACTGTCGACACCCGCTGGGATGCGCTGCTGTCCACCCCGCGGGCGCGTCGCGTCGCCGAGTGGGCGGGCCTGCTGGGGGTGACGCTGCTCGCCGCCGTGCTGCGGCTGTGGAATCTGGGCCAGCCGCATTCGCTTGTCTTCGACGAGACCTACTACGTGAAGGACGCGTACACGCTGCTGAACCTCGGCTATGAGGGCAGCTGGCCGGATGACCCGAATCCGGCATTCGAGGCGGGCAACGTAGACAGTTACCTCGATGCGGGCTCATTCATTGTGCATCCGCCCCTCGGCAAGTGGCTGATCGCGCTCGGCCTGGCCGTGTTCGGCGCGGAATCGAGCGTCGGATGGCGCGTGTCGGTGGCGCTGACCGGCATCCTGGCGGTGGCGCTGCTGTGGGTGGTGGCGCGACTGCTGCTGCGGTCGGCGCTGCTGGCGACGGTCGCGGGCGGGCTGTTCGCGATCGACGGGCAGGCGATCGTGCTGTCGCGGGTGGCACTGCTCGACAACTTCCTGATGTTCTTCGGCCTGCTGGGCGCACTGTTCGTGCTGCTCGACCGCCGACCATCGCGCGAGCGGCTGCGCTGGTGGGTGGCCCGACGCACCGCCGCCGACCGGCCGATCGACTGGGGCCCGGCGCTGTGGGCGCGCCCGTGGCTGCTCGCGGCGGGTGTCGCGTTCGGCGCGGCGAGCGCCGTCAAGTGGAGCGGCCTGTACCTGTTGGCGTTCTTTGCGATCTACACGCTGGCGGTGGATGCTCTGGCTCGCCGCCGCGCCGGCGTCGAGTTCTGGGCGAGTGGCACCCTGCTGCGGCAGGCCCCCGCCAGTTTTGTGCTGATGGTGCCCATCGCGCTCGCCGTGCACATCGCATCCTGGGCCGGCTGGTTCGCCACGGCGGGCGGCTACTACCGGCGCTGGGCGGAGGCGCCCGGCAACGCGTGGGAGGGCGCGCTCGCCTGGGTTCCGCTCGACTGGCAGAGCTGGTGGCACTACCAGACGTCCGCCTACAACTTCCATGTGGGGCTGACCTCCGATCACGGCTGGCAGTCGCCGGCCTGGCAGTGGCTGCCGATGCTGCGCCCGACAGCCCTGTACCGTCTCTCCACGGCGAACGGCGAGGGCGGATGCGACGCCGCGGCCTGTGAGAGCTTCATTACGACGCTGCCGAATCCGATCATCTGGTGGCTGGCCGTCGCATCCCTCGCCTACCTGGTGGTGCGCCTCATCCGTCACCGCGACTGGCGCGCCGGCTTCGTGCTCACGGGCGTCGCCGCGGGTTTCGTGCCGTGGCTGCTGTACCCGAACCGCACCACTTTCGAGTTCTATTCGATCGTGTTCGAGCCGTTCCTCATCCTGGGGCTGGTGCTCACGCTGGGCGTGATCCTGGGTCGGCCGACGGATGCCCCGTGGCGGCGAAAGCAGGGCGTGGGCATCGTCGTCGTGGTGTTGGTGATGTGCGTGCTGGTGTCGGCGTTCTTCTACCCGCTGGCGACAGGAATGCAGACGCCGGAGTTGTTCACCCGCAGCCACTACTGGCTGCCCGGCTGGCGCTGAGCCACCTACCTCGCTGGCCCGGGAGCAACGGGGCGTAATACGCCGCGGCCCGCGTGCGACACTCGGATAGCCTGTGCCTCATGGCTGAACGCGACACCACGGACCGCGACTGGGGCTTCAGAACCCGGTCGATCCATGCAGGCAACATCCCCGATGCGGTGACCGGCGCACGCGCCCTCCCCATCTACCGTTCGACCGCTTTCGTGTTCGATGACACCGCGGATGCCGCCACCCGCTTCGCCCTGCAGAAGTACGGCAACATCTACAGCCGGGTGTCGAACCCGACCGTCGCTTCCTTCGAGGAGCGCATCGCCAGTCTGGAGGGCGGCCTGGGCGCTGTCGCGACGGCGAGTGGCCTGAGCGCACAGTTTCTGACTTTCGCGTCGCTGGCCGGCGCGGGCGACCACATCGTCGCATCCGCAAATCTGTATGGCGGTTCGGTCACGCAGCTCGACGTGACATTGCGGCGTTTCGGTGTGGAGACGACCTTCGTGCGGAGCGCCGACGCCGCCGACTATGCGGCTGCGATCACCGACCGCACGAAGCTGATCTTTGTGGAGACGATCGCGAACCCGTCGGGCGAGATCGCCGACATCGAGGCGCTCGCGGAGGTCGCGCACGCGCACGGCGTTCCGCTCATCGTGGATTCGACGATCGCGACGCCGTACCTTCTGCGGCCCATCGAGTGGGGTGCGGATGTCGTGGTGCATTCCGCGACGAAGTTTTTGGGCGGGCACGGCACAACACTCGGCGGTGCCGTCGTAGAGTCGGGGCGCTTCGACTGGTCGAGCTCCAAGTTCCCGCATTTCGACGAGCCTGTGCCGTCGTATGGCGGCCTCAACTGGTACGGAAACTTCGGCGAGTACGCGTTCCTCACCCGGCTGCGCGCGGAGCAGCTGCGTGACATCGGGCCGGTTCTGTCGGCGGATGCTGCGGCTCTCCTTGCGCAGGGCGTCGAGACGCTCCCCTACCGGGTGCAGGCGCACGTCGACAACGCGCGCAGGGTTGCGGAGTGGCTCGAAGCCGACCCGCGCATCGAATACGTGAACTGGGCGGGCCTCCCATCGCATCCGCACCATGACCGCGCAGCCAAGTATCTGCCGATCGGGCCGGGCTCGGTCTTCGGCTTCGGCGTGAAGGGCGGACGCGAGGTGGGGCAGCGTTTCATCGAGTCGGTCGAGCTGGCCAGCCATGTGGCGAACATCGGCGACACGAAGACGCTCGTCATCCACCCCGCGTCGACGACGCACGCGCAGCTGAGCGAGCAGCAGCTCGTCGATGCGGGCGTCGGCGCCGGCCTGGTGCGACTCAGCGTCGGCATCGAAGACGTCGACGACATCATCTACGACATCGACCAGGCACTCGACGCCGCCACGAAGGGAGCCAAGTGATGGCCACCACAGGTGACACCGGCACCGTGACGCACGAGACGGTTCAGCTGGCGAATGGGCTCAGCTGCTCGCTCCCCTCGTCGTCGCCGCTCGCGAAGCTGCTCAAGTCGCAGCGCACCTGGGTGGGGCCGTCCGCGAAGGAGCGCCTGGGCATCCTGCGTCGCGCGAAGACTGTCGCGATCGTCGGGGCGTCGCCGAATCCGGCGCGGTCCAGCTATTTCGTGGGCACCTACCTGCAGCAGTCGAGCGACTACACGGTGTATTTCGTGAACCCGAACGCCGACACGATCCTCGGCCAGAAGGCGTACCCCGATCTGGCGTCGCTGCCGGTGGTGCCCGACATTGTGGATGTCTTCCGCAAGGCGAGCGACATCCCGGCGGTCGTCGACGATGTGCTGGCGATCGGCGCGAAGACGATCTGGGTGCAGCTGGGCATCTGGAACGAGGATGCCGCCCGCCACGCGGAGGAGAACGGCCTCACCGTCGTCATGGACCGCTGCATCAAGGTCGAGCACGCCCGCTTCCACGGCGGGCTGCACCTGCTCGGCTTCGACACCGGGGTCATCAGCTCGCGCCGCACGCTGCGCTGAACTCGCCGCGGCCGCCCGCTCCGCAGGAGAATCTGCCCGCCACGCCGCCCGCGAGCGCGGAGCCTGCGGCGTTTCGCAGATTTCTCCTGCGGAGCATCCGAAGCCGACCACCAGGAGCTGATGCCGGCAGACCGGTCACGCGCTCAGACTCCGGATGCGCCCAGCAGCGCGTCCGCAGACATGACCGGCAGGCGGCACACGAAATCGCGGCACAGGTACGCCGTCGGCTGGCCGTCGACAGAGGCGCGCCCCGCGAACAGTTCGAAGCCCGCCGCAGCGAAGGCGGATGCCTGGGGCTGCGACACGAGCGCCGTCACCGACGCCGGGATGCTGCGGGCTGCAGCGACGAGCTCTCCGGCCGGGGCATCCGACACCACCACCAGCTGCACGGCGTCGCCCGCCAGGCGCGCCAACAGCTCGAGGGTGCCGCCGAAGGCGATCGGATGCTCCGCGGCGCGCTCACCCAGCAGCGTCGCGACAGTCTCGGCCGCCACCCGGTAGTGCTGCTCGCCTGACAGCAGGAACAGGGTGTGCGCGGCCAGAGCGCACGCGCTCAGACCGGACGGGTAGGCGCCCTCCGACGGGTCGACCGCGAGCGCCAGCCCCTGCGCGGCGAGCACAGGGTCGGCGCCGCCCGGTGCAGCGAACGGGATGACGGGGGCGGGATTGCTCGCGGGTGCGGTCTCGAGACTGGCGCGGTAGACCGCACCACCTCGACCGGCGACAGCACTCTGCGGGTCGAGGGAGCGCCCGCCAGGGCGCTCGTCTCGAGACCCCACCCCAGTGCCTAACGTCGCGTCGATGAGCCCGCGCCCGGCCTCCGCGTAGCGCGGCTCGCCTGTCGCGAGCGCCAGCTGCAGCAGGCCGCCGGCGAGCATGCCGTGGTCCTCGAGCGTGGCCACCGCATCCGACATCCGTTCGCCCAGCGACACCCGCACCAGCCGTCCGCCCACAAGGTGCCGGTCGAGCAGGTGGTCTGCGGCGCGCCGCCCGGCCGACACCCACTCCTCCCGGGCGAAGCGGAATCCTGCCCGCGCGAGCGCCGCGATCGCGAGCCCGTTCCATCCGCTGAGCACCTTCTCGTCGAGTCGCGGCGGCACAAGGCGCGCCCGCGCATCCGCGTCGAGGCGGTAGTAGCCGCCCTCCGACCAGCTGCCGTCGACGTCGCTCTCGCTGTCCTGCGCGGATGCGAATCCGCCCGACGGCAGCTGCATCACGTCGATCAGGAACCCGGCGACACCCGCCGCGACCTCCTCGTCGCCGGCGCCCACGCACGCGTCGAGCAGCAGCGCGTTGTCGTACAGCATGCGTTCGTAGTGCGGCTCAGACCAGTCGCGCATCGTCGAGTAGCGGAAGAAGCCGCCCTCGACGGCGTCCCGAAGCGGCGAGGCGGACATCCGCTGCAGGGTGCGCCGCGCCAGGCCGACACCGTCAGAGTCTCCGGATGCGAGCAGAAAGTTCAGCACGGGAGCTGACGGAAACTTGGGGGCCGAGCCGAAGCCCCCGTACAGCGCATCCTCCTGCGCGAGCAGCCGCTCCACGGCGGGCCGCAGCTCGACGACCGCGGCACCGACCTGCGGTGCGGCCGCGGCGGCGAGCGCCTCCGTCACCGCGTCGGTGCTCGCCTCGAGCTGCCCGCGGCGGTTCGCCCACGCATCCTGAACCGCCTCCAGCACCTGCCGGAACGACGGATGCCCGCGCAACGGCAACGGCGGCGAGTACGTGCCCGCGAAGAAGGCGCGACCCTTCGGCGTCACGAACACGTTCAGCGGCCACCCCAGCCCACCCGTGAAGGCGCCCGCCGCCGCCATGTAGGTCGCGTCGACATCCGGATGCTCCTCCCTGTCGACCTTGACGCTCACGAAATGCGCGTTCAGGTAGGAGGCGAGGGCCTCATCGCTGAAACTCTCCCGCGCCATCACATGGCACCAGTGGCAGGTGGCGTAGCCGATCGACACCAGCACGGGGACGTCGCGGCGGGCAGCCTCCTCGAAGGCGTCGGCACCCCACGGCCACCAGTCGACCGGGTTGTCGGCGTGCCCGCGCAGGTAGGGGCTGACGGCGTCGGCGAGACGATTGGGCATGCCCCCACGCTACGCCCGCCCACCGCTGGTCGAGGTGTCGCCGTCCACGGCGACAGTCCCGAGACCGGACGCATATCCTGTTCGGGTGACCGCACAGCGCAGACCACCGCACCTCGACACGATCAGCGGAACCATCGACCTCGAGCTTCCCGAGTTCGACGCCCCGCCCTCAGACCCGTTCGCTGTGCTGCGCGACTGGGTGGCCGCTGCCGTGCGGGTCGGCGTCGCCGAGCCTTTCGCCGTATCACTCGCCACCGCTGATGCTCACGGCAGACCCTCGAACCGCACCGTGCTGGCGAAGTCGCTCGACGCATCCGGCCTGCTGTTCGTGAGCAGCGGCGGCAGTGCGAAGGGTTCCGAGCTGGCCGCGAACCCGTACGCCGCAGCGCTCATGTATTGGAAGGAGACGCGGCAGCAGTTGCGGCTGAGCGGGCGGGTCACCCCCATCGCCGCCGCCGAATCGGATGCGATGTTCGCCGCCAGGCCGATCGCGGCGCAGGCTTCCGCGGTCGCATCGCATCAGAGCGAGCCGCTCGCCGACCCCGCGGGGTTGCGCGCCGAGGCCGACAGCCTGGCTGCTGCTGGGCTTGCGCTCACCCGGCCCGCCGACTGGGGCGGTTACCTGCTGCGGCCCGACACGATCGAGTTCTGGCACGGCAGCGTCGACCGGCTGCACCGCCGGCTGCGCTACGAGCTCACGCCCGCCGGGTGGACGCACACGCGCCTCTACCCGTAGCGGGTTACCCGCGAGGCTGGTCTCGAGACTGGCGCGGCAGACCGCACCACCTCGACCAACCAGAAACCCCGACCAGCGGGTGCGGGCTACTCGCGGCGGCGCTCCCGCAGCGCCGTCCAGGTGAGCTGGCCGATGCTGTACGCGAGCAGCAGCGCGAACAGGATGCTGCCCAGCTGCGGCGGGATGATCGCCGCCACTGCGACCCCGCCGAATGATGCGGGGATCGCGAGCAGTCCGATGATGGCGGATGTTCGCAGGTCGACGTTGCCGCGCCGCGCGTTGGCCAGCGTGCCGGTGATGGCGGTGGGGATCATCATGAGCAGCGATGTGCCCTTCGCGACCAGGTCGCCGACGCCGAAGAGCAGCATGAGCGCCGGCACGACGACGACGCCCCCTCCGATGCCGAGAAGGCCGGAGAGGATGCCGGTGACGAGCCCCAGCAGGAGCAGCCCGCCGATGATCAGCGGCGTGAATTCGAGCTCAGCGCCGCGGTCGGGAACCAGGAACAGCATCCGGATGGCGACGGCGATGAGGAAGACGATGAACATCCAGCGCAGCAGCTTCTGCGGCAGCCGGTGCAGCAGCCAGGTGCCGAGCAGCGAACCGCAGACGGCTCCCGCGGCGAGCACAAGCCCGGCCACCCAGTCGACCTCGCCGCGGCTGGCGTAGCCGATCATGCCGGCGACGGCGCTGGGCAGAACGGCGGCGAGCGACACCCCGCTCGCCTGCCGCTGCTGGTAGTGCAGCGACAGTACCAACAGCGGCACCAGGATGATGCCCCCACCGACCCCGAAGAGGCCTGAGAAGAATCCGACAATCAGCCCGATGAGGCCGAGTATGACGATGCGGCGGTTCATCCGCCGATCAGTTCACGTCGTTCGGGTGGCTGCCGCCACGGGCGTCGCGCTCCAGCCCGGTGATGGCGGCCATCTCCTCGGCGCTCAGCTCGAAGTCGAAGAGTCGCAGGTTCTCGGCGAGACGCTCGCGACGGGTCGACTTGGGGAACACGATGTTGCCCTGCTGGATGTGCCAGCGCAGCACGACCTGCGCGGGCGTCCGCTCGTGCGCCGCCGCGGCATCCGCAATCGGCTTCTCTGCTGCGAGGTCGTAACGGCCCTGCCCGAGCGGCCCCCACGCCTCCACGGCGATGCCGTTCTGGCGGCTGAAGTCGGCGGCCTCCCGCTGCTGCAGCGCCGGGTGCAGCTCGATCTGGTTGACGGCCGGCACCGTGCCGGTCTCCTCGATGATGCGCTGCAACTGCGGCACCAAGAAGTTGGAGACACCGATGGAGACGGCGAGCCCGTCCTCGGCGAACTCGGCCAGCGAATGCCACGCCTCTACATACCTGTCGTTGCGGGGCGCCGGCCAGTGGATGAGATACAGGTCGACACGCTCGAGGCCCAACTTCTCGAGGCTCGCCTCGATCGCGGGGCGCGTCTTCGCCGTCTCCTGCTCGGTGATCCACTGCTTCGTGGTGATGAACAGTTCGCTGCGCGGAATTCCGGATGCGGCGATCGCCCTGCCCACACCCTCCTCATTGCCGTAGATGGCGGCCGTGTCGATGTGCCGGTAGCCCAGCTCGAAGGCCTCGGTGACGACCCGCTCCGTGTCGGCGGGATCCACCTTGAATACGCCCAGACCGAGCTGGGGGATGGTGCGGCCAGAATTGAGGGTGATCGTGGGAATCGTCATCCCCCTATCGTGCCACCTCGTTGTTACCGTCACCGTCACCCGACACTTGGCGACACAACCGCCGCATCCTCACGTACGAGTGTGTCGTGAAGTGTCGGGTGAGGGCTGTGGCGGCTAGACGTGCCGCTCGTCTGGCCCGTTGTATGCGCTGAGCGGGCGGATGAGCGCGTTCGATTCGAGCTGCTCCATGATGTGCGCCGTCCAGCCGACGATGCGGCTCGCCACGAACAGCGGCGTGAACGTGAGCGTGTCGAAGCCGATCAGGTTGTAGGCCGGCCCGCTCGGGTAGTCGAGGTTCGGCTTGATGCCCTTGCGAGCATCCATCGCCGCCTCCAGCGTTTCGTACAGTTCGGCCATGTCGGGCCTGTTGTATTCGGCGACGAGCGTGTCGAGCGCAGCCTTCATGGTGGGCACGCGCGAGTCGCCGTTCTTGTAGACACGGTGGCCGAAGCCCATGATCTTGCGCTTCTCGGCGAGCGCCGCATCCAGCCAGGCCTCTGCCTTGTCGGCTGTTCCGATCTCGTCGAACACGTGCATGACGGCTTCGTTGGCACCGCCGTGCAGCGGGCCTTTGAGCGCGCCGATCGCCGCGGTGACGGCGCTGTACAGGTCGCTGAGCGTGGAGGTGACGACGCGGGCGGTGAAGGTGGATGCGTTGAAGCTGTGCTCCGCGTACAGGATCATCGACACGTCGAAGGCGTTGACGACGACCAGGTCGGGCACCTCGCCGAAGGTCATGTGCAGGAAGTTGGCGCTGTAGCCGAGGTCGTCGCGCGGCTCCACGAGTTCCTGCTCGCGGCGGCGGCGCTGGTCGTAGGCGATGATGGCGGGCAGCTGCGCGAACAGGCGGACCGCTTTCGTGAGGTTCGATGCGGGGTCGGATGCGGCAGCATCCGGGTCGACCGCTCCGATGACGCTGACGGCGGTGCGCACGACGTCCATCGGATGCGCGGTCGTCGGCAGTTCGTCGATGATCCGCTTCGTGCGCGCATCCAGTCGACGCAGTGAGCGCTCCAACTGCTGGAACTCCTCCAACTGCACAGGCGTGGGCAGTTCGCCGTGCCAGAGCAGATAGGCGACCTCCTCGAAGGTGCATTTCTCTGCGAGCTCCTGAACGGGGTATCCGCGGTACAGCAGCGAGTTGGTGTCGGGGTTGACCTTGGAGATGGCCGTCGTGTCGACGACGACGCCCGCGAGGCCCTTACGGATTTCTTCGGTCATGATCTAGCCCTTTCGTCCCGGTACCTCAAAGTTGAACACACTCGAGTCGAATGTGTTGTACCCCTCGTAATCGAGCAGTTCGTACAGTCGTGCACGGGTGAGCATCTCACCGACGGCCGACTGCTGGGTGCGCTCGGCCACGATCGTGTCGAGCACCCGCTCTGCCGCCCCCATGGCACTGCGCAGCAGGGTAACCGGGTAGATGACGATGTTCACGCCGACACTCGCCAGATCTGTCGTGGTGAAGAGTTCGCTCTTGCCGAACTCGGTCATGTTGGCGAGGATCGGCACGTCGACGGCCTTGCGCACCGCCTCGAACTCGGCGAGGTCCTTCATCGCCTCGGGGAAGATCGCATCCGCGCCCGCATCGACGAGCGCCTTGGCACGGTCGACCGCTGCGGGCAGGCCTTCGACGCCCCGGATGTCCGTGCGCGCCATGATCAGCAGGTTCGGGTCGCGCCTCGCGCTCGCGGCCGCCCGGATGCGCTTGAGTGCCGTGTCCTGGTCGACGACCTGCTTGCCGTCGAGGTGGCCGCAGCGCTTCGGGTTCACCTGGTCTTCGATGTGCAGGCCGGCGACACCGGCGTCCTCGAGCACCTGCACGGTTCGTGCCACATTCATGGGCTCGCCGAAGCCGGTGTCGGCATCGACGAGCGTGGGCAGATCGGTCATGCGCGCGATCTGGTTCGACCGCATCGCCACCTCCGTGAGGGTGGTGAGGCCGATGTCGGGCAGGCCGAGTTCCGCGCTGAGCACGGCGCCCGAGATGTAGACGCCCTCGAAACCCTTCTCCTCGATGAGGCGCGCGCTGAGCGGCGTGAAGGAGCCCGGGAAGCGCAGCAGCTCGCCCGTGGCGAGCCTCTCGCGCAGCAGCTGCCGCTTCGTGGCGGCGGTGACGGTGGAGTGCAGCATCAGAAGATCCCCTTCGAGGTGTGGGTGGTGATGGCGGCGGTGACGTTGAGGCCGGCGAGCTCGCCGGCGGTGAGCTCGGGCAGGCGCTGTGCCGTGTCGAGGAATCGCTCGATCTCTGCCGGCGTGAGCACCGCATCCGCCAGCATCCGGAATTTGGCGACATAGTCGGCCCGGGCGAAGGGTCTCGCTCCCAGCGGGTGCGCGTCGGCGACGGCGATCTCGTCGACGATGCGCGTGCCGTCGGCGAGGTCGATCTCGACCCTGCCGCCGAACGCCTTCTCTGCGATGTCGTTGGAGTGGTAACGGCGAGTCCATTCGGCGTCCTCGACGGTGGTCACCTTGTTCCACAGGGCGACCGTGTCTGCCCGGCCTGCGCGCTCCGGCGCATACGAGTCGACGTGGTGCCACGAACAGTCCTGCAGGGCGACCGTGAAGATGTACGGGATCGAATGGTCGAGCGTCTCGCGGCTGGCCGTCGGGTCGTACTTCTGCGGGTCGTTCGCGCCGGAACCGATGACGTAGTGCGTGTGGTGGCTCGTGTGCAGCACGGCCCTCACGATGTTCTGCGGGTCTTTGAGCTGCGGATGCTCACCGCCCAGCCTGCGGGCGAGGTCGATCCAGGCCTGTGCCTGGTATTCGGCCGAATGCTCCTTCGTGTAGCTGTCGAGGATGGCGCGGCGTGCCTCACCGCGCTCCGGCAGCGACACCTCGTAGTGGGCGTCGGGGCCGTCGAGCAGCCACGCGATGACGCCGTCCTCACCCTCGTAGATGGGGGTGGGGCTGGTCTGGCCGCGCATGGCCCGGTCGACGGCTTCGACCGCCATCTTGCCGGCGAATGCGGGTGCGTGCGCCTTCCATGTGGAGATCTCGCCCTTGCGCGACTGCCTCGTCGCGGTGGTCGTGTGCAGCGCCTGGCCGATGGCCTGGAAGATGGTCTCCGTGCCGAGGCCGAGCAGCGTGCCGATGCCGGCGGCGGCGCTCGGGCCGAGGTGGGCGACGTGGTCGATCTTGTGCTTGTGCAGGCTGATCGCCTTCGCCAGCTCGATCTGGATCTCGTAGCCGGTGACGATGCCCTTCAGGAGTTCCGCCCCGCTGCGGCCGGCGTGCTGCGCGACGGCGAGGATGGGCGGAACATTGTCGCCCGGGTGCGAATACTCGGCCGCCAAAAAGGTGTCGTGGTAGTCGAGCTCACGCACGGCCACCCCGTTCGCCCACGCCGCCCACTCGGGGCTCGTCGGCTCCCCCACGCCGAACACGGTCGAGCCGGCTCCGCCGCGGGAGACCGGATGCTGCAGCGCCTGCGCCCGGGCCGCCACGACGGGGCCACGTTCGAGCGATGCGACCGCGACGGCCGCGTTGTCGATGACGCGGTTCACGACCATGTCGGCCACAGCATCCGTCACCTGCACCTGTTCGGATGCGACTTCGGCGATCTTCCAGGCGAGCTGCGCTTCGCGGGGCAGATTGTCTGAGCTGGGGTGCACGCGCACATCGTGGGACTTCATGCGGTCTCCTTCGTGAGGTTCTTGAGTGGAGTGGTCTGGGCTGGAGTGCTCTGGGTTTGAGCGGTCTGGGTTCGGGTGGCCTGGGTTCGACTGCTCGGGGTTCGCAGCGTCGCATCCGAGACGGTGGCCAGGATGTTCTGCAGGCTGCGATGCAGATGCACATGGGTTGCGTGGGCGGCCAGGTCGGAGTCGCCGTCGACGATCGCGTCGATGATCAGCTGGTGCTCTGCTGCTGCTGCGGCGAGTCTCTCCGGGTTGTCGCGGGCGATGCGGCGGATGCGCACGAGGTGCGTGCGCAGGCCTCCGAGCGCGGCGCTGAGGTAGCCGTTGGTGGCGGCCGCGTCGATGGCGTCGTCGAAGCGCGCGACGAGCGCGTAGTAGGCCGCGGGGTCGGCGGTGAGGCCGGCTGCGTCACGGAACTCCTCCTGCAGTCCTTCGAAGACTGAGCGGTCGCGCCGGCGGGCAGCGAGTCGCGCCGCGAGTTCCTCGAGCGCCTGGCGGGTCTCGAAGAGTTCGCGGATGTCGTCGGTCGAGAGTTCGGCGACGACGAGGCCGCGCCCGCCCTGCGCTTCGACGAGTCCTTCCGCCGCGAGCCGCCCTAGGGCCTCCCGCAGCGGGGTTCGACTGACTCCGAGTCGCGCGGCCTGTTCGACTTCGCCGAGCACCGTTCCGGGCGCGAGTCGCCAGTCGACGATCTCGTCGCGCAGCGCGGCATAGGCCCTGTCACTCGCCCTCATGCCGTCTCCGCTCTCCCCGCCTCCGTCCACTGTATACACAGAACGGATGTTCGGCCAGAGCAAGCGCGAATTTAGCCGCTCATGTATACATACGACTCAGGAGTCGAGCCCGACCCTCTGCCCGATGACGACGGTGCCGTCGAGCTCCTCATCCCGCACGACCCGACTGAGCAGCCCGGCGCGCTCGAACAGCGCGGCCGTTCGGGGCGCCTGCTGCTCGCTGGACTCGATGAGCAGCCAGCCGCCCGGCGCCAGCCATTCGGGCGCGCCCGCGGCGATACGCCGGTGCAGTTCGAGGCCATCCCCTCCCCCATCGAGTGCGACGCGCGCCTCATGCAGGCGCGCCTCGGGCGGCATGAACGCGATCGCCTCCGTCGGAACATAGGGCGCGTTGGCCACCAGCACATCGACACGACCCCGGATGCTCTCAGGCAGCGGCGCAAACAGGTCACCGTCGAGCACGACCCCGCGCTCTCCCACATTCGCCCTCGCGAAGCGGGTCGCCTCGGGGTCGATGTCGGCCGCGTACAGTTCGATCCCCTCAATGCGCGCGAGCAGCGCGGCGCTGATCGCGGCGACCCCGCAGCACAGCTCCACGACGACCGATCCGGGCGCCGCATGAGTGGCCGCTTCGTTCGCGAGCAGTTCGGTGCGGCGGCGCGGCACGAACACCCCCGGCCCGACGGCGACGCGCAGTCCGCAGAATTCCGCCCAACCGAGGATGTGCTCCAGCGGGAGACCTGCCACGCGTTCGGCGACCATCTGCTCCAGCTCGCGCCCGCCCTGCGCGGCTTCGCGGAGCATCCGCGCCTCGTCCTCGGCGAAGACGCAGCCGGCCGCCCGCAGTCGGGCGACCAGGTCGTCACGCTCGCTCGCCATCACCGTTCGCCCAACAGCGTGCGAAGGCTGTCGGTGTAGTCCTCGAACGCGCGGCGACCGCGGGTCGTGAGGGCCAGATAGGTGACGGGGGTGCGCCCGGAGTGGGTTTTCGTGACTTCGACGTAGGCGGCGTCCTCGAGCTTGCGCAGATGCGTCGACAGGTTGCCTGCCGTCATGTCGAGCAGCTCCTGCGCCCGCGGGAACGTGACGCTCTCCCCCGCATCGAGTGCCGCAAGGACAGCCACGATACGCAGACGCGACTGCGCGTGGATGACCGGATCGAGCTCGTCCATCGTCAGAGCCCCTTCAGCACGATCGTGCGCGAATACACGGCCGTCACGACCGCCCCGGCGAGGAACACCCCGCCGCCAAGGATCGCGTACACGAGATAGTGCGTCGGGTACCCGAAGAACGACCCGATCACGGCGATGGCGACGATCGCGCCACCCATCCAGATAGACGGGATCGCATGCCAGATCGCCCCCGCGATGATGTACATGACGCCGACGAAGACGAGCGACACGGCCGGGTAGAAGATGTTCATGACCTCCGGCGACGCCCCGTTGTGGGTGAGCGAAGCGCCGAGCGCGAACAGTGCAACCAACCCGACGCTCCATGTGACGCCGTACGTTGTGCCCGTGAACTCCGCCGCCTTCGATGAGCGGATGCCGCGCCCGCTTCTCGCGCCCAGCACGCCCGAGGTGACCCCCGCGCCGACCAGGAGCACACCGAAGACCGGCCCCGCCACGGCGAGAGGAACCGAGAACCCCGGCCTCGCCCCGTCGACGAGCCACAGCATCCCGAAGCCGACGCCCCAGGCGAGCGCCCACGACAGCAGAATCCAGGGAACGTAGCGGGCCATCCTGCGCTGCATGTCGCCCTGCTGGCGCTGCACGAGGGCGAGCATCTCGGCCGGGTCGAGCGGGGTGTCGTCGTCATGTGCTGTGTTTGTCATGAGCACTTTGTAACACAAAGCACTTTGTGGAGTCAATGACTTTGTGGCATCCGGCTCACTTGTCGAGCATCACCACGGATGCCGCATCACTCAGAATTTGCTTGATTTCTCAGGGCATGAAGCGCTCAATGGCATGAGATCAAAGGAGACGCCATGCCGACCGAAATCTTCGTCAACCTGACGACCAGCGACCTTCCCCGCGCCAAGGAGTTCTTCCAGGGCCTCGGCTGGAAGATCAACCCCCTCTTCACCGACGACAACGCCGCCTGCGTCATCATCGACGAACACGTCTACCTCATGGTGCTGACCCGCGAATTCTTCGCAACCTTCACCCAGAAGGAGATCGCCGACCCGCACACGCATGTGCTCTGCCAGACCGCGCTCAGCGCAGACAGCCGCGAAGCCGTCGACGCGCTGCTCGAGAAGGCCCTCGCCGCCGGAGCCACTGAACCGAAGGAAGCCCAGGACTACGGCTTCATGTATTCGCGCGACTTCGAAGACCCCGACGGCAACGAGTTCAGCATCCTGTGGATGGACCCGAAGGCGGCCGAGGCCGGACCGGAGGCGTTCATGGCCGAGCAGGGCGAGCAGCCGCCGGCATAAACGGCCGTGCCGGTCACTGCCGGCCATTGAGTTGCCGCTAACTGCTGTTCGCGGGTCGCACGAAGAGCACTTAGAGGCAACTGACGGATAGGCGACAGCTGGCGGCCACAGATCAGGCTCGCGCGGGCACCAGATGCTCGACGTCACCTCTGTCGCGGACGTCGCCCCCTACGACCGCGAGGATGATTCCCACCAGCGCCCCCTGACCAACGAGCGCAAACCAGTGCCCGAACGGGGACATGCCGCCCGATGCGCCGGGCACTGTGTCGGCAACGCCCATACCCATCGAGAAGGTCGCCCACCAC
This sequence comes from Homoserinimonas aerilata, assembly GCF_006716125.1. Lineage (NCBI taxonomy): Bacteria > Bacillati > Actinomycetota > Actinomycetes > Micrococcales > Microbacteriaceae > Homoserinimonas > Homoserinimonas aerilata. The sequence goes on along the minus strand of NZ_VFOM01000001.1, from coordinate 267,196 downwards.
TGGAAGAAAATGAGCGTGGCCAGAATTCCGAGGCCAAGGAGCACGATCGTGCGCACGCGAACCCGCTTCCGCGCAACGGCGAGCGCTGCGGGCAGGAGTGATGCAATCGCCCAGAAGACGACCCAGATCACGATCATCACGTCCGCGCTGTTGAGTTCATTCGCGGCGACCATCATCGCCCGCAGCTCATCCAGCGGCATTCCCCCGCTCAGCGCCACAGGCATCCACACGAACCCGTCGAGCGCTCCCAGCGCTACGGCACCCACCAAGACGAGAGATACTGCGACACCGGCAACGATGCGGGCCGCGGGAGACGACGTGCCTCGTCCAGAAGGAGCCATCCGAACGGGTCCCGAGACGAGAAACAGGATCAGCCCCGCCAGGGTCGCAAAGAGGCCGAGCACCGCCAGAAGGCGGATCTGCGTCAAGGACAGTACCCCCAACCCGAGTCCGATCACCACAAGCCCGAAGGCAAGCCACGTGTATCCGCCACGGAATCGCGCAACGAGGCCGAGCTGTGCCAACGCGGCAACGACGAACATCAGGGCGATAGCGACGGTCACCTCCGGTACCGTACTGCCTGCGCCGACCCAGGAACCGAACCCGATTACCCCGGATGCGAGCAGCAGCGCGGTGCCCCAGCGCACCCTTCTGAAAGTGGCGATGAGTGCGGTGTCATCGTCCGGCGCAGCCAAACGGTTCACCCGAACGGCCATCGCCGCAGCACCCAGCAAGACCGATCCCTGCGTGACGCCCGCTTCTCCCGCCCCTTCGGCATCCGCCAGCCATTCCTCGCGGTAGCGTTCGCGGGTCGCCCACGGCAGTGTCGAGGCGAGCACCATGATCAGCGCGCGCGCGACCCCGCTCATGCGAAGGCCGTTCCGGGCGTGATCGACGGGCGGGCGGGCCTCGCCTTCAAGTGGGCGATCGCCGAACGGACTGCCGGCGCGGCGTCGGCTTCGAGACGGTAGAGGCGCCGGCGCGGCCCGCTTCGCTCGGTGTCCGCCTCCCACTCCGAGACCACCCAGCCTGCCGTCTCGAGCCGCTCCAGGATCGGATAGATGCTGCCCGCCGGCCGACCGGTCGCCTTCACGATCGCAAGCCCCCACAGGGCATCGGATGTGGTGAGCAGCGCATCGAGCACGTCTACAGTCGCAGGCGTGATCCTCTTCAACGGCGTGATGGTCATGCGCCAACTCTAGCTATATAGAGATAGCAGGACAACAGCCCTCACGAAGGGTCCACCCGCCATAGGATGGAGGGCTCATGATTCCCGCCATCCACTACCCCGCCGACCTACCGGTCAGCCAGCGGCGCGACGACATCTCGGCGGCCATCCGCGACAACCAGGTCGTCATCGTGGCCGGCGCGACGGGGTCCGGCAAGACGACACAGCTGCCCAAGATGCTGCTCGAGCTCGGCTACGAGAGCATCGGGCACACGCAGCCGCGCCGCATCGCCGCACGCACGATCGCCGAACGCATCGCTGAAGAACTCGGCGACGAGGTCGGCGGCATCGTCGGCTACCAGGTGCGCTTCACCGATCGCACCGCCAAGGGCACCCGCATCAAGCTGATGACCGACGGCATCCTGCTCAACGAGATCCACCGCGACCGGATGCTCCGCAAATACGACGCCATCATCATCGACGAGGCCCACGAGCGCAGCCTCACCATCGACTTCCTGCTCGGCTACCTCAAGCAGCTGCTGCCGCAGCGCCCGGAGCTGAAGCTCATCATCACCTCGGCGACCATTGACCCCGAGAGCTTCGCGAAGCACTTCGCCTCCGCGGACGGCGAGCCCGCACCCATCGTGGAGGTCAGCGGGCGCACCTACCCCGTCGAGATCAGGTACCGGCCGTTGGCCCCGGATGCCATGACAGACGACCCCGACGATGATGGCGACGCCCCCGACCCCCAACCCCTCAACGCTCAACCCCTCAATGCTCAACAGGAGAAAACGCGCGAAACACCGCGCGGCGGCCGCAACACACCGGGCGCGCGCTCAGATCTCCTGTCGAACACCAGAACTGCGGCGGCCGAGCCCATCGATCTGTTCGACGGCATCAACTCGGCCATCGACGAGCTCGGCAGAGAGGGCTCGGGCGACATCCTCGTGTTTCTCAGCGGTGAGAACGAGATCCGCGATGCCGAGGACGCCATCCGTGCACGGAATCTGCCCGGCGTCGAGGTGCTCCCCCTCTACGGGCGACTGAGCGCGGCAGACCAGCATCGCGTGTTCCAGCCTTCGGCGACTGCGGGCATCCGCCGTCGCATCGTGCTGGCGACGAATGTCGCCGAGACCAGCCTGACGGTGCCCGGTATCAAGTATGTGATCGACGCCGGCACCGCCCGCATCAGCCGCTACAGTGCCCGCGCGAAGATCCAGCGGCTGCCGATCGAGGCCATCTCGCAGGCATCCGCCAATCAGCGCTCGGGTCGTTCCGGCCGCACGAGCGACGGCATAGCGATCCGCCTGTACTCGGAGCAGGATTTCGAGAAGAGGCCCGAGTTCACCGACCCGGAGATCCTGCGCACCAACCTGGCGGCGGTCATCCTGCAGATGATCTCGCTCGGGCTGGGCGCCATCGAGGACTTCCCGTTCCTGCAGCCACCCGATTCGCGCGGCATCAAGGATGGCCTCGACCTGCTCGCCGAGCTCGGCGCGGTCACGAAGGACACGAAGATCACGAAGGTCGGCAGGCAGCTGTCGCAGCTGCCGATCGACCCTCGACTTGCCCGCATGGTCATCGAGTCGGCCAAGTACGGCACGACCCGCGAGGTGATGGCGATCGTTGCCGGGCTGAGCGTGCAGGACCCGCGCGAGCGGCCACTCGAGAAGCGCCCGCAGGCTGACCAGTCGCATGCACGTTTCACCGACAGGACGAGCGACTTCCTCACCCTCCTGAATCTCTGGAATCATCTCCGCGAGAAGGAGAAGGAACTCTCCGGCAATCAGTTCAGGCGCCTCTGCAAGGCCGAATACCTCAACTATCTGCGCATCAGGGAGTGGGCGGATGTCTTCCGTCAGCTGGAACGGATGGCGAAGCCGCTGGGGCTCACCGTCGGCGAGCCCGGCAACGACGGGGTGGGCATCCACCGTTCGATCCTCGCCGGACTGCTCAGCCAGATCGGCGTGCGCGACGACACGAAGGATGCCAAGAAGGACCGCGGGCGCGGCGACTACGTGGGTGCCCGCCAGGTGCGTTTCTCGGTGTTCCCGGGCTCGGCGCTGGCGAAGAAGCAGCCCTCCGAGATCATGAGTGCCGAGCTCGTGGAGACGAGTCGACTGTTCGCGAGGATGAACGCCGCGATCGATCTCTCGTGGGCCGAGCCGATCGCCGGCGATCTTGTGAAGCGCAGCTACGGCGAGCCGCACTGGGAGAAGAAGCAGGGTGCGGCCGTCGCCTACGAGCGGGTGACCCTGTATGGGGTGCCGATCGTGGCCCGGCGGCGCGTGCAGTTCTCCCGCATCGATCCCGCCCATGCGCGGGAGCTGTTCATCAGGCACGCGCTGGTCGACGGCGAGTGGGACATCGAGCGACTCGACCGGCGCATGACGGCGTTCGATCGCGCCAATCGCACGCTGCGACGGCAGCTCTCCGAGGTGGAGGAGCGCACCCGCCGCCGCGACATCCTGCTCGACGACGAGGCCGTCTTCGAGTTCTACGACAGACGCATTCCCGAAACGGTATGCACGGTCCGCGATTTCGAGTCGTGGTGGAAGACGGCCCGCCAGGGCGACGATGGGCTGCTCACGATGACCCGCGAGGATCTGCTCGACGAGCAGACCTCCGCCCCCGAGCTTGTCGAATCCGACTACCCGAAGTGGTGGCATCAGGGCGATCAGCGCCTCAAACTCAGCTACCGATTCGAGCCGGGCAGCCCGGAGGACGGCGTCACCGTTCACGTGCCCATCGCACTTCTCGCCCGGCTCTCCCCCGCCGGATTCGACTGGCAGGTTCCGGGCCTGCGCGAACAGCTCGTCGCCGCCCTCATCAAGGCGCTGCCCAAGGCCATCCGCCGCAATGTGGTTCCCGCGGCAGACTGGGCCCGTCGGTTGCTCGAGGAGATTCCGGATGACCATGATCCGGCAGAGATGCCGCTCACGGAATATCTCGCGCGGCAGATTCAGCGCATGACCTACACACCGACGACCCCCGATGATTTCGAGCTGGAGCGCGTGCCGGAGCATCTGCTGGTCACCTTCGCCGTCGTGTCGGAGCACGGTCGCGAGCTCGCCCGTTCCAAGGATCTGCCCGGGCTGCAGCAGAAGCTGAAGAACCGGGCCAGGGAGTCCATCGCCCAGGTGCACGCCCGCGCGACCCCCGCATCCGCCCCGACCACACCGTCACTCGGCGCCGCCCCGAACCGTGCCGCCTCGCTCGAACGCGAGGGCCTCACCTCGTGGGATTTCGACGCGCTGCCGCGACTGCTCGACACGAGGCTCGCCGGCAATGTGGTGCGCGCCTATCCTGCGCTCGTCGACTCGGGGGCATCCGTCTCGATCCGGCTCATGAGCACACCCGCTGAGCAGCTGCGCGAACACCGCAGGGGCGTGCGCCGGATGCTTCAGCTGGCGATCCCCGCACCGACCACGTACGTGCAGCAGCACCTCACCGGGCCTGAGAAGATGAGTCTCGCCGCGAGCCCCTACCGCTCGACGCAGGCCCTCTTCGACGACGCGATGGCAGCAACACTCGATGCTGCGCTCGGCCACGATGCGGATGCCCTGCCCTGGTCCCGCGCGGACTTCGAGGCTCTCCGAGACCGCGCCTCCTCCGGGCTCGTCGATGCCCTGTTCACGACCGTGTCCCTCACCGCGCGCACCCTTGCGGCCGCCCGGGAGGCGGAGAAAGCCATCAAGGCGGCCACCAGCATGGCCCTGCTCTCGCCGCTCGCCGACGCCCGCGAACAGGTGGAGGCGCTCGTGCATCCGGGTTTTGTGGGCATCGCCGGGGTCGACCAGCTGAGGCGGCTGCCCGTCTACCTCGACGGCGTGACGCATCGCCTCTCGCGCCTCGCCGAGAATCTGGGCCGCGACCGCGTGTGGATGACCGAGGTGCAGAAGGCGCGCGACCTCTACGACGCCGCCGGCGGGGTGCTCCCGCTCACGACCGCCGTCGTGGACGACCCCGCGCAGGCGCGACTGGTGCGTGCGCGCTGGATGCTCGAGGAGTTGCGCATCAGCCTCTTCGCCCAGCATCTCGGCACGGCAGGCCCCGTCAGCCTCCAGCGCATCCAGAAGGCCCTCGCGTAACACCCGCGGGTTGAGGTGTTGCGCTCTAGCGCGACAGTCTCGAAACCCGACCCCCGTGCCCTCTCCAACACCCGCGGGTTGAGGTGTTGCGCTCTAGCGCGACAGTCTCGAAACCCGACCCCCGATCCCTCCTACAGCACCTTCGACAGGAATGCTTTCGTGCGCTGGTGCTGCGGGTTCGACAGCACTTCGACGGGGTCTCCTGCCTCGACGACGACGCCTCCGTCCATGAAGACGAGCGAGTCGGCGACTTCGCGCGCGAAGCCCATCTCGTGGGTGACGACGATCATGGTCATGCCGGATGCGGCGAGCGCTTTCATGACGTCGAGAACTTCACCGACAAGCTCTGGGTCGAGCGCCGAGGTGGGCTCGTCGAAGAGCATCAGTTTGGGGTCCATGGCGAGCGCCCTGGCGATGGCGACCCGCTGCTGCTGGCCGCCGCTCAGGTGCGCTGGGTAGGCATCCGCTTTGTGTCCGAGGCCGACGCGCTCGAGCAGTTCACGCCCGCGCGCGGCGGCCTTCGCCTTGTTCGCGCCTTTGACGAGCACGGGCGCTTCCATGACGTTCTCGAGGGCCGTCATGTGCGGGAACAGGTTGAAGCGCTGGAACACCATGCCGATGTCGCGCCGCTGCGCCGCCGCGACCTTGGGCCGCAATTCGTACAGTTTGTCGCCGCGCTCCTCGTAGCCGACGAGCACGCCGTCGACGGTGAGCCGGCCCGCGTCGACGCGCTCCAGGTGGTTGATGCAGCGCAGGAAGGTGCTCTTGCCCGATCCGCTCGGCCCGACCAGGCACATGACCTCGCCGCGTTTCACTTCGAGCGAGATGCTCTTGAGCACCTGGTTGGAGCCGAAGCTCTTGGAGACGCGCTCGGCACGCACCATGGGAACGGTGGCGGTTGCTCCGGATGCTGTGGGCACCGTTTCGGGACTCATCCTGCGTCCTTCCCTGTCGTGGGGGCATCCGTTGTGGCGGAGCCTGTCGGCACGGCGCCGGTGACTGCGGGGATCGCACCTGTCTCGGTTCCGGGCTTCTTGTCGATGCGGGCCTGACCGACGCCGCGCGAGAATCGCCGCTCCAGGAAGAACTGGCCGACCATCAGCACCGAGGTGAAGAAGAGGTACCAGGCGCAGGCGACGAGCAGCATGGGGATGGGGTCGAAGATGACGGCCGAGATGTCGCGCTGTCTGCCGTACAGGTCGAAGGCGTACGGGATGGCGGCGACGAGCGATGTCGTCTTCAGCATCGAGATGACTTCGTTGCCGGTCGGCGGGATGATGATGCGCATCGCCTGCGGGATGACGACGCGACGCATCGTCTGCAGCCACGACATGCCGAGGGCGGTCGCCGCCTCATCCTGGCCTTTGTCGACGGAGAGGATGCCGGCGCGCACGATCTCCGCCATGTAGGCGGATTCGTTGAGGGCGAGCCCGATGACGGCGATCCAGAACACGTCGAGCACGTCGGCGGTCTGGAACACCAGCCACGGCTCAGTGAACGGGATACCGATCTCGATGCTGCGGTAGATGGTCGAGATGAGGCCCCAGAAGACGAGCTGCACGTAGACGGGGGTTCCGCGGAACACCCACAGGTACAGCCAGGCGACACCCTTGACGACGGGGTTCTCACTGAGGCGCATGACGGCGAGCGTCACGCCCAGCACGATCGCGATGACCATCGAGTAGACGGTCAGCAGCAGCGTGTTGAGGGCCGCCTGCGAGATGCGCTGGTCGAAGAGGTATTTGGCGAAGACGTCCCAGCTGTAGGCGGGGCGGTTGGCCGCGTCGATGATGAACAGCGCGAGCGCGAGCACCAGGATGACGGCCACGACCGTGCGCCACGGGTGGCGCAGGCGGATGGCTTTGATGACCTCCGCCTGCTCCTCGGCGACGGTGGTCGTGCCGGTGTCCGCTGCCGACCGTCCGGTGGTCGGCGGGGTCGCCCCGCCCTCGGGGCGACCCGTGCCTGACGAACTCATGACTGCTAGCTGCCTGCCGCGTTGATCGTGATGGTGTCGAGGCCGCCGACGTCGACGCCCCACTTCTTGAGGATCTCGTTGTAGCTGCCGTCGTCGATCATCGACTGCAGGGCGGCCTTGATGGCATCCCGCAGCTCGGTGTTGCCCTTGTCGACGGCGATGCCGTACGGCGCGACGTCGAAGGGGTCGCCGGCGAGTTCGATCTTGTCGCTGACCTGCGAGACCGCGTACTGCGTGATGGGCGAGTCGGCGCTCATGGCGTCGACCTTGCCGAGCGCGAGGGCATTGGTGGCCTCATCCTGCGTCTCGTAGCCCTCGATGGTGATGGGCTCCTTGCCGGCGTCGACGCAGGCCTGCGACTTGGCGGGCAGTTCGTCGGTCTCTTCGTAGGTGGTGCGCTGAACCGAGACGGTCAGGCCGCAGCCGTTGTCGGGGTCGACGCTCTTGCCGAGCTGCTGCGCCCACTGGATGCCGGCTCCGTAGTAGTTGACGAAGTCGACCGACTTCTCGCGCTCCACATTGTCGGTGAAGGAGGAGTAGCCGATGTCGTAGGTGCCACCGAGGATGCTGGGGATGATCTTGTCGAAGCCGGAGCTGCGGTAGTCCATGGTGAGGCCCAGCTTGGCGGCCATCGCGTCACCGAGGTCGACGGCCCATCCGATGGGGTTACCGGCGTCGTCCTTGTATTCGTTGGGCGCGTAGTTGGGGTCCATTCCGACAATGATCTTGCCGGCCTCGCGGATGCTGTCGGGCAGCATGGCCTCGGCTGCTTTGTCGACCGTCACCGTGACCTTGTCGCCGCCGCCTGTGGGCGCCGTGCTGTTGTCGACGCAGCCGGTGAGGGCGAGGAGTGTGATCGCTGCGATCGCGGTTGCCGTGTATCTCATGCGCATGGGATGCCATTCCTTCTACTGTGTCGCGACGCCGTCGTCGCGCTGACAATCGGAGCCTACCGCAGGCCCGACGCAACAAACCGTCGGCAGCGTCACGATTTCGGGCGCATTGCGCGCGCCCGCGCAGACAACGAAGGCCCGGACGATTGCCATCTTCGATATCGGCCAGCTTCAGCCAGCGTTGCAGACAGGACTCGGAGATTCCGAAGCCCTTCGCCACCCGCGAAATCAGGGCGTCGTTCTTCCGGGCGACGGCAATAACGCCACGGCGGAACTCAAGGGGAGAAGCTTTCGGAACGACGAACATCCTTCCGCGAGAACCGAAATCCTCACAAGCATAGGAGTCAATCACACCGACAGCGTTCCCAAGATCTCGTTGCAGATGCTGAGGGTTGGCTGGTTGGACGCTCAATGAGGAACGACGATACCACTCTGGGCGAAGCAGTCAGACGCATACTGGTGGAGTATCCCACCGAACAGCTAAGGATTCGAGCATTCCTGCAGTTCCGCTTCGGGGTTAGTCCTGCAGCAAAACTGACCAGTGGAATTAAATCCATCTTTGCTGCAGGCTGGCCGTGGCCGGAAATGCCACGAGATGAGTTCATGGACTATCAAGGTGTCGACGCCACGCTACCTACACAAACAGAGTTGGATGCCTTTGCTTCTGGATGCGTTACCAAACTCCTCTCTGTTGCGGGCTTGTAGATGACGACCCCAGTTGAATTGACTCAGCATCAGTGGGCAGCTCGCGCATGGGTACGCCATTCAGCGGGTGCCGTGTCGATCGCTGCGTGGGTCAGCCTCGTGATGGCCGTCGGGAACCTCGGCATTTTCTCACGGCTCCCGAACGCCGCCATGATCGACGCAATATCGTGGGCGGCATTGGGAGCGGTAGGTTTCGGACTCGTTGGGTGCTTCATGCTCGCCCGGCCGAACTCGCGAGTTTCCTTGGTCCCCGGATGGAGTCTGACAGTGATCGGCCTTGCGGCGTTCTTAGGATTCGCCCTCACTGTCATCGTTTTCTCCGGCAACACCCATGGGCCCGACGCGTTCATCGCGAGCATCCATCAGCATCCAGGGCGCTGGCCGTCATATCTCTCCTTCCCTGTCACGCTTGCGATGCTCGCCACCGCCTCCGTCTACCGATACGTTCGCCGGTTCAGGGTCATCTCGGGCACCGCCACGGTACTCATCGGAGTTCTCCCCTGGCCACTGCTGCTCCTCGCAGTCGTCGGCGCTGGACGCTGAGCAACTTTCTGGCGCTTCGAGCATCCGCGCGCAGTACCCAGATCCGAGAAGGGGCGGTGGTCGCTCTCGCGACCACCGCCCCTTCTATTCGTGCTTCCGAAATGCGCTATTCGGCCTTCGCTGTGCTGTGCGCCTTCGCGTTCGTCTCGTAGGAGGTGTTGGTCGACTCGAAGAAGTTGACCAGCTCGAGCGTGTCGTTCGCGGTTGCCATCCACTTGGCCGGGTTCGACACCTTGTAGTGGGCCTCGAAGCCGAGCTCCTCCAGCCTGCGGTCGGCCAGATACTTCACGTACTGGTTGATGTAGCTGGCGTTGAGGCCGAGGATGCCGCCGGGAAGGAGGTCGTTGTTGTACTCCTCTTCCATCTCCACAGCATCCAGGATCATCTGCCGGATCTCGTCGGCGAACTCGGCCGTCTGCAGCTCCGGGTTCTCCTCGAGCACCGTGAGGATGAGGTTGATGCCGAACTTGAGGTGCAGGCTCTCGTCGCGCACCACCCAGTCCATGAGCGAGCCGAAGTTGCGCAGCAGGTTGCGCTGACGGAACGACAGGGCGACCATGAAGCCCGAGTAGAACCAGATGCCCTCAAGGATGACGTTGTACGCAACGAGGTTGCGCACGAAGTCCTGCTTGCCCTCCACCGAGGTGATGTCGAGGGTCTCCTCGGTCATCCGCCTGATGAACTTGACCTGGAACTCCTCCTTCTTCGCCATGGAGGGGATGTCGACGTGCGCGGCGTAGGCGGCCTCGCGGTCGATCGGGAAGGTCTCGAGCACGTACTCGAACGACATGGAGTGGTTGGCCTCCTCCCACATCTGCTTGGCGAGGTACATGTGCGCCTCTGCCGCATTCAGATAGGGGTAGACGCCGAAGGCCAGCGCCTTGTTCACGAGCAGCTCGTTCGGGTTGAAGTAACTCATCAGGAAGGTGACCGCGTGACGCTCCTCGTCGGTCATCTTCTTGAAGTCGGCGATGTCCTCGCCGAGCTGGATCTCGTTCGGGAACCACGTGTTCGCGACCGCCTGGTCGTACAGGTCCATCGCCCACTTGTACCGAATCGGCTTGAGGAGGAGACCTTCCTGAATTCCTGTTCCAAGGATGCCCATGGCTGCTACGTCATCTTCTTTCTGTGTCTTGTGGTTCTGTGTGGTCTATCGCGCGTCGACGACTACTGGCAGCTGTCGCACTGCAGTTCGTCCATCGGGTCGATGGGAACGAAGTACTCCTCATCCATGCTCTACTCACCAGCCTTCGGGGCGAGTCCGCCGAAGCCACGACGGGCCTGGCCGGATGCTGCTGCCGGCGCTCCCGCAGGAACGGCGGCGGGGGCCGCAGCGCCGAAGCCGCGGCGGGTTCCTCCGTTGATCTCCTCGGCCTTGTTCACCTTGACGGTGGACTGCTCGGCCTGGTGACGCGGCTTCATGTGCAGGTAGTAGGTCGTCTTGACGCCCCGCTCCCATGCGGCGTAGTAGATGTCCATCATCTCGCCGAGGTCGCGCGTCTCAAGGTACATGTTGCGGCTGATGGCCTGGTCGATCCACTTCTGGGCGCGCGCCGCGACCTCAAGGAAGGAGTACGGCGAGAGTTGGAAGCTCGTCTTGAACGTGTCCTTCACCTCATCCGGGATGGAGGAGATGTTCTGTATGTCGCCCTGGCTGCGCAGCACATCCTCACGCACCGACTCCCACAGGCCGCGCTTCTGCAGCTCGGTGACAAGGTTGCGGTTGACCTCGAGGAACTTGCCGTTCGAGGTGGAGCGGCTGAAGATCTGCGAGAACTGCGGGTCGAGGCCGGGCGTGGTGCCCGCGACGAGGCCGATGGATGCGGTGGGCGCGATGGCCATGAGGGTCGCGTTGCGCATGCCGCCCTTGACCTTCTCCCGCAGCACGTCCCAGTCGAGGCGCGTCGTGCGGTTGACCTTGATCTCGAGGCCGCGATCCTGCTCGGTCAGCGCGATGCTGTCGAGCGGAACGAGGCCCTCCGACCAGCGCGAGCCCTCGAAGTTCGGGTACGCACCGCGCACCTTGGCGAGCTCGGCGCTCTCGTCGATGGCCGCATAGGAGACGTGCTCCATGATCTCGTCGATGAGGTCGTACGCCTCTTCGCTCTCGTAGCTGAAGCCCATCTTCTCGGTGACATCGGTGAAGCCCATGACGCCGAGACCGACTGCGCGGTTCTGCTGGTTCGAGAAGTCGGCCTCCTTCACCGACGACTTGGTGATGTCGATGAGGTTGTCGAGCTGGCGCACGGCGAGGCGGGCGCTCTCCTCGATCTTGGCGAAGTCGATGGTGGTGACCCCGGTCGCCTCGTTGACGAGCAGGTGACGGCTCAGGTTGATCGAGGCGAGGTTGCAGACGGCCACATTGTCGACATCCTGCGGGAGGGTGATCTCGGTGCAGAGGTTCGACAGGTGGATGGTGCCCGTGTTGTTGTTGAGGGCACGGTTGTTGATCGTGTCCTTCCAGGTGAGCCACGGGTGGCTGGAGCCCTGCAGCGAGATCAGGATCGCCTTGAACTGCTCGCGCGCCTTGATCTTCTTGTGCATCCGCAGCTCGCCGGCATCCGCCTTCGCCGCGTACTCGTTGTACTTGGCCGAGAACTCGGCGCCGTAGAGCTCGTTGAGGTCGGAGACCTCGAGTGGGTCGAAGAGGTACCAGTCGTCGTCGTTCTGAACGCGCTTCATGAACTCGTCGCTGATCCAGACGGCCGTGTTGGCCGTGCGGGTGCGGCGGTACGGGTCGCCGGAGTTCTGGCGCAGGTCGATGAACTCGGGGAAGTCGAGGTGCCAGTTCTCCATGTAGAAGCAGAGCGCACCGAACTTCTTGCCGCCGCGGCTGACCGCGCGCAGGATCGAGTCGATCGTGTGCATGAACGGGATGGGGCCCGTCGAGGTGGTGTTGTTGGAGCGGATGGGCGAGCCCTGCGCGCGCAGCTTGGTCACTGAGAGGCCGATGCCGCCGGTTCCCTTCGTGAGCCACATGACATCGCGCGTCGTCTTGGCGATGTGCTCCATGTCATCCTGCATCTCCATCACGAAGCAGTTCGCGAGCTGCGGGTAGATGGTGCCGGCGTTGACGAGCGTGGAGCCCGCGGCCAGGTATTCGAGCTTCGACATCTTGTCGTAGAAGGCGATGGCCGTGGCGTCGGGATCTGCCTCGTTGAGCGACAGGCCCATGGCGATGCGCATCCAGAAGTACTGCGGAACCTCGAGGGCGTCACCGTTGCGGCCCTTGATGCCGTAGCGGTTGTTGAGCGTGACGACGCCGATGTACTTGAGCAGGCCGTCGTGCGTGGGGTCGAGGGCCTTCGCGAGGCGGTCGAGGTCGAAGAGCTCGGTGAGGCGGGGGTCGAGCAGACCCTCGTCGACACCGCGCGTGATGTTCTGGGCGAAGTGCTCGACGTGCAGCTGACGAAGCTGCTCGTCGCTCTCGTAGTCACCGAGCACGCGCTTGTAGATGGTCTTGAGCAGGAGCCGGGCAGCGACGGTGTCGAACTCGGGGTCGTCCTTCACGTTCTGCAGGGCGACCTGGATTACAGCCTCGTCGAGCTGCTGCGTGGTGATGCCGTCGAACAGCGTCAGCTCGAGCTCGCTCGCGATCTGGGTGACCCAGGTGATGTTCTCGTCGAGGCCCTTGCTGGCCTCTTCGATCGCGAGGTTGATCTTGTTGGCGTCATACTGCTCGCGCTGCCCATTGCGCTTGACTACGGTGATTCCCACGATGCTCCCTTGTGCCCCTTGTTACCCTTCGGCGCGCTCACGCCGTTCTTCGTTTCTGATCCCGGTTGCCCGGCTTCGCAGCCGCGTACGGCCTGCGTTCTCCCACTTTTCACGGAGGATCGCCCCGACCGGCGACCGTTTCTCCCTGCGCGGTCACACCACTATATAGCGGGTGAAACCCTCGCACTACATCCCACATATAGTGGGCGTGTCATCCACAGATGTGGATAAGTTGTGCGAGTTCTGCACAGGGTGTGCACTCATCCTGCGGCAGACCACCGACATTCCGGATGCCCCGGCACGGCAGCCCCGCAGGTCCGGCCCAGCAGCCCCCGGGTACCCCGCAACGCTGCCCGAATCCCGTGTCTCCCGGTTAGACTTGAGCTCTCGTGAAAAGCTACCTGGACCTCCTCAAGACACGCGGCGTCGGCCGCATCATGGCGGCTCAGCTGACGGCCAGATTCCCGTTCGGGATGCTCTCCCTCGCGTTCCTGCTGCACATCGAGCGGGTGCACGACTCGTACGGTGCGGCCGGGCTCGTGCTCGCCGCGCTCAGCGTCGGGCAGGCCATCGCCGGCCCGCTCACGAGCCGCTGGATGGGCGTCTGGGGGATGCGACCGGTCATCCTCCTCACCGGCATCGCCGCCGCCATCAGCATGGGAACGATCGCCTTCATCGAGATGTCCGTGATCGGCTACATGGCCGTCGGTTTCATCGGCGGCCTCAGCACCCCGCCCGTTCAGCCCGCCGTGCGCACCATCTACCCCAAGATGGTCAACTCGCAGCAGCTCACCCCGCTCTTCTCGCTCGACGCCTCCCTCCAGGAGATCATCTGGGTCATCGGCCCCGTCGTGACCACCTTCGTGGCGACGCAGATCGGCACGGTTCAGGCCATCGGCGTCGCCCTCGTGTTCCTCGTCGGCGGCACCGCCTGGTTCCTCGCATCCCCTGAGCTCGGCCGGGTGCGCATCCCCCGCAGCAAGCGCAAGATGGGCACCGTGCTGCGCAAGCCGCCCGTGCTGCTGGCCACGGCGGTCGGCTTCCTGCTGGTGGGCGCCTGCGCCGCCGTCGAGGCCGGAGTCGTCGCAACCTTCGGCCACGGTGGCCCGGCCGCAGGACTCGTGCTCGCCATCTTCTCCATCGGCTCGCTCGTCGGCGGCCTCGCCCTCGGCCATATCGGCATCAGCCCGTGGGCGCTCGCCCGCCGCATGCTCATCGTCTTCGTCGGGATGGCCCTCGCGACGCTGTTCCTCGACTTCTGGTGGCTGTCGGCGATGCTGTTCATCGCGGGCATCGGCCTCGCGCCCGCTCTTGCCGTCATGTTCTCGATCGTGTCGGCCAGCGTCAAGTTCAGCGACACCGCTGAGGCCTACGGCTGGGTCGGCACGGGTCAGCTGATCGGTGCGGCCCTCGGTTCCGCCCTCGCCGGCTTCCTCATCGACGCCTACGACGCGCCGGGCGCGTTCTGGGTCGCGGCCGCGTTCGCCTTCCTCGGCTTTGTCGTCGCGGCAGTGTTCCACCGCGCCAGCCCCGACCTGCGGGGACGAGACGCGAGCCCCATCCCCGACACGGAGCCGATCAGCACGCTCGCGTGAGCGGGCCCGCTACCAGCGCGGTCGCGCCGCCCTGCACCCGGTGGACCCCCGCCGTGCGTGAACGGCCGACCACCAGCATCCGCAGCCTTCCCTGCGCATCTCACCCGACACTTCGCGACACATCCGCCCGTCAGAGCAGTACAGCCGTGTCGCGAAGTGTCGGGTGAAGACAGCGGATGCAGCGGTCGAAGCCGGACTGCGGGCCCGCTACCAGCGCGGGTGCACCGCGGCGCGGAAGCGGCGATCGTAGATGTCGCGCACGCCCGCGGTGAAACCCTCGCTCAGCTGCGGCACATCGCCGGCCCTCGAGTTCGAGCGGGCCTGCTCCACATTGCGGGCGCCCGGGATGACCGAGCTGACGCCGTCGAGCTGCGACACCCAGGCGAGCGCGAGCTGAGCGGTCGAGAAATGCGCCGCCACGACATCGGAGCCTTCAGGCTCCGCCGCGACCAGCGCCGCAAACTCCTGCGCCGCCGCGACGCCCTCCTCGAAGTCCACACCCGAGAAGGTCTCCCCCACATCGAATGACTCGCCGTGCCTGTTGAAGGTGCGGTGGTCATCCGCGGCGAAGGTGGTCTGTGCCGTGTAGCGGCCGCTCAGGAGGCCGGATGCGAGCGGCACCCGCGCGATGATGCCGACACCGGCATCCCTCGCCGCAGGCAGCACCGCGTCGAGCGGCTTCAGACGGAACGCGTTCAGGATGATCTGCACCGTCGCCGTGCCGGGCCGGGCGATCGCGGCGAGCGCCTCGTCGACCGTCTCGACGCTGACGCCGTAGTTCGCGATCGCGCCCTCCTCGACGAGCATGTCGAGGGCGTCATAGACGGCACCGGATGAGAACACGGGCGTGGGCGGGCAGTGCAACTGCACGAGGTCAAGCATGTCGGTGCGGAGGTTGCGGCGCGAGCGGTCAGTCCACTCGCGGAACTTCGCGAGCGTGAAATTGGCCGGGTCCTGCTCCTCACGGCGACCCATCTTCGTGGCGACCGTGATCTCCAGGTCGGGGCGCTCCGCCAGGTAGCCGCCGATGATCGACTCGCTGCGGCCGTCGCCATACACATCCGCGGTGTCGAAGAAGGTGACGCCCCCTTCGACGGCCGCGTCGAGCACGCCGCGGGCATCCGCCTCACTGACGTCGCCCCAGTCGGCACCCAGCTGCCAGGTGCCCAGGCCGATGACGGAAACGGTGCGGCCCGTGCGGCCGAGAATACGAGTCTGCATGCCACGACGCTACCGGAGTTGCCCGGCGGTGAGGTTTCGAGACGGCCGCGGGCGGCCTCCTCAACCCGCAGGAGGACCTGCGGACAATCTCAGCCGATCGCCGCGTCGACCGCCCGGGCGAGCCGTTTGCGCACGATGTGGTCATTGAGGTCGACCCTGTGCACGGTGACGTGCGGCATGTGCTTCACCAGGTTCATGCTGCCGGGTGCGATGAACTGGTCGAGCGCGCCGTAGACGATCTCGACGGGCGCGGTGACACCCGCGATGTCTTCGACGGTGGTCTGCAGTTCGATGCTGTTCTGCAGTGACAGCCTGAAGGCATTCCAGTTGCGTTCGCTCACTTCGAAGACGTTCCTGATGGGCAGCATCCGGGCTATCAGCGCCGCCCGGCGGATGGTGAACTCCTTGTTGAGGCGCAGGTATTCGTACGCTTTCAGGTAGGCGCTCACGGCGGCGCGCTCGATGCGGTCGCCGATCTGCTGCGGGTTCAGGTAGATGGGCGGGCTCACGAGCACGACTTTGGCGATGCGCTCCGGGTGCACGCGCGCGTAGCGGGCGACGATGAGTGCGCCGAGCGAGTGGCCGACGATGACGATGTCGCCACGGATCTTCAGTGAGCGGATGGTGCGGTACAGCCATTCGACGTGTTCCTCGACCCGGTAGGTGGCGTTCTTTGGTGCGGGCGAGCCGCCGTGGCCGAGGATGTCGAGCGATATGACGCGGTGGCGCGGGCTGAGCAGCGGCACCAGGTTCTGGAAGGTCACCGATGAGGATGCGATGCCGTGCACGAGGATGACGGCGGGCCCCTCGCCGGTGTCGCCGGCGACGTTCAACAGCGGGCGCGGGCCGAGCCCGAGTCGTGCCAGCAGCTTCCGGATCCACACCATGGCCCGATTATCGCAGGGGCTCTCCGGCGTCGTGCTGGGGCCGACGTTCGAATCGTCGCAAACGTTGGGTGGCGGCTCGCCGAGCGCCGACGCTAGCGTTGGCCGCATGAGGCGATCACCTGTTCTTGGCCGACCGTTCGCGATCGGCGCCGCAGCCCTGAGCTGCATTCTTCTGCTGGGCGGATGCTCGAGCGCCATGAACGAGGCCTCCCAGACCTCGATGCCGGATTTCGGCACCCCTGTGCAGCCCATGCAGGACATGGGCGGCGCCGCCGAGAGCTCCGCCGGCAGGGCGGCGGACGGGCAGCTGCAACTGGTCGCCCCTTCCGATCGCCAGGTCATCGCCACCGGCTACATGAACATCACGGTGAAGACGCCGCGGGATGCCGCCGATGACGCAACCCGCATCGTGAATCAGGCGGGCGGGCATGTCGACGGTCGCACCGAGACGGCCCCGCGGGGCGGCGACCGCGGGCGCGCCGATCTGACCCTGCGCATCCCCTCGGATGCGCTCGATGCGACGATCGAGAAGCTGGCCGCTCTGGGCACCCTCGAGGAGACGAACGTGTCGAAGCAGGATGTGACGAGCGTCGCCCAGGATCTGGATGCGCGCATCACCGCACTGCAGGCATCCGTCGACAGGCTTCTCGCCCTCATGGCGGATGCGACGTCGACGACCGACCTCATCACGATCGAGTCGGCGCTGTCGGAGCGGCAGGCGAACCTTGAGTCGTTGCAGTCGCAGCGGCGTTCGCTCGCCGATCAGGTCGAGCTGTCGACGATCACCGTCTACTTCGGCAGCGAGGCGGATGCCCCGGTACACGAACCTGACACCTTCTGGAGCGGGCTTCTCGCCGGCTGGGCTGCGTTCGTGGGCTTCCTCTCCTTCCTGCTGGTGGCGTTCGGCGTGGTGCTGCCGTGGCTCATCGTTCCGGCGATCGCGCTCGCGCTCGTCTGGTGGCTGCTGCGCCGCAGGCGCCGTGCGAGGGGCGAGACGGATGCCCCGGCCGCGGCAGGCGAGACGATGGCAGACCCCGCGGCTGCCGCAACTGAGGCGCCCGAGGAGACCCCTCCCGCCAAGTAGGCTTGATCGGTGCCAGACTCCGAGACCCCGTCGACGGCGGGGCGTCGCGGGCACCTCATCGATCTGACCCCGCTGCGGGTGAGCCCGGCCTTCGCGAGGCTGTGGGCGGGCAATGCGATCGCCGGTATCGGCGGGCAGATGACGATCGTCGCCGTCGGCCTGCACCTGTATGCCATCACCGGTTCCACCTTCGCCGTCGCCATGGTGGGCACGATCGCACTTCTGCCGATGATTCTCGCCGGCCTGTACGGCGGCATGCTGGCGGATGCCTTCGACCGGCGCGCGGTGGCGCTCGGTTCTGCGATCGCGGCCTGGCTCTCCACTGTCGGCATCGCCCTCGTGGCCTGGTTCGAGGTGGAGCAGCTGTGGCCGTTCTATATGCTCACCACGATCAATTCGATCGCCGCCACTGTCATCGGCACCTCGCGGGCCGCGATCATTCCGCGTCTGGTGCCGCGGGAGCTGCTTCCGGCGGCGTCCGCGCTCAGCGGCGTCAGCATGGGCGTCATGGTGACCGTCGGGCCTGCGCTCGCCGGCATTCTCGTCGCGACGGTCGGTTTCGGGTGGACGTACACGATCGACGTGATCATGTTCTCGGCCGCTTTCATGGGCATTCTGACGCTGCCGTCGATCAGGCCTGAGGCGGGGGCGCATCCGCCCGGCCTGAAGTCGGTCGTGCAGGGCATCGCGTTTCTGAGGCGGGCCCCGAACATCCGCATGTCATTCATCGTGGACATCGTGGCGATGACGTTCGGCCGGCCGCACGCGCTGTTCCCCGCGGTGGGCGCTCTCGTCATCGGCGGTGGCGCAGTCACGGTCGGCATCCTGACTGCGGCGGGGGCTGTCGGCACGCTGCTGTGCAGTCTGCTCTCGGGTCGCCTTGGCACGGTGCGTCGACACGGTGTCGCGATTGGCTGGGCCATCGCCGTCTACGGCGTCTTCGTGGCGGGTTTCGGTGTGGTGCTGGCGGTGCTCTCACTGGGCGGCTTCGAGCGGGCGACGGAGTCGATCGCTGGAGCCAATGTTCTAGCGCTGGTGCTCGCGGCCGTCATGATGGCCGGCACGGGCGCCTCCGACAATGTGAGCGCCATCTTCCGGAGCACGATGATGCAGACTGCGGTGCCCGACAATATGCGCGGTCGTCTGCAGGGCATCTTCACTGTCGTCGTCACGGGCGGGCCGCGGCTCGGCGACCTCTATGTGGGCGCGATCTCGCTTGCTGCCGGGCTGTGGTTTCCGCCGTTGCTCGGCGGCCTGCTCATCATTGCGCTCATCGCGCTGTGCATGCGGGCGACGCCGTCGTTCCGGGCGTATGACGCCCTCAACCCGACCCCGTAGCGGGCGGCGGCCCCCTCACCTCCGCTCAGGGCGCATAGGCGGCGTTCGTCCACAGCTGCAGCAGGGCATGAGCACGGTAGGGGCGCCAGGCCTCGGATGCGGCTTCTGCCTCCTGTGCGGTGATCTCGCGACCCAGCCGCGCGCCAAGCGCCTTGCGCAGCACGAGGTCGCCGGGCACGAAGCCGTCGCGGTCGCCGAGCACGCGCACGCCCAGATAGTCGGCCGTCCACGGGCCGATCCCGGGCAGAGCCAGCAGCGAGGAGCGGAATTCGGATGCACCACCGCTGCCATCGAGCGGCATCCCGTCGGCGACGGCCGCGGCGAGGGAGTGAAGGCTGCGGGCGCGGGCTCCCGTGAGTCCGACGGCCTGCCGGATGGCGTCGGGCCCTGCTGCGGCGAGGACGCCGGGCTCGGGGAACACCGTGAGGCCGCCCGGCCCGGGCACCCCGAAGGCGGCGAGCAGCCTGCCGCCGAAGGTACGGGCTGCGGCGAGCGACACCTGCTGCCCAAGCACCGTCATCGTGGCCGTCTCGAAGGGGTCGATCGAGCCGAGCACGCGCAGCCCGGGGCGCGCGCGCACGAGTGAGCCGACCACGGGGTCATCGCCGAGGGCGGCGACGATGGCGGCCGGGTCCTGGTCGAGGTCGAGCCAGCGGCGCAGGAGCTGCAGGAGAGGCTCGCCCGAGGGGGTAACGGTTGCCGGGCCGTCGATGCCGGCACCATCGCCGTCGCCGGCACCATCGCCGTCGATCGTAGCGAGCACGGCATCCGATGTCACTTCTATGGTGACGAGTGCGGGCCCCGAGGCGGTGGCCACGAGCCGCATGTGCCGCTCTCCGTCGACGATCTCGGCGCCCGGGATGGCATGGGCGCGCAGATTGCCGAGCACGGCTGCAGCGTCAAGCGGCGCGGTGAAGGCGAGCGTCGCGGTGAATGCGAGCGGCGCGGTGAAGGCGAGCGTCGTCGGGACGGCGGGCGGGGCATCGCTCATCGCGGCCAGACGCCGGAGCTGCCTCGGCGGTGACTGTCGACGAGGTGGGTGTCGATGATGCCGATGGCCTCCATGAGGGCGAACATTGTGGTCGGGCCGACAAAAGCGAAGCCCTTGCGGCGCAGTGCCTTCGACAGCGCGACGGACTCGGGCGATGTGCTCGGAACATCCGCGAAGGTCACAGGTTCGGGCGTCTCGCTCGGCGCGAACGACCAGACGAAGTCGACGAGACCGCCCTCTTCTCTCAGGGCGATGGTGGCCCGCGCGTTCGCGATCGCCGCATTCACTTTGAGGCGGTTGCGCACGATTCCGGCGTCGGCCATGAGGCGCTCGATGTCGCCGTCGCCGAAGAGCGCGACAGCATCCGGGTCGAATCCGGCGAAGGCCTGCCGAAAGGCTGGGCGCTTGCGCAGGATGGTCGCCCACGACAGGCCCGCCTGAAAACCTTCGAGGCAGATGCGTTCGTAGAGGCCCTGCTCATCGCGCACAGGCATGCCCCATTCGGTGTCGTAGTACTCCTTCATGAGGGGGTCGGTGGCGGCCCAGGAGGGGCGCGCCAGTCGGTCGTCGCCGACGACAATGGAGCTCATACGGTTCTGCTTTCTCGGGTGAGGAGGCGGGGCGGATCAGAAGAGTTTCTGCGCCGCACGCTCGGGTGGCTCCTCATGGTCAAGGAGGTAGATCTTGCGTTCGATGCCGCCCGCGTAGCCGGTGAGCCTGCCGTCGCTGCCGACGACCCTGTGGCACGGGATGACGATGCTGAGGGGGTTGCGCCCGACCGCGCCGCCGACGGCCTGGGCGAGGCCGGGGTCTCCCAGCTCGGTGGCGATCGCGCCATAGCTGGTGGTCTCGCCGTACGGGATGTCGAGCAGCAGGCGCCACACCCGCTGCTGGAACTCCTCGCCGCGGGGAGCCAGCTCGAGGTCGAATTCGTGCCGGGTGCCGGCGAAATACTCGCCGAGCTGCTGCGCGGCACGGGAGAGAACAGAATCGTCGGCGAGCGTGACGGCAGCGCCGAAGCCGCCGACCGGCTGCTTCTCGTGCTTCGGAAAGTAGACGGCAACGAGGGCATTCCCCTCGGCCGCGTACATGAGCTCGCCGAGGGGCGACGGGGCGAAACCGTGCCGTGTGGTCATCTCGAGGCCGGCCGCTCGGGGAACACCCTCTTGTATTTGCGCCCGTCGGGCAGTTCGATCGTCTCGGCGCGAAGCCTGCCTCGGGCGACCTGCTGGTAGATGGCGTTCGCCGACACGCCCAGTTGCGCCGCGGCATCCGCCACCGACATGCCGGGAAGCTCGGTGGGCACACTGCTCGGTCGCGACGAGCGTTTGCGCCCCGCCTCATGCCGGGCGACGATCTCCTCATCGCTGCCACGCCAGCGCCACTTGGCGGCCGTCTCGCCGAGCCCCGCAGCATCCGCGATCTGCTCCCAACTCGCACCCGCGTCGCGCGCGTCACGCACCGCCTGCAGCGTGGCGGAATCGGCCTCGAGCTCGGCGATGAGCGAGCGGATGCCATGCAGCCGTTCGAGCGGAGCCGGCGGTTCTGCGGCAGTGTCGCCGCCGCTGAGTCGGCCCAGCGCGGCCCGTGAATTCTCGGAGAGGAAGCCCATGATGTGCCATGCTAACCGGCGGCCCGCCCTAGGACGGGGCGAGGCCGCGAACGGCGAAGAACCGTCGCGACCTCGCCCGGGGAAGGAGGAGCCTCAGCCGCGGGCGGGCGGGCCTCCCCTGTCGCCACCCGGCATCCCGCCGCCTCCGGCCATGCCGCCGGCGGGGGCCTCGCCTGCCACCGCGGTCGCGGCGACGGTCGAGCCGGCCGTGCCGGAGCTCGCATACCCGGCGGTGTCCGCGCCGGATGTCGCGCCGCCGGTCGTCGCGGTGTAGCTCTCGCCGTCGGCGAGGCCGAGGACGCTGAAGACGATCGACTGCGTCGCCTTCTGGGTCGTGTAGGCGCCGAGGACCGTGCCGGATGCATCCGTGATCGTCGCCGTCTCGCCCGCCGCGAGGCTGTCTGCGAATGAGAACGCGACCCAGCCCTGTGTGGAGTCCTCCGACGGGGCGACGACCATGCCCGAGCTGCCGGCCGCGACGAGGGTGCCGCCCGAGATGACGAAGGTCCCATCGACGTCGAGCGCACCGTTTCCGTTGTCCGTCGGACCTGCAACGACGATCGTGCCGCCCGTGACCTCGGCGCTGCCGTTCACGTCGATACCGTCACCCGACGCGTCCACGATGATCGTTCCACCGTCGACCCGCAGAAATGCATCCGTGCTCGACGCGGCCTGCTCGCCCGGCCCCTGCATCCCGGACCCATCCGCACCGCCGGAGACATTGATGCCATCGTCGGATGCCGTCACGTCGAGCGAGCCCGCCGTGATGATGATCGCACCGCCCTCGAGTCCCTCGTAGGAGCCGATGATGGTCGTGTCGCCGCCGTCGACGAGCACGGTGCCGTCGGCGTGGACGCCGTCGTCGCCGCTCGCGAGCAGGGCCTCCCCGTCGGAGATGTGCACGACCCCGTTCGAGTGCACGGCGTCGTCACTCGCGTCGATGTCGACGGTGCCGCCTTCGAGCACGAGGTGGGCACCGGCTTTGAGTCCCTTCGCGGAAGTCTCGTCGGTCGGCGCGGTGTCGCTGCCGCTCGCGGTCGTCACGGCGAGGGTCCCTCCTGTGACGACGAGGTCCGTCTCCGCCTGCAGACCGTCGCCGCCGGCGTCGACGGTGAGCGTTCCGCCGGTGACTGAGATGTATCCGCGGTCCTCGTCTTCGTCGTTGTCGGCCTTGATTCCATCGCCGCCAGCCTCAACCGTGACCTCGCCTCCGTTGACGATGACGTAGTCCTTGCCGCGGATGCCGTCGTCGACGGCCGTCACCGTGACAGTGCCGGACTCGATGACGAGCCCGTCCTTGCTCGCGATCCCGTCGTTGCCGTTGCCACTCACCTCGAGCGAGCCGTCTCCGGCGATCGTCAGGTCCGCGGCGCTGAACAGTGCCGCGTTGACGTCGGCGCCCTCCGCGTAGGAAGAGGTGTCGCCAAGGCTGTTGCTCGAGCCGTCGGCGAGCAGCACGACGACCTTCTCCGCGGCGGTCACGGCGATTGCCGCGCCCTCCTGGCTGCTGATGTCGACGCCGTCGAGCACGAGGCGCACGAGCGCCGTGTCTGCGGCGTCGACGACAACCCGGCCGTCGAGTTCTCCGCCGAGCACATACGTTCCGCCCGTCGTGATCGTGACGGTGCTTCCCGAGACAGTGACGCCGTCGCCATCGGCGGATGCCGTGTCACCGTCCAGCGAGACGGTGACGGCATCCGCCGAGTCGTAGTCGAGGTCGGAGGCGTCGGCGTGGCTCTCCTGGTCGAGGGCAAGCACCTCGGATGCGCTGAGGCTCGCGTCGAGGCCGAGCGCGCTGACGGTCGAGACCGTCGTTCCGGCATCGCCTGTTGCGACCGCGGTGCAACCTGCGAGGGCCGCCACGAGCACGAGGGCGGGCACCGCCGCGGCGAGATACCGTCTTCCTGCCCTGTTGTCTGGTCGGTTCATGGTTCTGTCCTTGTCATCGTGAAGTCTGATGCGAAGTGTTCGCGGATGACCCGCGACCACCGGTTGGAGGGGAGGTTCGGGCGGAGGGCGGCCAGCCCCGTGCCGAATTTGGAGATGCCGAGCGGCCTGTGTCCGTGGGCCCACAGCATCCGGTCAACTCCCGAGGGCGCCGAGCCCGACTTGGTCTCGACGATGACGGACGCGGGAAGCAGCAGACTGCGCGGTCCGTCGTGCCAGCCGAGGCCTGTGTCGATCGTCGCCCTGCTGAGCGAGTCGGGCACGAAGAGCGTGGTGCGGTCGTAGGCGGTCATCAGCACGGGGCGCAGAAGCTGCGACTCGATGCCGCGGATCCCAGCGGCGGCGAGAACGCAGCCGATGTGCTCGTGCCCTGCCGGGTCGAGCCTGTCGCGGTGCCCGAAGTCGTGCTCGGCACGGTCCTTGACGGTCATGTCTCGGCCGCCGCGCGTCTTCACCTCGAGCCAGGCCTCGCCGGAGTCCAGGTAGCCGCGGGTACGGATCTTGAAACGCCGTCGCCTGGGCTGCGCCGCCGACAGGTAGCTGTCGAGGGCGGGGGTGTCGAAGTACACGGACTCGTAGCCGAAGGCGCGCCGGCCATCGATCTCGAGCACCCGGATGGCGGGGTCCAGGTCGGCGAGCACCGAATCGAGCTCGTGCCGCAGCAGCAGGTACTTGCGGTCGACGCGTATCTGCAGCGACGCCTCCTCGAGCAGTTCGTCGAGGCCGATCGGGGCGTGGGCGGCGAGCACCGGGGCACCGGGTGCGGATGTCGTGGCGCTCATCGGAGCACCTCCTCTGCGACGGCGGCGTAGGCGGGCGCCTGCACCGTAGGAGCGAGGGTTGCGGATGCGGGGGCCCGCACGATCTCGTAGCGCACGTCGACGACGGTGGTGTCGTTGACGAGGTCGAGTCTCTGCACCGTGGCGACGTGCACGCGCGCGCCGAGCAGCTCTTCGAGCCGTTCGCGCAGCTGCGTCTCGTCGGCGTAGGCTGCGTCGAGGGTGATGGTCTGCTGTCGGTGACGGCGGAACAGCACCCGGCTGTCACCGACGAGCATGGTCACGACGACGAGGGCCATGAGCGCGGGTGCGACCCAGTCGCCGCCGACGCCGAGCCCGGCGAGCAGGCCGAGGGCGAGTGCGGCGAAGTAGTAGCCGACCTCGTGCTGGGCGATCTCGCTCGAGCGCAGGCGAATGATCGAGAGCACCCCGAACAGTCCGAGGCCGAGGCCTGCGCCGACGGCGCTCGAGCTGAGAAGCATGGCGACCGCCATGACCCCGATGTTGACGATGAGGTAGGCGACGAGAAGGTCACGTCGGCGGTGCCGCGCGAAGTAGATGCCGAAGACGAGGATTCCGACGGCGAGCAGGTCGAGGAGGATCATGGCGAGCTGGGTCACGGTGTCTCTTTCTTCGGGCCGCGGTGGCGGCGATCTGAACTGTCGGTTACCATTCGGCGACATCCGCCTATGCGCTTTCTATGAGTCGCATTGGAGCGCCGTGCGGATTCCGCGACGTTGCCCGCTCGCTACGATTGACGGATGACGATCACGGCTGCAGCGGACGGTTCCGCCCTCGGAAACCCCGGCCCGGCCGGCTGGGCCTGGTATGTGGACGACGGATGCTGGGGCGCCGGCGGCTGGAAGCATGCCACCAACAACCAGGGCGAGCTGAAGGCCGTGCTCGAGCTGTTTCGCGCGACCGCCCACATCGACGACGATCTGCTGGTGCTGTGCGACAGCCAGTACGTGATCAACTCCGTCACCAAGTGGATGCCCGGCTGGAAGCGCAAGGGCTGGCGCAAGGGCGACGGCAAACCGGTGATGAACGTCGAGCTGCTCAAGGAGATCGACGACGCCATCCGCGGGCGCCGCTACCGCTTCGAGTGGGTGCGCGGCCATGTCGGCCACGAGCTGAACGAGGCTGCGGATGTTCGGGCGCGCGCGGTCGCAGAGGCCTACCAGCGAGGAACGGCCATTCCTGTGGGCCCCGGCTTCCCCGGCGCGGCCGCCACGATTCTCGACTCTGGTACTCCCGGCAGCGCTCCTGCCGACGATGCCCTCTTCAGCCTGGACTGAGCCGGGCAGCCTGCACGACGCCATGGCGTGACGGCCGTGGCACGGCAGCCATTCAGCTGTTCGCGGCCACCCAGCCGGCAGGGTCGTCGAGCAGCGCCTCGAAGGCGAGCTCTGCCGCGCCGATCATGAGAATGCTCGAGCCGAGCTTCGCCGAGCTGATCTGCAGCCCGTCGAAGTTGGGGCCGAGTGTGAGCCCGCCGACGGCGGCGAGCAGGCGCTCCGGGTCGGCGGCGTGAATGGCGGCGAGGAAGCCGCCGAGCACGACCAGTTGCGGGTTGAGCATGTTGGCGGCACCGGCGAGGGCGACGGCGAGGTGGTCGAGCTGCCGGCCGATCTCCTCCTGCACGGCCGACGAGTTCGATGCGAGCAGCGCCTGCTCCACCTCGTCGGGGGTGGGGCTGTGCAGCTCGAGCCCGTCGTGCTGGTGCAGCGCGTCGAGCAGCCGCTGGCGGGTGACAACGGATTCGAGGGTCCCCGGGATGCCGGCGGTGTCAGGCATGCCGTCACCTCCGACGCGCACATGGCCGAACTCCCCCGCGTAGCCGGCGTGGCCACCCACGAGCTGGCCACCGACGATGATGCCGCCGCCGATTCCACTCGACCCACCGTTGAGGTAGACGAGGTCGTTGAGCCCACGGCCCGCGCCGAAGAAGCGCTCGGCCATGGCACCGAGGCTGGCGTCGTTGGCGGCCTGCACCGCGCATCCGGTGGCTTTCGCCAGCAGTTCTGCGAGCGGCTCATCGACCCACTGCAGGTGCGGGGCGTGCCGCACGACGCCGTCTTCTGTGCGTACGAGGCCGGGCACGGCGACGCCCGCCCCCACGACGATGGCATCCGCGTCGAGTCCGGCGCGCAGCTGCCCGATGAGTTTGGTGGCTGTCGCGACGGCCTCTTCTGCGCTCGGCGAGGCGTCGGTGACGTGACGGATGGTGCGCCGTACGTCGCCGTCGAGGCCCACAATGGCGACGGTGATGGCGTCGATCTCGGGGTTGACGGCGAAGGCGACCGGTCGCCGGCCTGCGGCGACGATGGGACTCGGTCGCCCGACCGTTCTGCTCGCATCCGGTTCGCGCTCGACGACGAGGCCCAGCTCGGCGAGGGTTGCGACGAGCGCGGCGATGGTGGAACGGTTGAGCCCGGTGATGCGCGTCAGCTCCGAGCGTGAGGTCGCACCCGCCCGGTGCACATGGCGGAGGATCGCCGAGAGGTTGCGCCGCCTGACGTCGTCATGATTGCTGACCTGCACCGCGACCCCCTCCTTTGAGTTCCTCAACATTACTGCCCCGCCGGGCGGTGAATCGCCACGCCCATTCAGAGCGTGACGCTCCCCCTTTCCGCCGCGACGGCCTGGCCTCCTGCGCGCCGGGCGGTGAAGTCTCCGCCTGCCGAACTCGTGACGGTCACCCGCTCGCCGTCCGCCGTGACGGTGAAGATGACGGATGCCCCGCCCAGCGGGTTCGAGACGGTCACCTCACGGGTCCCCGCGAAGCCTGGGTAGACGGTGACGAGGGGCGCCTCGGTGTAGTCATAGTCCGGCCGGTCGCTGCGGGAGCCGGTCACGATGACGGACCCCTCCCGCACCCACAGGGGAACGCTGTCGAATGCGTGTGTCTCTCGCCGCCAGCATCCGCCCTGCACTGTCTCGCCGGTGAGGTGGTTGCTCCAGACGCCGGCGGGCAGGTAGTACTGCACGTCGCCGTCCGTGCTGAACACGGGGGCGACGAGCAGCTCCGAGCCGAGCATGTACTGCCGGTCGAGGTGGTCGATGGCGGGGTCGCCGGCGAACTCGAGCTGCATGGGCCGCATCACGGGGATGCCGCGCTCGTGCGCCTCGATGCCCGCCTGGAAAAGGTAGGGCATGAGTTCCAGCTTGAGCCGGGTGAAGCGTCGCGTCACCTCGACGGCGCTCTGGCCGGGCCCCTCACTGCCGTCGTCGAACAGCCACGGCACCCGATAGCTGGTGGAGCCGTGCAGTCGCGAGTGGCTCGACAGCAGGCCGAACGCCAGCCAGCGTTTGAACACGGCCGGGTCGGGGCTGCCCTCGAATCCGCCGATGTCGTGGCTCCAGAAGCCGAAGCCGCTCATCGCGAGCGACAGCCCACCGCGCAGTGTCTCGG
Organism: Homoserinimonas aerilata; assembly: GCF_006716125.1. Taxonomy (NCBI): domain Bacteria; kingdom Bacillati; phylum Actinomycetota; class Actinomycetes; order Micrococcales; family Microbacteriaceae; genus Homoserinimonas; species Homoserinimonas aerilata. Next base: position 239,232 of record NZ_VFOM01000001.1, on the reverse strand, counting down.
CCATCGACTCATAGGAGGAGGAGTTGTCGCCGCCCCAGTGCACGGGCAGCTGTTGGCCGCCGGCCGTCGCGGAGCGGGCGAACAGCACGGCCTCGCCTTCGCCGCGCTCCTCCTCAAGCACCTCGAACACGGCCCTGTTGTACAGCTGCGTGTACCAGTTGTGCATGATGTCGGGCGATGAGCCGTCATGCCACACGACGTCGGTGGGGATGCGCTCCCCGAAGTCGGTCTTGAAGGCGTCGACGCCCTGCGCGATGAGTGTGCGCAGCTTGCCCTGATACCAGGCCGTCGCATCCGGGTTGGTGAAGTCGACGAGGCCCATTCCGGCCTGCCACATGTCCCACTGCCAGACGCTGCCGTCGGCGCGCCGCACAAGGTAGCCGGCGTGTGCGGCCTCGTCGAACATCGGCGAGCGCTGCGCGATGTACGGGTTCAGCCAGACGCAGACCCGCAGGTCCTTCTCATGTAGTCGGGCGAGCATGCCGTCGGGGTCAGGAAAGACGCGGGCGTCCCATTCGAAGTCGGTCCAGTTGAATTCGCGCATCCAGAAGCAGTCGAAGTGAAAGACGCTGAGGGGGAGGTCGCGCTGCATCATGCCGTCGATGAAGCTGTTGACGGTCGCCTCGTCATAGTCGGTCGTGAAGCTCGTCGACAGCCAGAGCCCGTATGACCAGGCGGGCACCTTCGCGGGGCGCCCGGTGAGCGCCGTGTACCGTTCGAGTACGTCCTTTGGGGTGGGCCCGTCGAAGACCAGGTATTCGAGTGCCTCCCCGGCCACAGAGAACTGCACCTGCTCGACGGCTTCGCTGCCGATCTCGAATGAGACGTGCTCCGGGTGGTTGACGAGCACGCCGTAACCGCGGTTGCTCAGGTAGAAGGGCACGTTCTTGTAGGCCTGCTCGCTGGAGGTTCCGCCGTCGGCGTTCCAGATGTCGATCGTCTGGCCGTTCTTCACGAAGGGCCCGAAGCGCTCGCCCAGGCCGTACACGTATTCGCCGACGCCGAGCGAGAGCTGGTTGTGAAGATAGACGGATGCCTCGGCGCGGCCGGTCGCGGTCACACCGGAGACCCCGGCGGGCTCCGTGGTGACGGGTGCGCCCTCCCCGAGCACCATGGCGGCCACGGATTTGTGCCCGCTGGTGGTGAGCACGCGCGATCCACCACCGTGCGCACCGCGGTCGGATGAGAAGGAGAGGTTCCACGGCGCCCCCTTCGTCACAGTCGCGCTGAGCGAGCCCGAGCTGATGGCCCCGCTGGTGACCGCCGTGCCGTCGCCGGCGATCGTGATCACCGCATCCGTCTCCTTCGCTCCGACGAGGTCGAAGCCGGGGCCGGTGTGTGCGCCGCGGTGGCGTTCGATACGCACCCGGATGACGCCCTCGAGCGGGCTGCCGAGGGTCACCGTGAGCACGGGTCGGTTGAGGGTGTCGCCTCGACCGGCGATCACTCGGGTGGGTGCGGTCACCCGCAGCTCCCCTTTGTGCTCTTCGATGTCGTAGGCCTCGGCGGCGTACTGCGCGTCGACGCCGGGGCGTGCGTGCCAGAATCCGTCGGTGAACTTCATGCTCTGTCCTCGGTTCGTGTGTCGTGGTGGTGAGCCGTCATTTGACGGCGCCTGCGGTGATGCCCCTGGTGAGGGTGCGTTGGAAGATGAGGAAGAAGATGAGCGTCGGGATGAGACCGAGGAGCGCGGAGGCGCTCGTCGTGGTGACGTCCATCAGCCGGTCGCCCTGGAGCACGGCGACCGCGACCGGAACGGTCTGGTTGGCGTTACTCACGAGGAAGGTCAGCGGGATGAGGAACTCGTTCCAGGTCCAGATGAAGAAGAAGATGATCAGCACGCTCAGCGTGGGTCGCGTGATGGGGAACACGACCCGCCACAGGATCGTCCACCGGTTGGCGCCGTCAAGCGATGCAGCCTCGAGGATCTCCTTCGGGAAGGTGCCGTACACGGAGGCCAGCAGGTAGGTGCCGAAGGCGCTCTGGATGACCACGAAGATGATGATCACGGCCCACTGGTTGTCGTACAGTCCCACCTGCTTGAACATGAAGTACAGCGGGTAGAGCAGCACCTCCTGCGGAAGCATGTTGGCGAGCAGGATGATCACGACGATCCAGGTGCGACCCTTCACTCTGCCGATTCCCAGCGCGAACGCGTTCAGCATGGAGATGAGTACGGCACCGATGGCGACGATCCCGCTGATGTAGAAGCTGTTCCACAGTTTCTCGGGAAAGTCGACGCGCTCCCAGAAGGCGACGAGGCCGTCGAAGTACAGCTCGCTCGGCAGTGACAGTGGGCCGGTGTTGGCGTAGTCGGTGGGCGATTTGAAGGAGTTGACCAAGATCATGAAGAACGGCACGGCGATGAGCAGGCCGATGAGCACGGCGACGCCGAGAACAGCCCAGTCACCGAGTGTCTTGCGCCTCCTGCCGCCGCGCCGCCGCGGCGTGGCCGGGCGTGCGACCTCGACGGCCGGCTCCTGCTCGAGGGGTGCGATGGCGCTCACTGGGTGACCTCCTCGTCGCGGCGTTCGAGCCTCGTCTGTACGAGGATGAACACGATGGACACCGCGGCGATAACCACGGTGAGAGCGGTCGCGATGGTGGCGCCGTAGCCGACCTGCTGCGATTGGAAGAACTCGCTGTACGCGTAGTAGGCGGGCACGATCGTCGACGTGCCCGGCCCACCTCCGGTGAGCGTGTAGATGGGGCCGAAGACCTTGAGCGCCGCGATCGTGCAGGTGAGGGTGACGACGAAGATCTCGGGCCGGATGATGCTGGCGGTGATCGAGCGGAAGCGCTGGAACCAGTTGGCCCCGTCGAGCTCTGCGGCTTCGTACAACTCGGGGTCGACCCGCTGCAGCGCTGCCATGAAGATGACGATCGGGTAGCCGAGCTGTACCCAGATCATGATGACCATGATGCTCGGCAGCGCGGTGTCGGGGCTGCCCAGCCAGTTGTGCTGCAGATCACCGAGGCCCACTGCCGCGAGAACCTGGTTGAGCGCGCCGTTCTGCGGGCGCAGGATCCAGCCGATCACGATGGCGGCGATGACGGCGGGCAGAATCTGGGGCAGGTAGTAGGTGGCGCGAAGGAAGCTCGCGATGCGCCCACCGAACTTCTTGCCGATGAGGTCGAAGAGCATGGCGGCGAGCACCAGCCCGAGCAGGGTGGGCACGACGACCATGGCGGCGATCATGGCGATCGAGTTACCGAAGGAGGTCCAGAAGGTGGCGTCGGAGAAGAGCTTCTCCCAGTTGTCGAGGCCGGTCCATTCTGGCGGGCGGATGCCCCGATAGTCGGTGAAGGTCAGGTAGATGTTCCAGAGCAGCGGCACGATGATGATCACCGTGAGCAGCGCGAGGCCGGGGATGAGGTAGGGCCAGAATGCGCGCGAGTCGCTGCCCGGCACGAGGCTCTTCGCCGCCCGCTTGCGCGTGGGCGTTGTCGTGGTCATGTGCTCGGCCTTTCGAATGGTGTGGTCGGATGCCGGGGCCGGCAGGGCTGTCGGCCCCGGCATCCGCTTGTCTGTCGTCAGCCGACGATGTCGTCGACGCCGGACTGGTACTGCTCACCCAGCTGGGTCTGCACATCCTTCGGCGACTTGGTGTCGTTGATGAGCTCCTGCAGGCCGGCGTTGAGCTGGTCGTAGAAGGTCGGGGTGGGCCAGTCAGGGTAGAACGCGATGCCGTCCTTGTCGGTCAGCTCGTTGAACGCCGCGATGAGTTCCTGGCTCTTCGGGTCGGTGATGTCGGCTTCGTCTGCGGCGACGGGCACGCCGCCGTTGTTGCCGATGAGCGCCTGGATCTCGGGGCGCATCGTCACGTCGATGAACTTGTAGGCGAGCTCCTTGTTCTTGGCGTTCTCAGGCACGACCCACATGTTGCCGGCGGAACCGGGCGAGAACTTGGCCTCGGGGAACAGGAAGGTACCCCAGTCGAATCCGGTCGCCTCGGTCGTGAAGCGGTTGTACCACCAGCTGCCGGAGAAGAAGATCGGGTAGGTGCCGTTGATGAAGGCGGTGCCGGCATCCTCTGCCTTGAATCCGCTCGCATCCTGGCTGATGTAGCCCTTGTCGGTCCAATCTTTGATGGTTTCGGTCGCGTACGAGACCTCGGGGCCCTGCCAGTCGACGTCGCCCGTGTAGAGCTGGTAGTCGTCGATCCAGCCGCGGTCGGCCTTGCTCAGTGCGAGCTGATACCAGAGCTGCCCGAGCGGGTATTCGGCGGCGGATTCTGCGAGTGGCGTCACACCCTTGTCGACGAAGGCCTGCATGACGTCTTCGAGTTCGGCGAGCGTGGTCGGAACCTCGAGGCCGTTCGCGGCGAACATGTCCTTGTTGTAGTAGACCTCGACGAATTCGCCGTAGTTCGGCACGCCGTACCATGAGCCGCTGCCCATGATGCCCTTGTCGTCGTATCGGGCGGTCGTCTGCAGCGAGGGGGCGAGCTTGTCGTCCCAGCCGTATTCTGCGACGGCGTCGTCGAGGCTGCTGAGCAGCCCCTGGCTGGCGAGCAGCCCCGCGGTCGCATTGCCCTTGTTGTATTCGAGGATGTCTGGTGCCTCGTTGGAGTTGAGCACCTGGCTTGCGGTTGAGCGGATCTGTTCGAAGCTCTTCTCCTCGAATTCGACGGTCGCGCCGGTCTCCTTCTCGAAGACCTTGATGGCCTCGCCCCAGGCGATGCCCATTGCGCTGGTCTCGCTCTCGAAGTGCCAGAGCTTGAGGGTCGTGCCGTCGCCTTCGTCTGCTCCGCCGCTTGCGCAGCCGGAGAGGATGAGTGCTCCTGCGCCCAGCAGGGCGAGTCCTGTCAGCAGTTTCTTCTGTCGTCTCACGGGTCTTCTACCTCCTTGTAGCCCCGGCCCGGGTGGCCGGCTTTTCTGTGATTCGGATGTTTTCTGTCTCGATGATCGCAGGCCTCCTGCGGAGTCGAAACGTTTCGATAGTCGTGCTGCAAGGTCCCTTCTCTGTGATGGTGCGGGATGTTTCGGTCTTGAGATGCGGTAGGGAATCAGGCGGGCGTGCGAGACGCCGTCGACCCGAGCTCGATGTACTCGGGCTCGATCAGTTCGACATGGGGAACGGCGTCGCTGGGCGCCGAACGCGTACCCAGCTGCGCCATGGTCAGTTCGATCGCGCGGGTGCAGGATCGGTCGGCCGGCAGCGGCACGACATCAAGCGCCGGATGCAGGTGGTCGGTGTCGAAGCTCGAGCAGGCCGAGATGACCGACAGATCCTGGGGCACTCGGATGCCCCGCTGCCGCAGCAGGTCGAGCACCATCGACTGCACGGGTTCATTGGCGTGCATGACGAGTGCGTCGAGGCCCGGCAGGGCACCGTCGATGGCCGCGAGCGCCTCGGCGACGCTTGCCGTGTCCTCTTTCGCCGGAGTGAAGAAGGTGCCCACGCCGAGACGATCCGCCTCCGCAAGGAAGGCGTCGCGAAAGCGCGGTGGAAAGTTCGACCGGCGCTCATACACCGCCGGGTCCTGCCCGAGAAGGGCGATCTGCCGGTGGCCCTGGCCAACGAGGCGCGTGACGCACATCTGCGCGGCCTTCTCGAAATCGAGGTCAACGCAGGTGAGCCCTGTCACATCATCCGGTATGCCGATGACGGCCGCGGGCAGACCCAGCTCGCGCAGCAGCGGGGCGCGCTCGTCATCGGAGGAGACATCGAGCAGCAGGATGCCGTCGACGAGCGAGCTGCGGGCGACGCGCCGGATGCCACTGGTCGCTTCATCCTGCGTGAGCAGCAGGATGTCGAAGTCGTAGGCGCGGGCGGCCCTCGCCACCGCGAGCACGAATGTCATGTGCGCCGGCGCGTGCGTCGCGGCGTGCAGCGGTGCGCTCAGCGCGAGGATGTTGGTGCGGGCGCCCTTGAGCATCCGGGCTCCCGCGTTGGGCCGGTAGTCGAGCTGGCGCACGGCATCCTCGACCCGGCGACGGGTGCTCTCCGCGATGGAACGTTTGCCGCTGAGGGCGTAGGAGACGGTGCTGATGGAGACACCGGCGACGCGGGCAACGTCGTGGATGCTCGCCATGGTGACTCCGTCGTCTCGTTGTTCGCCTGTGCTGCCGTCGTTGTTCGACTGCACTGTCATTGTCGCCGCCGTCGCACCGTTGTGACTTTGTCTAAACGTTTCGACAGTTGGCGTGTCAGGAGCATAAGCCCGCTTCCGGCGCCAGCGCAAGAGATTTGTGGTCTATTGCCACAAATTGACCTGAGGCATAGAGTGGGATATGTTCCAGCAGTCAACAAATACCGGGGTTCTGCCCCGAACTGCCACGCGCTGGGCGTTCTGGCAGATCCACTCACCACCGCCGCTGAATCGGAGCAGACCATGAGCATCACCCCCACCCGCGACGACAAGTTCTCGTTCGGCCTCTGGACCGTCGGCTACAACGGTACGGACCCGTTCGGCGGCCCCACCCGGCCCGCGCTCGACGTCGTCGAGGCCGTCACCCGCCTCAGCGACCTCGGCGCCTACGGCCTCACCTTCCACGACGACGACCTGTTCGCCTTCGGATCGACGGATGCCGAGCGCCAGAAACAGATCGACCGCCTGAAGCAGGTGCTCGCCGACACCGGCGTGATCGTGCCCATGGTCACCACCAACCTCTTCAGCGCCCCCGTCTTCAAGGATGGCGGCTTCACCTCCAACGACCGGGCCGTGCGCCGCTTCGCGCTGCGCAAGGTGCTGCGCAACCTCGACCTCGCGGCCGAGCTGGGCGCCAAGACGTTCGTCATGTGGGGCGGCCGCGAAGGCGCCGAGTATGACGCGGCCAAAGACATCCGCTCGGCCCTCGAGCGCTACCGTGAGGCCGTCGACCTGCTCGGCCAGTACGTGACCGACAAGGGCTACGACATCCGCTTCGCCATCGAGCCGAAGCCGAACGAGCCCCGCGGCGACATCCTGCTGCCCACCGTCGGCCACGCGCTCGCCTTCATCGAGACGCTCGAGCGCCCCGAATTGGTCGGCGTCAACCCGGAGGTCGGGCACGAACAGATGGCGGGCCTCAACTTCACGGCTGGCATCGCGCAGGCGCTGTACCAGGGCAAGCTGTTCCACATCGACCTCAACGGCCAGCGTGGAATCAAGTATGACCAGGATCTCGTCTTCGGCCACGGCGATCTGCAGAACGCGTTCTCGCTCGTCGACCTGCTCGAGAACGGCGGCCCCGATGGTGGCCCCGCCTACGACGGCCCCCGCCACTTCGACTACAAGCCCTCGCGCACCGAGGACTCGACGGGCGTCTGGGATTCCGCCGCCGCGAACATGCGCACCTACCTGCTGCTCAAGGAGCGCGCCGCCGCCTTCCGCGCGGACCCGGAGGTGCAGGAGGCGCTCGCTGCGTCGCGCGTCGACGAGCTCGCCCAGCCGACGCTGGGCGACGGTGAGTCGCATGACGCGCTGATCGCCGACCGTGCTTCATACGAGGACTTCGACGCCGACGCCTACTTCGGCGGCAAGGGCTTCGGCTTCGTGCGCCTGCAGCAGCTCGCCGTCGAGCACCTGCTCGGCGCCCGCTGACCCCCGCCCGCGCGCAAGCACTCGCACTCGCACTTGTGCCCGCGGTAGCGCCCACACTCGCATGAAGTACGCCGATCGGCTGCTCCGGAACCCCGACAGCAGCCGATTGGCGTACTCGAGCGCGATATCGTCTCAGATGATCGAATGGATGCCATGACCCTCGTCGCCGGGATCGACTCCTCCACGCAGAGCTGCAAGATCGTGATTCGGGATGCCACGAGCGGCGCCCTCGTGCGCTCGGGTCGCGCCGCGCATCCCGATGGCACCGAGGTCGACCCGCAGGCCTGGTGGCTCGCCCTTTTCGAGGCGATCGCCGACGCGGGCGGCCTCGACGACGTCGCCGCGATCTCCGTCGCCGCGCAGCAACACGGAATGGTGGTGCTGGATGCCGGCGGTCGCGTCATCCGCCCCGCCCTGCTCTGGAACGACACCCGCAGTGCCCCCGCCGCCCTCGCCCTGATCGAGGAGTTCGGCGCCGACGAGCTCGCCCGGCGCACCGGAACCGTTCCCGTCGCGTCGATGACCTCCACGAAGCTGCGCTGGCTGCGGGATGCCGAACCCGAGAACGCGGCGGCGGTCGAGGCTGTCGCGCTCCCCCACGACTGGCTCAGCTGGCGGTTGCGCGGCTACGGCCCCGACACCGCACTCGGCCCGCAGCTCGATCAGCTCAGCACGGATCGATCGGATGCGAGCGGCACCGGCTACTGGTCGCCCACGAGCGGTGAATACGATCGGCAGATCCTGCTGAGTTCGCTCGGCCACGACGCCGTGCTCCCCCGCGTGCTCGCCCCGGGCGAGGCCGCCGGCACGACCGCCGTGGAGGGGCTGCCCACAGGAATCGTCGTCGGCCCGGGCGCCGGCGACAACGCCGGCGCCGCCCTCGGCCTCGGAGCACGGCCCGGCGACATCGTCGCGTCGATCGGCACGAGCGGCACGGTCTTCGCCGTCACCGAGCAGTCAACGACGGATGCGACGGGCACGGTTGCCGGGTTCGCCGACGCATCCGGTGCCTTCCTCCCGCTTGTCGCAACCCTCAACGCTGCCCGCGTGCTCGACTCGATCGCTGGCCTTCTCGGCGTCGACCATGCCGAGCTGGGGCGGCTGGCGCTCACCGCCGAGCCGGGCTCGGGCGGGCTCGTTCTGCAGCCCTATTTCGAGGGCGAGCGCACACCGAATCTGCCGGATGCCACGGCTTCGCTTTTCGGCATGACTCTCGCGTCGACGACCCGCGCCGGTCTGGCACGCGCTGCGATCGAGGGGATGCTGTGCGGCCTGGCCGACGGGCTCGATGCCGTGCGCGGCCTCGGCGTCGCTGCGAACAGGCTGCTGCTCATCGGCGGTGCGGCCCAGAGCCCCGCCGTCCGCGAGATCGCAGCGCAGGTGTTCGGTCTTCCGGTGGATGTTCCGACGCCGGGCGAGTATGTCGCCGACGGTGCCGCGGTGCAGGCCGCGTGGGCGCTCCAGGGCACGCGCCCGTCGTGGGCGGTGTCGACTGAGGCGAGTCTTCCTGCCGATCCCCGTCCGATCATCCGCTCGCAGTACGCCGCCCGCCGCTGACGCGCGGCCCAGCCTGCGACCGTCGCAGCACTGGCGGTTGGCCGCGCACAGGCGGATGATGGGGTCACACGGCGGCTTTCGTGACCGCAGCTTGTGCGGGCCGCGGATGCCGCGTCGCCGGCGCGAGGAGTGACGATGCGGTTCATGATCATGGTGTTCGGCGAGGAGCAGGATGTCCATGCCAGGCCTCCCGAGTGGGCGGAGCGGCTGGCAGCGTTCATGGTCCAGCTGGAAGACGAGCTGGCCTTCAGCGGTGAGCTGGTGTCGAGCGAGGTGCTCGAGTTCGGCGAGTCGGCGACCCTGGTGGATCGGCATGGCGGGCGGCATCGCGGTTCGTTCACCGGTAACAAGGCGCCGCTCACGCGCTTCTGGTTGGTGAAGGTTCCGGATGCGGAGCGCGCGTTTGTCATCGCCGGCCGTGTCGCCGAGGTGGTCGGCGGCGCCGTGGAGGTCCGTCGCGCTCAGGAGGAGACACACCGCCCCTGATGGACGTTCGCCGCAATGCCCACTTAACGCAAAGTAGCCACCCCTGATTCAGGGGTGGCTACTTTCCAAAAGGAGTCCGGCGGTGTCCTACTCTCCCACAGGGTCCCCCCTGCAGTACCATCGGCGCAGAGAGTCTTAGCTTCCGGGTTCGGAATGTAACCGGGCGTTTCCCTCTCGCTATGGCCGCCGAAACACTATTGATTTATGTATCGAATCTGTGGCCAGAATCCACCCGCCTCCCCCACAACATGGGGTCGACCAGGTGTTAGCTGGACGCAGTTCCCGACCGTAAATCGGGAACCACAAAGTGGACGCAAGCAACGCAAATCGTTCGTATTCCAAAAGGAATAAGGTGTTATCAAGTTATCGGCTTATTAGTACGGGTCAGCTCCATGCGTCGTTAGTCCGCACTTCCACATCCCGCCTATCAACCCAGTAGTCTAGCTGGGAGCCTCTCGACCTAAGTCATGGAAATCTCATCTTGAAGCTGGCTTCCCGCTTAGATGCTTTCAGCGGTTATCCATTCCGAACGTAGCTAATCAGCGGTGCTCCTGGCGGAACAACTGACACACCAGAGGTTCGTCCATCCCGGTCCTCTCGTACTAGGGATAGATCTTCTCAAATTTCCTGCGCGCGCAGAGGATAGGGACCGAACTGTCTCACGACGTTCTAAACCCAGCTCGCGTACCGCTTTAATGGGCGAACAGCCCAACCCTTGGGACCTACTCCAGCCCCAGGATGCGACGAGCCGACATCGAGGTGCCAAACCATGCCGTCGATATGGACTCTTGGGCAAGATCAGCCTGTTATCCCCGAGGTACCTTTTATCCGTTGAGCGACAGCGCTTCCACAAGCCACTGCCGGATCACTAGTCCCGACTTTCGTCCCTGCTCGACTTGTCAGTCTCACAGTCAAGCTCCCTTGTGCACTTACACTCGACACCTGATTGCCAACCAGGTTGAGGGAACCTTTGGGCGCCTCCGTTACTTTTTAGGAGGCAACCGCCCCAGTTAAACTACCCACCAGGCACTGTCCCAGAACCGGATCACGGTTCGTAGTTAGATATCCAATATGACCAGAGTGGTATTTCAACAATGACTCCACCAACACTAGCGTGCCAGCTTCACAGTCTCCCACCTATCCTACACAAGCCACACCGAACACCAATACCAAGCTGTAGTAAAGGTCACGGGGTCTTTCCGTCCTTCTGCGCGTAACGAGCATCTTTACTCGTAGTGCAATTTCGCCGAGTTCGCGGTTGAGACAGCTGGGAAGTCGTTACGCCATTCGTGCAGGTCGGAACTTACCCGACAAGGAATTTCGCTACCTTAGGATGGTTATAGTTACCACCGCCGTTTACTGGGGCTTAAATTCTCAGCTTCGCACTTGCGTGCTAACCGTTCCTCTTAACCTTCCAGCACCGGGCAGGCGTCAGTCCGTATACATCGTCTTGCGACTTGGCACGGACCTGTGTTTTTAGTAAACAGTCGCTTCCCACTGGTCTCTGCGGCCCTACAGCGCTCCCGGAGTAAATCCGTTCACGCCTCAGGCCCCCCTTCTCCCGAAGTTACGGGGGCATTTTGCCGAGTTCCTTAACCACGATTCTCTCGATCTCCTTAGTATTCTCTACCTGAACACCTGAGTCGGTTTGGGGTACGGGTGACTAGAACCTCGCGTCGATGCTTTTCTTGGCAGCATAGGATCACTGATTTCGCCCCTACGGGCTACCCATCGGGTCTCAGCCTTATATGAGAGACGGATTTGCCTATCTCTCGGCCTACATCCTTAGACCGGGACAACCATCGCCCGGCTCAGCTACCTTCCTGCGTCACACCTGTTAATACGCTAGCCGCACCAGAACGGGGTCGAGCGTTAGACCGCACCGTCTCACCCCGAAGGGATCAACTGGATACGGGTTAGGACTCTTAGCACTACTGGATTAGCTCGGGCGGTTCTTCGTCAGTACGGGAATATCAACCCGTTGTCCATCGACTACGCCTGTCGGCCTCGCCTTAGGTCCCGACTTACCCAGGGCGGATTAACCTGGCCCTGGAACCCTTGTTCTTTCGGAGGACGGGTTTCTCACCCGTCTTTCGCTACTCATGCCTGCATTCTCACTCGTGTAGGCTCCACGGCTGGTTTACACCGCCGCTTCACTGCCCACACGACGCTCTCCTACCACTCCGTACGGCTGAACCACGAAGGCTTACCTAATATACGAAATCTACAACTTCGGTGGTGTGCTTGAGCCCCGTTACATTGTCGGCGCGGAATCACTTGACCAGTGAGCTATTACGCACTCTTTCAAGGGTGGCTGCTTCTAAGCCAACCTCCTGGTTGTCTCTGCAACTCCACATCCTTTTCCACTTAGCACACGCTTGGGGACCTTAGTTGGTAGTCTGGGTTGTTTCCCTCTCGACGATGAAGCTTATCCCCCACCGTCTCACTGCTGCGCTCTCACTTACCGGCATTCGGAGTTTGGCTGACGTCAGTAACCTTGTAGGGCCCATCGGCCATCCAGTAGCTCTACCTCCGGCAAGAAACACGCAACGCTGCACCTAAATGCATTTCGGAGAGAACCAGCTATCACGAAGTTTGATTGGCCTTTCACCCCTATCCACAGCTCATCCCCTCCATTTTCAACTGAAGTGGGTTCGGTCCTCCACGCGCTCTTACACGCGCTTCAACCTGGCCATGGATAGATCACTTCGCTTCGGGTCTAGGACATGCGACTGAATCGCCCTATTCAGACTCGCTTTCGCTACGGCTTCCCCACTCGGGTTAACCTCGCCACATATCGCTAACTCGCAGGCTCATTCTTCAAAAGGCACGCTGTCACCCCTACAAAGGAGGCTCCAACGGTTTGTATGCAAACGGTTTCAGGTACTATTTCACTCCCCTCCCGGGGTACTTTTCACCTTTCCCTCACGGTACTTGTCCGCTATCGGTCTTCTGGGAGTATTTAGGCTTACCAGGTGGTCCTGGCAGATTCACACGGGATTTCTCGGGCCCCGTGATACTTGGGATACTTCTCGCGTCAGAACAAAACATTTCGACTACGGGGCTGGCACCCGCTATGGCCAGGCTTTCAAACCTGTTCGTCTATATTCCTCTGTAACGCTGCAGCAACGGCAGTCACTGCTGAAAAGTCCCGCAACCCCGACCATGCAACGCCTGCCGGCTATCACACATGATCGGTTTGGCCTCTTCCGATTTCGCTCGCCACTACTCACGGAATCACTGTTGTTTTCTCTTCCTGTGGGTACTGAGATGTTTCACTTCCCCACGTTCCCTCTACCCGCCCTATATATTCAGGCGGGAGTCACCAGGTCGTATTGCTACGCCTGGCGGGGTTTCCCCATTCGGAAATCCTCGGATCACAGCTCGATTATCAGCTCCCCGAGGCTTATCGCAGATTTCTACGTCCTTCTTCGGCTCCAGAAGCCAAGGCATTCACCGTTTGCACTTAAAAACTTGATGACAAAATTTGCACAAAGAACCAGCAAAATAAATTGCTGATCTTTGAATAGACACCACATCATCTCTCCCAGAACAAGTCTGGAATCCATGACGCACTGTCTAAGATGCTCGCGTCCACTGTGTAGTTCTCAAAATACGGGCGGTACCCCCTCATCCTGGCAAAAACGCCAGTCCGACAGAGGTCCAGAGGAGTTCGATACGACCAGAAAAGGTAACCCTTCCCCGACCGATCCGGTCCCTCAGGACCCAACAGCGTGCAACAGACCAGCCCTCACACCCCGAATCGTTCCTTCCGACACAAGTGCCGACGTACTAAACCCAGAGCCTTCGATCTGGTCACCATGTCAATGTTCCACCCATGAGCGTCACCGGAGAACATGTGTCTCCGAAATGACTTGGCAGCTGTAATCGGACTGTATACAGATCCGAGCTGCACATGCTCCTTAGAAAGGAGGTGATCCAGCCGCACCTTCCGGTACGGCTACCTTGTTACGACTTAGTCCTAATTACCGATCCCACCTTCGACAGCTCCCCCCTTACGGTTGGGCCACTGGCTTCGGGTGTTACCGACTTTCATGACTTGACGGGCGGTGTGTACAAGGCCCGGGAACGTATTCACCGCAGCGTTGCTGATCTGCGATTACTAGCGACTCCGACTTCATGAGGTCGAGTTGCAGACCTCAATCCGAACTGAGACCGGCTTTTTGGGATTCGCTCCACCTTACGGTATCGCTGCCCTTTGTACCGGCCATTGTAGCATGCGTGAAGCCCAAGACATAAGGGGCATGATGATTTGACGTCATCCCCACCTTCCTCCGAGTTGACCCCGGCAGTCTCCTATGAGTTCCCACCATTACGTGCTGGCAACATAGAACGAGGGTTGCGCTCGTTGCGGGACTTAACCCAACATCTCACGACACGAGCTGACGACAACCATGCACCACCTGTTTACGAGTGTCCAAAGAGTTGACCATTTCTGGCCCGTTCTCGTATATGTCAAGCCTTGGTAAGGTTCTTCGCGTTGCATCGAATTAATCCGCATGCTCCGCCGCTTGTGCGGGCCCCCGTCAATTCCTTTGAGTTTTAGCCTTGCGGCCGTACTCCCCAGGCGGGGAACTTAATGCGTTAGCTGCGACACAGAATCCGTGGAATGGACCCTACATCTAGTTCCCAACGTTTACGGCATGGACTACCAGGGTATCTAATCCTGTTCGCTACCCATGCTTTCGCTCCTCAGCGTCAGTTACGGCCCAGAGATCTGCCTTCGCCATCGGTGTTCCTCCTGATATCTGCGCATTCCACCGCTACACCAGGAATTCCAATCTCCCCTACCGCACTCTAGTCTGCCCGTACCCACTGCAGGCTGGGGGTTGAGCCCCCAGATTTCACAGCAGACGCGACAAACCGCCTACGAGCTCTTTACGCCCAATAATTCCGGATAACGCTTGCACCCTACGTATTACCGCGGCTGCTGGCACGTAGTTAGCCGGTGCTTTTTCTGCAGGTACCGTCACTTTCGCTTCTTCCCTACTAAAAGAGGTTTACAACCCGAAGGCCGTCGTCCCTCACGCGGCGTTGCTGCATCAGGCTTGCGCCCATTGTGCAATATTCCCCACTGCTGCCTCCCGTAGGAGTCTGGGCCGTGTCTCAGTCCCAGTGTGGCCGGTCACCCTCTCAGGCCGGCTACCCGTCGTCGGCTTGGTGAGCCGTTACCTCACCAACTACCTGATAGGCCGCGAGTCCATCCCAGACCGAAATTCTTTCCACCCCCTGACCATGCGGCCGAGGATCGTATCCGGTATTAGACACCGTTTCCAGTGCTTATCCCAGAGTCTGGGGCAGGTTACTCACGTGTTACTCACCCGTTCGCCACTAATCCAGCCAGAGCAAGCTCCAGCCTTCATCGTTCGACTTGCATGTGTTAAGCACGCCGCCAGCGTTCATCCTGAGCCAGGATCAAACTCTCCGTAAATGTTTGATAGCACGAACGACCTAAGCCGAACGGCACATCTAGTGTGTCCCACCACCGGAAATAGGCAGACAAGACACAAGTTTGAAACTGACAAGAACAAATCATTACTGACTTGCTTTGTTGTTTAAATGTTTTTCCAAAGGAATCTCCACATCAAACCAAAAGATTCGATGCCGAGGTTTTTGGCATTTGACATAGTGCACGCTGTTGAGTTCTCAAGGATCGGACGCTCCGAATGCTCAGCCTCTCGGCCTTGCTGTTCGGGCATGTTGCCCTGATTCATTTGCATGCCCCAGAAGGGACATGTTCGTGAATGTGTTTTCATCACGAGTCTTACGACTCAGTGACTACTAACGGGAGTGGCCCCCGCTTGAGGCCGGCTAGCTCTTCCGCTTGCCGCACCTTTGGGGTGACAAGGGATTACTTTACGTGGAGATCGGCCCGTACGCGAAATCGGTGTAATCCCGGGCGTGTCGCGATTTATCCTCGTGACAGAAACGGCGGAACCCGCCCGCTCGAAAGCGGACGGGTTCCCTCCGCGAGGCCAGGCATCCGGCCGATGCGACACCGCGTGGAAGCGTGCCTACTTGAACGCGTCCTTCACATTCTCGCCAGCCTGCTTCAAGTTGGCCTTAGCCTGATCGGTCTTACCCTCCGCCTCTAGGCGCTCGTTGTCGGTGACCTTGCCGGTCGCCTCCTTGGCCTTGCCCTTCATGTCTTCTGCCGCATTCTCAATCTTGTCGGAGCCACTCATGGTGATCCTCTCCTTCGTTTCGAGTCGGTCATATGTTCCCTTTCGACGCTACCCGCGGCATCCGGAACCTGCGGGTAATCCCACGAAGCTCACAGACAGCCGGGCCGCTCGAGCGCGCTCAGCGCACGCCGGCCGGCTCGGCCAGTCGGGCCACCTCGCCGCGCACCCGGTCGAGTTCGAGCTGGAGTCGCTCGACCTCGGCACGCACGCGCACCAACTCCGAATCGACGAGAGCCTCGAACGCCTCATCGCGGGGCGGCAGGATGGCGCGGATGTTGTTGCGGTAGCCGGCATCAAGCGCAAGCCAGTCGCCGACAGCGATCGGCAGGCGGCGCGCATTGCGCAGGGACAGCGGCCCGTCGCCGGTGATGACGCGCAGGATCACGCCATCAACACGCAGCACCCGGGCCGGGATGGATAAGGGTGGAAGTTCGTTCTCGCTCCAGCCGGAAGGCTGCAGCAGGGTCTGACTGGACAATCGAATACCTCATCGTGTGGACGCCGCAGCGCCGGATGAGGCGAGCGACTAGCGGGAAGGAGTGGCGGGGAGGGCACAGAAATCGTTCTTCGCATCAATGTTCTTCACATCAGTAACCATTTCTCATCCCTCCTTCTCTACTTCTCATGCGGCCATGGGGAATGGCCGGCTTCGCGATGTATCTGACTGTGCGCTCGCGACGAACGCGAACCTGTTAAAGATAGTTCCAACCGCCGGGCTCGCGCAAGGGTTTTCTGGGGCGTAGTCGGGGCGCGCGCAGGCGCGACGGCGGGCCCGCGAGCGCGGCACGACGCTCATGAACGTGGTGCTCAACGGCTCCGACTCGACGCTGCGTGCGGTCGTCGCCGAGGTGGACCTCGCCGGGGATTCCCGGGAACACGATGTCGCGGTGCAGCTGCGGCGCATCGAGCAGGAGATCGAACAGCACGAGTTCATCGAGACCGCCGTGCTCGGCCTGTCGGTGCGCGACGAGGCGTCGCTGGAGTTCTAGCCCCGGAACATCCGCCAACCTCCGAGCTTCGTGGGACTTCGCCCGCCTCACCGGAATGCCGCCGTAGCGTGGACGAAAACGAGCAAAGGAGATGTCATGGCAACCCTCACCGGCAAGAAGATCGCGTTCCTCGCAACGAACGGATTCGAGGACTCCGAGTTGACCAGCCCGTGGAAGGCGGTGACGGATGCCGGCGCCACAGCGGTTCTCGTCGCCCCCGGTTCGGGATCCATCGAGGGCAAGAACGGCCACAGCCAGCCGGTGGATGCGGTGTCGGGTGACGCCGAGGCATCCGACTTCGACGGTCTGGTGTTGCCGGGTGGCGTCGTCAACGCTGACCATCTGCGAATGGATGACGCATCCGTCGCCTTCGTGCGCGACGTCTTCGCCCAGCACAAGCCGGTCGGCGTCATCTGCCACGGTGCGTGGATTCTCACGGAGGCGGATTTGGTGCGGGACCGCACCCTCACGTCGTACCCGAGCCTGAAGACGGACTTGCGCAACGCGGGCGCCGAGTGGGTGGACAAGGAGGTCGTCGTCGACCAGGGGCTCGTCTCGAGCCGCACCCCGGACGACCTTGCGGCGTTCAACGCGAAGATCGTGGAGGAGTTCGCGGAGGGCCGGCACGCGGGGCAGACGGCCTAGGCGGGCAGCAGCCGGTGATCCCCCGGTCTGGGGCTGATGGGTGGGCCCAGCGGTTCTCTAAGCTGCCGACTGTGAAAAGGCGCGCCATCCGCAAGGACCATACGATAATCGTGCTGTCGCTGCTGCTGTTCGGGGCCGGCCTCATCGCCATCAACGTGGTGTGGCCCGCCATCTTCGGGGTCGCCATCGCCCTGGCCGGTGTCGTGGGTGCGCTCATGGTGCTGTACGAGGTCAGGCTGACGAAGCGCATCGCGCAGGCGGAGTTCATCCGGGATCTGCAGACCGGTTTCGCGTCTGACCCGAACATCAGCGAGATCTGGAGGAGGGTGCTCCTCGGCGAGGAGATCACGCACGAGCACCGCCCGCTGGTGAGCAGCTTTCTCACCTTCTTCGAGACCCTGCACCTGCTACTCCGGCGTGGCGCCCTCGAGTTGAAGCTCGTCGACGAGCTCTTTCGCAACCGGTTCTTTCTCGCGGTCGGCAACCCGGGCATCCTCGACACCGCCCTACTGAAGCACGCTGCTTCTTTCACGAACATCCATCGCCTGATTCATGACTGGCATGCCTACTGGATTGAGAACGGTGTACCGGTGCATGCCGGCTACTACTCGTACATTCGGGCGCTGACCGAGGCGAAGGGGTATGAGGTCGTTCGACTCCAGACGGAGGACCTGCCCGCCCTGCTCGAGCTCCAACAGCAGGTGCTGGATGGCTTGGGCACCAAACCGTGGTTGCGCCGCAACTCGGAGGAGATGCTGGCGGAATGCCTGACCGGTCAGGTGTCGCTGGGCGCGCGCCGCGACGGCAGGCTCGTCGCCGCAGCCATCCTCTATGACGGCGGCACCAGTGAAGAGAACATCAGAAAGTACTTCACCGATGACGAAGACGAGCTGGGCCGGGCGATTAACCTCAAGCTGGTGCTCGTCGCCCCCGGCGAGGTTCGCTCAGGCCTCGGCCGAACCCTCGTCGAGCTACTTGAGGCGGAGGCTGCCGCTTTGGGCAAGAGGGAGATTCTCTGCACGATCCACCCGAAGAACTCGCCCAGCCTTTCGCTGTTCGGCAAGCTCGGCCACCTGCGTCTGCGCACCGTGAACACCGCATACGGCAGGCGTCACGTCTTCGGGCGCACACTTGCCGCGCCGAACCAGCACTGGTTCAGGTAGCCTCCCCCAGCTGCAGGGCAGACGGCGTAGCCCTGGGGCGGTTTTTTACTCCCCCGCCGCGATCTTCTCCGCCGCAACCGGATCGGAGTCGCTCAGGAACTTCGCCAGTCGCTCGACCTCGTCTTCTTCGCCGATAGCATCCGCGGCACGGTGGAGCGTGTAGAGAGCGCGCAGCACGCCGCGGTTCGGCTCGTGCGCCCACGGGATGGGCCCGTGCCCCTTCCAACCGGCACGCCGAAGTGCGTCGAGCCCACGGTGGTAGCCGACACGCGCGAAGGCATACGACTCGAGGGTCTTGCCCGCCGCGAACGCCTCATCGGCGAGGAGCGCCCAGGCGAGAGAAGAGGTCGGATGCCCGACCACCACGTCTGCCGCAGTGTGCTCGGGGTCGGCAACCTCCGCGAGCACATCGGGTTCTTCAGGCAGGAGGGTCGGCTCGGGGCCGAGGAGGTTGGTAGACATGTGACCACGCTAGCCGGGGCGACAACCGCTGTGGTGCACGGTGAACTGCATCCGCAAGGGGTCGTCTGGTGCTGGGTGTGCTGAATGCAGCGGGAGCTACGCGGCAGGCGGCCTGTAGCACTCAGAGTCGCCGATGATCTTTGGCGATGGAATCCGCGTGGCCTACCTCCAGGCTGGCCCTGTCAGCGAACTCAGACCAGTTGTCGACGGCGTCGTTGACATCCTCGATGAGCGCCTTGGAATGAAGTACGTCGTGCCGCTCGGCGAACTCGAGCAGGTGCGATCGAGTCGGGTTCATGAAGACCCCACCGATGCCCATCAGGTGCTGGTGGGTCCATTCGCCTTCGGGGTTGTATGCGTGGGTGATGTCGTATGCGGGCGCCAGCGACCACTGGCCTGCAGCATCCATGAGGAAGCTGTGGTTTTTTGCGTGGTCGTCGCAGTTGGCTGCCGCATAGTTGAACACCATCCGCCGGAACGCCTGTGCGCGCGCTTCAGCGCCGAGCCCGAGGGCGGCGATCGTGGTGAACAGTTGGGCGTAGTCGTTGACACCGACCGCGTTGAAGTCGATGCCGGCGATGCCGGTGAGGGTCTGTGCGTGAAGTTTGGCACCGTCGCCGGGCCGATCGAAGCGTCGCGTCATGAAGTGCGCTCGACCGTTCTCTTCGAGAAGTCGGGTCTCCGGCGTCTGGATGCCGGCAGCGGCAGCCATGAGCGAGTAGGCGTACTCGACACGGCCATACGCCTGGGTATGCCCCAACTGCCGGTCGAGCCCCATGCCGTCGAATTTCAGCAGCCAGGCCTCGAATCCGTGCTCCGGCATGATGTGGCCTGCGGTGATCGCTGAGGTGACCGGGTTGAAGTTCACAACGGCTTTGGCGCGCGCGCCGCCAGCCGAGGTACCGACGCTGATGATCTGCCGGAGGGCGCGTTCGGAGGTTGCATCATCTTTGAGTGTGCCGTGCACAACATCGCGTGCGGCAGTGACCAGCTGCGCCATGTCGAGTGCACTGGCTGGCGCATCCACTGGCCCTCGGGCAGGTAGGTATTCGAGGGCGCCGAGCCCTCTCGAGCCCAGGTAGGTGAGTCGGTCGAGTGCGGTGACGTCACCCGCGGCGACACCCTGGGTTGCAAGCCACGAGTCGGTGATCGCATTGCCGAATTTGTCTGGCAGGGAGTCTGCGATCATGGGCGGCAACCGATGAAAGGTGGCTTCAGGCAGCCCGGGGAAGATGAACGGACGGCTGCGGCTGGTCGCGGGCATGAGAATGGGGGCGAGCTGGATGCCGCGGCGCACCCACTGCGGGTCGAATTCGAACGCGTAGGCACCCGCCCTGCTGGCAGAGACAGCTCCGACGGTGTGGCCGAATGCCCTGACCTCGATGACATTAACGTGGGTGAAGACCATCATCGCTCGCCTTCGTCGGGCTTCATAGACGAGCGGACCCTGGTGGCACGCTTGGTCTGCTCTCGCTCCCGACGGAGGAGCTCCATCGGACTGGGATCCTCCGCTGTCTCGTGGAGGGTTCCCAACCAGTCGAGGGAGTGCAGTGCACGCAGCACTTTTATCAGGGTGGTGAGGCTTGTACCTTTGCCCGCTTCGAGACTGTGCAGCGCCGGGCGACTGACGGATGCCCTGCTCGCCACCTCAGACTGGTCAAGTTGCATATCGATGCGGAGGTCGCGAATCTGCCCACCGAGGCGCACAGCCCACTCTTCCGTGGTCATCGGTGCTGTCATCAGCCGCTCCTAACTTCTTTTGCAGAGTAGCAAATGTGTAAGACTTCCCTTACGACAGTTCTAAAATAGAGCATATCGTAAACAAATCTTTACACGGATAGGTTGCGGAACAGCTCTCGGGGCCGCAGGCCCGATGCGAGCGTGCGACGCGTTCGACGATTAAGCGGGCGGATGCGTCGGCATCCTTGGCCTTATTGATCGACGATCTGCTTGCCGAGCGGCATGAGGGCGACGGGCACCATCTTGAAGTTGGCGATGCCGAACGGGATGCCGATGATGGTGATGCAGAGGGCGACGCCGCTGAGGATGTGCCCGATGGCGATCCAGAAGCCGGCCAACACCACCCAGACAACGTTGCCGATCGCCGCGCCCACACCCGAGCCCGGCTTCTCCACGACGGTCTTGCCGAACGGCCACAACGAGTAAACGCCGATGCGCCAGGAGGCGATTCCCCACGGGATCGTCACAATCAGCACGCACATGATGACCGCCGCGAGCGCGTAGCCGAGGAACAGCCAGAAGCCCGAGAGCACAAGCCAGATGACGTTGAGGAGAGTTTTCATGGTGGGGTCAAGTGTGGCAGGTGGCTCTGGAGGCTGGCAGGACCGCATTCCGGAACCCAACGCTTCCGGGCATGCGGCATGTTCGAGTTCAACACGAAGATCGTGGAGGAGTTCGCGGAGGGCCGGCACGCAGGACTGACGGAGTAGCCCTAGCGATGGGGAGCCGCGGCAGCACGGTGGAGGGCGTAGAGGGCGCGCAGCACGCCGCGGTTCGGATGCTTGTCGATCGAGGTCGCGTTGCCATTTCTAAGCACGGCGACTCGCATGCTGCGGCGCCGGGCGAGTCCACGTCCGCGAGTTCCTCGCCGCGGGAGTCCCCCAACGCCACCCCGTCGCCCAATGCTGAAACGCCCAACTCCGACTGCCTTCGCATTTCGCAATCCGATGGGCGCCGAGAACCACGGCTAGCTGTACAGCTAGTTCGTCTTACTATTCGTCAAGTGTCGCCCCATATAGCCGACGTAGATCTTGCCCGTGTTCGCCGTATCGTCGAAGTAGTGCATTCGCGGCGCGAAGGTGTCGGAATGGGTGGGCTTAAAATGGGCAAGCATTGCAACCTTCCCGTCAGGATGCACCGCGACGGGAACGGTGAAGATGCGTTCGCTCATCATCTTGGCGTTCGTCGTCACTGCCTCGCTTTCACCCGCCGCATGGCGATGAACTGGACATTTGCGACTAGTAATTTCTGGATCGCTCAGGTAATGGTGCAATGAACCTTGATAGCCGTTCTCTCGAGTTTGCGCGTAGTCATGAAGGACTAATACGTAGTCCCACATCTTGTTGACGACGCGGCCAAACGGGTCTCTTTTCGCTATCTCCATAGCATCGGACTCGCTTCCCGTGAAAATCACACGCGAAACCACGGGGCTATCTGACACATCGGGATCCAACCGGAGCAAGAGTTCTTCAATATCCGAAGGTGTTTCAAAAGCCTGAAGCTCAGGCTCCACGAGTGCATCGGCGTGGCGCTCGGCGTCCCTCAGCCGTGACCGCAAAATGCGAGCCTCTCGGGTCGAACTCCTCGCTGACTCACTTTCGATGCTTGCCGTGAGCTCGGCTTCTTCAACTTGATCACGAAGCTGCTGGATCTCGTCGTTGAGCCTGACGCGTGCTTCCAGAAGCCCGTCGATCTGTTCTCGAGCTACCTGATACCCGTCGGCACTCGCGGCAATAAACTGGTCCAGCGCATCGACAGCGTCAGGCGTGACCTGATCAATTTGCAGCCATCGCTGAAGCATCGTCGAGAAACGTTGACGAAGCCAATCCCGTAATACAACAGCTGCCTTCGGCTGCTTAGCCGCCACATTTGGCGCAGAGTTATGCTCCTGTTGCGCTGTTGTGGCCATCCGACCCACCTGGGCCTCGCGAGAGATCCGTGCTTCCTCTCGGATGAGGAGATCGGCAGCCCGACGAACATCCGAGGGCAATTCGGCTTCAACCATGCGCCGCCGTGCGAGTTGAGCATGAACGGTAAGGAGCGGCCCACCAACTCGGCCATTTTTTATCGCTCGAGCAAATGAGTTTGCACCGAGCACTCGATGCCTAATTGCGTCTGCAGGGTCACCCACGTTTACGCGCGGAGCGAAGGTTCGCACGCTTCCGCGTGGCACCGAGTGCGATTCGGGAAGACGGGCGGCGAATACATCTACAACGCTCTCGGATATTGCGAAAGCCGTTGCAACTCCTACGCTCTCCCTGGTCAGTTGGCCTACCGTTCGTTGCCAAACCTCATCAGAGACACCGCCCGGCGGCACAGCAACGACAACGGAGACCATACGACGGTCGTCGTGAATAGCGTCAAAAACATCCTCAATGTTGTCAGCACGTACGATGATTGGCGCCGACGTTAGGGGTGTCTCGTTATCTAAAACAGTTGCACTATCGAGCAAATGCATCACGAGTCTTGGGGGTTTCGCAGCAGCAAGCGCTTCTTCCACGGTGGCGCCAAATTTGTCGAGTTCGACATGCAGGACTTGTTTGTCCCCACGAGCATTCGGAAGTGAAGAAGCGACCACGGTCACGATCCACCGGCCCATGGCGTTGGTCTCATCGAACCTAAGTAATTGCCGGTGGCTGCCGTCACGATCATCCGAAAGCGAAGCAACAGTAAGTATTGCGCCTGGACCAAGCTCATGGACTCCAGGCCCATCCCAGTCAGTAGCGTTCAGCTGATCGCGACCTCTGGCCTTCCGCTTCTTATCCCGCAACCAACTTCTGACTTGGTCCTCTGCCACCTTCACAGCATTGTCATCATCAGAAAGCCGAAACACTGCTCTATAACCAATTGCCACAGGATTCCTCCGGAAGGCGTGGCCCAACGCGGAGTCGCAGCAGGCCACGAGAATTTGTTATGACAAAAATATGGTCGACCATGTCATATCTGACTTCCCTAGGCCGTATCTCTATCAACGCTTACATCAACGATGGTCGGCTCGTGAGTCTATGTCTAGCCCCACTATGAGGAATGCCCACGCTCTCCCGCATACCGCGGCGCCATCGATTCCATCTGCTCCATCACGAGTTTGATCGCTTCGGGCTGCCGGTCCGGCGGATACCCGTTGATGACGAGCAACCTCTTGATCGAAGATCGAAGCTTCGCCCGCACATCGTCGCGTACAGTCCAGTCGGTGCGCACGTCGCGACGCATGACCTCCACGAGGCCGCGCGCGATCTCCGCCAGCACACCTGAACCTTGCAATTCGACGGCCGACTCGTTCTGCGCGACGGCGTCGTAGAACGCCAACTCGTCCGAGGAGAGCGGCGGAGCAAACGACTCGCCACGCTGCCCTTCAGCCGCAACCTCTCGCGCCAGCGCCACCAGCTCGGCGATGACCTCCGCCGAGGTGAGCTGCTGGTTGGTGTATTTGTTCATCAGCTCGGTGATCCGCTTCGAGAATGCGCGCTGCCTAACTACATTGCTGCGAGTGACCGCCGCAGATTCCTCGGTCAGCAGCTTGCGCAGCGCCTCAATCGCCAGGTGAGGGTTGCGCGCGTTCTGCGTCTTTGCCACGAACTCGGGGGTGAGGTCGCCCAGCGACGGCTTGGGCATGCCCGCCGCGTCGTAGATGTCGTACACCTCGCCGGCATCCGTCGCTTGGGCGATGAGCTGCCCGAGCAGGCGCTGAATGTCTTCGGGCACGGGCTCGCCACTGGCCTGCCGTGCCATGGCGTCGAACTTGGCCATCCAGACGCGCACCTCTTCATAGAATGCGATCTCCGGATGCAATGCCGCCAGGTTTGTCCGCCCGCTCGAGAGCGCCCATGCTCGGGCCAGTTGGCCAGATAGTCTGCGGTACCGGGCCGCCAGCGTGTCGTCCCCCAGCGCCGGATCGTTGCCCGGCGTGGTGACGCTGCGCAGGTAGTTGGCTGCTCCACTTGCCGCGTTCAGGTAGGCCTTAGGCCCGCCCTTGCCGAGCACGGCCTTCCAGTTGTGACCTACAAGGAGCCCGCGCAGTTGTTCGACGAGCTGCTGCGTCAGCGCTACCGCTTCTTCGACGGAGCGGCCGATGGGCTTGTTTTCTTGGTCGCTGCTCGTGTACTCGGCGAGTGCTTTGCCCAGGTTGTCGACGAGCGGCGCGTAGGCGACGAGCAGCCCATCCTGCTTGCCGCGAAAAGTGCGGTTCACCCGGGCGAGCGTCTGCATGAGCAGCGCGCCCTTCAGCGGGCGGTCGAGGTAGAGGGTGTGTAGCGGCGGCGCATCGAAGCCGGTGAGCATCATGTCTTTGACGATGACGATCTCGAGCTCATCGTCGACGTCTTTCAACCGTGTCTTGATAGCGTCGTTCTGCGAGGGGCGGCGCACGTGTTCGACGATCGGTGACGGGTCGGAGGGCACCCCCGAGTAGACGACTTTGATTTTGCCGGTGCTCAGGTCGTCCGAGTGCCAGTCGGGTCGCAGGGCGACGATCTCGGCGTAGAGGCGGGCACAGATTTCGCGTGTGGCGCCCACGATGAGCGCCTTGCCGGGCGCCTCGATGAAGGGCAGCATCCGCTGTCGTCGCTCTTCCCAGTGCGCGACGATGTCGGCGGCGAGGGCTTCGATGCGTTCGGGTGCCCCGTAGATGGCGTTGACGACGGCGACGGATGCTTCGATGCGGGCCCGCTCAGTGTCGTCGAGTGTGAGCGTGGCGTCGTCGGCCGCGGCGTCCAGCTGCTCTTCTGTTACATCTTCGGCGAGGCCGACTTTGATGAGCCGCGGCTCGAAGTAGACGGGCACGGTGGCTTTGTCGTCGACCGCGCGCGTGAGGTCGTAGACGTCGATGTAGGGGCCGAAGACTTCGCGCGTGTTGCGGTCGTCGAATGAGATGGGGGTTCCGGTGAATGCGATGAGGGTGGCGTTGGGCAGGGCGTCGCGCAGGTGTCGGGCGTAGCCGTCGAGGTCGTCGTAGTGGCTGCGGTGCGCCTCGTCGACGACAACGATGACGTTGCGGCGGTCGGAGAGCAGCGGATGCTCGGTGCCGGCGTGGCGCTCGGCGTCGGTGCGCCCAAATTTTTGCAGGGTGGTGAAGTAGATTCCGCCGGTGGTGCGGTTGCCGATCTCGGTGCGCAGCTCACTGCGGCGTTTGATCTGTTTCGGTTTTTCGGCCAGCAGCAGGCTCTGGTTGAAGGTGGTGAAGAGTTGGCCGTCGAGTTCGTTGCGGTCGGTGATGACGACGATGGTGGGGTTTTTGAGCTTCGGATGCCGCGACACCAGGTTGGCGTACAGCTCCATCTCCATGGACTTGCCGGAGCCCTGCGTGTGCCACACGACGCCGGCCTTGCCGTCGGATTCGACCGCCTGCACGGTGCTGCCGACCGCTTTGGCGACCGCGAAGTACTGGTGCGGTTTGGCGATGCGCTTGGTGAGGCCGTCGCTGTTCTCGTCGAACGCGGTGTAGTCGCGCAGCAACTGAAGAAAGCGCTCCTGGTTGTAGAGGCCGTCGATGGCGTCTTCGAGAGCGGGGGCCATCTCGCCGTCGACAATTCGGTTGGGCTCAATAGGTTCGCCATCTTCGTCGACGTTCCAGGGCGAGAAGTGGTTAAGCGGGGTGAAGGGGGTGCCGTACTTGGCGTCGAGCCCGTCGCTCGCGAGTGTGAACACGCAGAAGCGGAACGCGAGCGGAAACTCGCGCAGATAGGTCTGCAGCTGTGCGTGGGCGGAGGCGACATCCGCGGTCTTGCTGCCCGCCTTCTTCAGCTCGATGAGGCTAATGGGCATGCCGTTGCAGTAGAGCACCAGGTCGAAGCGCCGCTTGTGGTCGCCCTGCACGAGGGTGACTTGGTTGACGGCGAGCCAGTCGTTCTGGTCGGGGTCGGCGGAGAGCAGCGTGATCGTCGGGTTTGCTTCGGTGCCGTCCGAGTCGATGTAGCTCAGCCGGAATCCGTCGACGAGGTACTGGTGGATGCGCTGGTTTTCGGCGATCGCATCCTGCGACTTGGGCAGGGCGATCTCGGCCGCGGCCTGCGCGAGGTATTGTGCGGGCACGGTCGGGTTGAACTTTTGCAGCGCCGCCAGCAGTCGCGGGCGGATGAGCAGCTCGTCCCAGCCCTCGCGCTCCCCAGAGCCGGGCGCAATCTTCTCGCCAGTGAGTGGATGCCACCCCAGCTCCCCGAGTTCCTCGCGTGCCAACTGCTCCCACTCCGCCTCCGAGTACCCGCTCATCAGACGACCTCCTCCGCAAGCACAACTGCTCCATCATCGTTTCCAACAACGGCATCGCCGCTGGGTAGCGGACTACCGCTATCGCCCGAGCTCGCTCGCGGCGATTCGTTGGCCACGCCGTACGGAATGTGGACGCTGGAGGCGTAGGCCGAAGTTGACTCGAGATGGCCCTTCTGATCGTCAAAAAAGATGTGCGGCTTCAATACTTTCAAAACCTTCCCCTTGTCAATCCCGCCAAGGAAGAACGCGTCGTTCGCAGTGACACCCCACTGCTGAAGAGTGCGAATCGCACGCTCATGTGCAGGCGCGTTTCTTGCAGTGACGATCGAGACTCGCAAACGAGGCTGATAGTCAGGTTCGATCAAACGCCGGTCTTCCTCAACTGTCTGAATCAGGTTAAGGTCACGCAAGAACTCGCGAAGCGGTCCACGGTCCAGCGGAACACTTCGATTTGCTACCTCGTGGTCACGGAATGCAACCATCCCACCTGGCCCTTGATAGACACGCTCCGCCTCGTCATCAGCGACGACTCCATCAAAGTCGAAGGCAACGCGAAGTGCCCCGCCGTCGTCATCATCGACTGAGGCGGATTCCAGTACCAAACCCGCGGGAAATCCAAGTGCCATCGCGCTTCTCACATCCCCGTCATTTCCAGAGAGGAACAGAGACATATCGAGTGCATCGATGTACTCGTATGGAGATTTACCCTGCATGAATAACGCGCGGGAAATGCTGAGTCCGTGAGTCTGTATGGAACGCATGACTCGAAGCCCGGTTGAGGGATCGTTCTTCGACAACACGATCACCTCAACGAGCGGGTTGGCCGCGTCTCGAAGGTCATTTAGCCCCAGAAGTCTTCGTATGAAGGAAAAAGCGACACCCGGGCCAAGAACATCATCTAGGTGTTCCTCTTGGTACTCCCGGTATGCTTGCTCGCCATTCGCGAGAAAGTATGCGTCAGAGACTGCGAGGTCAAATAGTGCGCTAGAAGCGACCCCCACCACGAGCCGATTGCTTAGTTCGTATGGCATTCTTCAATTTCCCCCTTCATCTTGAACACTTCGATCAGTCATGAGACGTCAGCAATCGCTGTATGGGCGTCCTGCACCCGAAGCCTGCCCGACATGAGTTCAGGGAGCAACGTGTCGCGCAGTTCGGCTAGCGCGCGGTTCTCTCGCAGGGCCTGCCTCGCGGAATCGTGAAGTGTCGCTGCCTGCCTCCCAAAGCTCCGCATTACTTCTGAGTCTGCTAACCGCACCTGGAACTTCTTGAAGTTGCCGCGGCTCAGCTCAAGGAACGTCGCCCCATTCGCCATCGCGATGAACTCATCGACACGACGACGCATATCGTGAAGAATCCAGTACCGAAGATCCTCATCATGAGGCTCGACAACGATGAACCCCTGGTTTACTGCGGTGGGAACTTGAGCAACCGCGAATGCGCCAATGGTCGCCCGCGATGTCATCAGGATTGCTCCGGGAGCAAATAGCTCCGACGAGCAAGCCCCCAAGCCTTCCTCAGTGATCGTTCGCGAAGTCGATTCCAAGTAGGGCCCCACGAGAGCGGTTATGTCAGTTGGCGTAGCCCACGGAATATCTCCGCCCCAATATTCCGGCACCTTTGTGCTCGGCGTCCCCCCACCACTTACTTTCGCGACATCAGCGAAGGTGTCCCCTATATATGCCGCGCCTCTAGCTGCATGGTGGAAGCTTGCTACGGCAAGATCATCTGCCGTGTGCGCAAGCTTGGTGTTGGCGGCGATCTTGTCGTCGAGCGCCCCCAGCACCTCCGCAATCGCCCGCTGCTCAGCGCGAGAAGGGATTCTACACATGGCCGCGTCCAGTACAGACTGTTTCAAGTAGGGAAGCGCAGTGCCCTCCGTGAACTGAGCGATGCCTATGTACCTCAATAGAAAGTACAGAAACCCTGGTTCGGCCATTCCCGGCCGCGCTGTAGCCGCCATGAGATTGTTGTCGTACGCAGTCGGCTGAGTAGCGATACGTACGCGTTCCGCCTTTAGCCCCTCGCCGATCTTGGCAAACAGCGACGCGCCCTTCGGCGCAAGAACCGGACGTAATCGCGCAATCTGTTCCTCACTGAGCCAATTGTTGGCAACCGTCACGTACTTCTGGTTACCGGGCAAACTGAAGTCGCTGACCTTGATAAACGGAACACTCCCGCCCGGAGAGCCCTGTTCAACCTGGGGAAATGCGGACCCTGCTCGGAAGCTACAAAGGCTCCCGAGATTTGTGGTCACCCAATCAGACATTGACTCTCCCTAGCTGCTCCTGGACAAGTCTCGCCGTGCGCTCAGACTCATCGAACTGCGTGAGAAGCTCCGCGCTCAACCGTTCGATTTTCAGTCGAACGTCCTCGCCGTCTCCGGCGACATCCGCGGTGCCGACGTAACGGCCGGGCGTCAGCGCGTAGTCAGCAGCCTGAACTTCAGCGAGCGTCGCGGAGTAGCTAAAGCCGGCCTCGTCTGCGTAGCTGAGCCCAGCATCCGTCGCCGACTTTGTGCCGCGCCATGCCCTAAAGGTGTTGGCGATTTTGGCGATGTCGTCGTCGCTGAACGCGCGCTCGGCACGGTCCACCATGTGGCCGAGGTTGCGGGCGTCGATGAACAACACTTGGCCGGTGCGGTCGATGCTGCCCCCGGCACCCGCTGTCTTGTCTTTGGCGAAGAACCACGTGCACACCGGGATCGCAGTGCTGCGGAACAGCTGTGTCGGCAGCGCGACCATGCACGAAACGAGGTCTGCCTCGACGAGCTGGGCACGAATCTGTCCCTCGCCCCCGGAATTCGACGACATCGAGCCGTTCGCCATGACGATGCCGGCGCTGCCCCCCGGAGCTAGCTTAGAGATGATGTGCTGGATCCACGCATAATTGGCGTTGCCCGCGGGCGGAACGCCGTAACGCCAGCGCGGGTCGCTCTCGTTGCGCGCCCAGTCCTTGATGTTGAAGGGCGGGTTCGCCATCACAAAGTCGGCCAGCATGTCGGGGTGCTGGTCGCGGGCGAACGTGTCACCCCAGCGGCTGGCAAGGTTGCCGTTGAGGCCGTGGATGGCGAGGTTCATCTTGGCCAGACGCCAGGTGCGCTCGTTGAGCTCCTGCCCGAAGACAGAAATGTCGCTGCCCTCCTTCTTGTGCGACTCAAGAAACTTCTCCGCCTGCACGAACATGCCGCCCGACCCACAGCACGGGTCGTAGACGCGACCATGATCGGGTTCGAGCACCTCAACCAGCACGCGCACGACGCCGGCCGGCGTGTAGAACTCGCCGCCGCGCTTGCCCTCCGCCGCCGCGAACTTCTCCAAAAAGTACTCGTAAACCTCGCCGAGCAGGTCGCGGGCGCGCGTCGACCCTTGCCCAGCGAAGCGCGCCGAGTTGAAGAGGTCCACCAGCTCACCCAGCCTGCGCTGGTCGATGTTGTCGCGGTTATAGAGACGTGGGAGGGTCGCCGCGAGCGTCGGGTTGGCCGCCATGATGTCTTCCATCGACTCGTCGATGAGCAGGCCGATCGACTTGGCCGGCTCCCCCATCGACGCCCCGACGCCCTTCGCGTTCTCGGAGAGAAAGCCCCAGCGAGCGTTGGCGGGAACCCAGAAGACGCCATGCCCCGTGTACTCGTCGCCGTCGTCGATCAGTTGCGCGATCTGATCCTCGCTGTGGCCCGCCGTCTCGAGCTCCGTCGCGATCTGCGCGCGACGCTCCTCAAACGCATCCGACACGTACTTGAGGAACACGAGCCCCAAAATCACGTCCTTGTACTGCGACGCATCCATCGAGCCGCGCAGCTTGTCGGCCGCCTTCCAGAGCGTGTCCTTCAGCTCCTTCATGGTCGACGGCGCGGCATCCGTCTTCGCCTTAGTGCGAGGGGGCATTACATGGTTCCTTTCGATAGGGCAAGAATCTCGGCATCGCTGCCGGCGGTAGTCAGCGCGCCGACGGCAACACCGTCGACAAGTACATTCGCCAATTCGTCGAGGCGGCGCATCCGCTCGGCCAACGCGGCCCGCTCGGAACTGACATTTGCGAGCACATCGACCAACCCGGCACGCTCGGTCGGCACGATTCGACGGGCGACCCAGCGCTTCCAGTCGCGAGACGTGTGGCGCTCGATATCTGCCGCCAGCACCTCGGGGACGAGACCCGCCGGGTCCGACGTGTCAATGCGCAGGATGCGCGCGGGATAGACAACCACGGAGAATCCCGCCGCGTCGACCCACGCCCTGGGCTGCGGGCTCACGCAGAACACGACATCACCCGGGGCCGTAAGACGGGCGGCCGGATATGCGGCCTCCAACAGCAGGCGGTCAATCGTGCGACTGCCAACTAAGCTCGCACCGGTCAACTCGTCGACCCCGATCACGGGGTAGCCCGCCGCAGTGCCGATGTCGTCGTGCCTGATGCGGGCGCCGGGAAGGCAGCGAACGTGGCGCGCACTGGCAAGAGAGCCCAGCGCGGCCTGGGGCAAGAACCTCGGTGACGCAGCGACTGTAACGTGCCGAACCGTGACCGGGGCACCGTCACCGAGACCAGCTATCACCGCATCGAGTTGGGCGGGCAAGCCGGCGGAGGCGCGTCGCGCTGCAGCCGCCTCGACCGGAACCATCGCGACAGGCTTCTCTGCGGCGATGAGCGAGCCCGACCCGGCCAGAATCACGCTGGTTGGCAACCGCCGGGCAAACCGAAAGGCGTGCGCGCGAATGAATGACTCGTCGCCCATAGCCGCGGCCAGATCGCTCACCAGATCACTCCGAGTCGCCGGCACCAGCGGCTCCTCGATGAGGTCGGCGACGAGAGTCCACTTGTCTGCGAGAGACACCGCGGCATGCGCCGGGCCGAACACCCACAGCGCCAGCGCCTGCCTCGGGTTGCCGATCACCAGCCCCCTGGGCAAACGAACCACCGCCCGGAGTCTGCCGGAACGCAGAATCTCCGAGCGAATCGCCTCGGCGTCGGGCGAGAGGTCACCGTCGATCAATATCGCCGCCGGCGCGAGCACGACACCGCGCTGGGCGTCATCCATCTGAAGCGCAATA
Source organism: Homoserinimonas aerilata (assembly GCF_006716125.1). Classification (NCBI taxonomy): domain Bacteria; kingdom Bacillati; phylum Actinomycetota; class Actinomycetes; order Micrococcales; family Microbacteriaceae; genus Homoserinimonas; species Homoserinimonas aerilata. The sequence goes on along the minus strand of NZ_VFOM01000001.1, from coordinate 207,203 downwards.
TTCTCGATCGACGCGAGAATCTGACCCGCCGTCATCGTCGGCCTGTCGGGGGTCGGAAACTGCGCCACGTGCACGAGAGCGCCCTCGGCGGCGAACTCGCCCGTAGCCGAAACCGTCAGCGGCGCATGCGGCATACCGTGCGCGAGCAGGCGGCGGCGCAGCAGCCGGCCGGCGAATCCCCCGGACTCTGCCGTCATTACGCCAACGTCCACACCCTCGGCTACCGAGCGCAACACACCGACGAGCAGATCGCCGCACGCTCCCGTCGGGTCGACGAACAGCGGATGCTCGGGGTCGGCGAAAGGGTTACTTCGAGCCAGCTCCACCGCGAGCTCGTTGACCAGCTCGCTCGCCTCCGCGCCTAGAGCGGTGCGGGTGAGGGCACGGCGGCCGTCTCTGAAGCGATCACCGAGCAGAGACTCGAATGCCGCGGACGCGCTGTAGGCCCCGTCGACGAGAACCTCGACGAACCTCGCCATCGATACGACATCGTCGCCCAGCCCGTCGACCTCGCCCGCGACACAGACATCATCGGGGTCGAGCTCATCCGCTAGATCGAGAAGCTGATCACGATCTAGAGCGCCGATCGGCGCACCGGCGGCGCGCACGGCGACCAGCGCGGTGAGCGCATGGAACGACTCCTCGTCTCCACGGCCTGTGGCATCGAACCTGGCATACGCCGGGGCATCCGCCAGCACATGCGGATTGTTTCCGCGCCCGGTTTGCGCCAACCATTCCGCGACCTGTCGTGCGTCGAACACCTCGCTGCCGCGATCATCGGCGACAGGGGGCGGGAACGGCGACTCGGAGCTGGCGGCGCGAGTGCGCCACACCGACACCACCGGGCGCTGCACGTGCGCCAGCCGGGCAATGCCGGAGAGCGAGATGAAGAGGCTCGGTGCAGCGATGGTCACGATTCTCCCCTTGGCTTCGGTGCACGGCTGTGGCACGAGATGAGCATAGTGGGATTGGTCACCGACATCCGAACGGAAGCCTGATAAGCCCTCTTATCAGTACATTATCGCTCTAGGCGGTATTGGTGGCAGACGATTCAGGGAGTCGCGGCAAGCGCCCTGACAACCAGACATAAGGAGCACCCAATGCTGTACATCCGACAGGTCCGCGTCGAGGCGCCGGGCACCCTGAACCAGCACATCACCGACGTCAAGTACTCGGCAACGACAGGCGGCCCGCTTACGACCGTGAGCCGTGCTGCCGTGGTCAGCGTCATCGACGGCGGCGGGATCGTCTTCACCCACAACGACCACAACCGCGCACAGGCCCGAGTCGTCACACGGGTCGGTACCAACGGCCGCAAGCACATCACCACGATCGCCGACAGCGGGAAGAGCAACAACCTGCTCGAACTGCCCCGGTTCTGATCAGTCGCGAATCACCCAAGCCAAGTGTGGCACCACGCAATCACCCGACAAGGAACACCATGACCACCGACACAGAACACGCCTCTGCGGAACTTCCGCCGCCGATCCCGGCCGTACCCGCGGCATCCGAATCTCGCAAGACGTTTCTCGCCACCTGGCTGCTCTCCCTGCTGCTCGGCATTCTCGCGGTCGATCGTTTCTACCTGGGCAAGGTGGGCACGGGAATCCTGAAGCTCATCACGTTCGGCGGCGGAGGCATCTGGTACCTAATCGACCTGATCCTTACCCTCGCCGGATCGCAAAAAGACAAGCAGGGGCTGCGTCTCGCCGGCTACGCGCAGCACAAGAAGATCGCCTGGATCGTCACCGGCATCGTGCTCGCACTATCAATCATCACGGGGGCGGTCAACGGAGGCAACGCCGGTCAGCAGGTGGCCGATGCGCCGCGCACGACCAACGAGCAGACGACGGATGCCGTCGCACAGCCGGCTGCAGAAGCACCCGTCGAAGAAACCGAGAACGTGCACAGCTGGGCGGATGAAGCCTTCGGCACGTTCGAACCCATCACGCAGTCGGGCGCAGGAGACAACCTAGTAACACTGCCCGAGGGCGCCACGATCGGCATCGTCACGGCGACGCATGATGGTGCACGGAACTTCATCATCAACGTGCTCGACGCCGCCAACGGGCCGACCGGTGATCTACTCATCAACACCATCGGCCCCTACTCTGGGGTGACCGCCTTCGGCTTCAACACATTGAGCGAGGGAACCACCCTCGAGATCAACGCGGATGGCAACTGGAGCATCACCATCTCGCCCATCTCCGCAGCACCCGCGCTCGCTGCATCCGGAGTCGGCGACGCCGTCTACCTGTTCGACGGTTCATCCGGCAAGCTCACGGCGAGTCATGCAGGCTCGCGCAACTTCATCGTGGCTGAAGAGACGGGCAAGGCATTCTCGCCGGGACTGCTCATCAACGACATCGGAACATACTCTGGCACCGTGCCGCTGAGCTCAGGCCCTTCTGTGATCAGCGTCAAGGCTGACGGCGGCTGGACGATGCTCGCCGAGTGAGACCACACGGGGTGAGGCTGTCGCGGTCTCACCCCAGGAGTCCACGGCCCCAACTCAACAAGTCACCGCGGGCTGACGCCGCTACCTCACGGAGCATCGGAGCGCACATGGATGTACATCTTTATGGGCATCTTTTACGTTGCTCAGTACGGTTAAGCCATGACAGCTCCGCAACCGATTACCGTCACCACGGTCGCCGACGCGCGTTCGGGCCTGTCGCAGATCCTTCGAACATTCCGGCTCGCGCCAAGATCAGCTTCCCCCGTGACCATCGGCTCGCATCGGCGGCCCGAGTCCGTGCTCGTGCCATTCGAGCAGTTTCGCAGCCTCGCCAGAGGTAGTGCCACTGCGGCAGGAACACTGTTGGACGAGCTCCAGGCCCGCGGCAAGCTGATCCGCCGCCTCGCCGCACTCAACAACATCACGGAGGTCTCCGTCTTCGGTTCCGTTGCCCGGCGCGCCGAGAACGAGTTGAGTGATGTCGACCTGCTCGTCACGCCCTCGACGAACGCCAGCCTCTTCGATCTCGCCCAGTTCGAGATCGACATGGAGCAGTTGATCGGGCGCGACGTCGATGTCGTCTCGCGGCACCCACTAGACCCCGTGCGGGACAGCACGATCCTCAACGAAGCCGTGCCGCTGTGAGCGTCACCCCAGCCGAGCGCGCCCTGTGGGTCACAGTCAGCCGGAGTTTTCCTGCCCTGCGAGGGATTGTCCAAGCGCACCAAGCCGTCTGACGCCCGCCTGCCGACGAAACATACGAGCATCCGCCACAACTGAACCTCGTGCGCGTTGCGGCGCGCTACTCAACCGGCTTGGGTGCGGCGAGCGGCCACACCACCTCGAAGCGCTCAAAGATCACCTCGATGTCGTCCGACCACCGGATGCCCCGGGCATCCGTCACCCGCCGCCAGTACCGCAGATGGTCGGCCAGCCAACTGTCGCGCGTGCGATCGCCCTCGCCCTCATCCCGCGCGAAAGCATCATCGACACTCTCCACAGTGCCCAGCCGCAGCTCCGTCGATCGCAACACCACCTGCGGCGCGCCGCGGCCATCGCAGGCGATCCAGTACCCGCCGATCCGCGGAAGCGGCTGCTCATCCGCCGCGAACTCGGCCACCAGAGTGGCGGTCGCCGTCTTGCGGCCCTCCACCACCAGCGCCAGCAACTCATCGGCAAGTTCAGCCGAATCGCCGAAACCCTCCACCGACGGATGCTCGTCGCCAACCCCCGGAACCGCCTCGCAGTAGGCGCGCCACAGCTCGGCGGCAGCAGCCATATCGGGCTCGGCGAGAGGTGTTGGAGTCATCAGGCCATCCTGAATCACGACCAATGAAATCGCCAGTACGCTACGCCCCGTTTCGCTGCGCCCCGTTTCGCCGCGGACAAAGTACACGGCCCACGCGTGGCTCGCCCCGTAGGCTGACGGCATGACGGACACCGCACTCATCGGCCCCGTCGAGGCGCCAGACCTGCACGTCATGAGCTTCAACATCCGCCGGCGCCTGCCGCACCTCATGCCGCGCAGCCCCGACCGGTGGGTGCACCGCCAACCGCTGCTCAAACGACTACTCGCGGCGGAACAGCCCGCGCTGCTCGGCGTGCAGGAAGCACTGTTCGACCAGGCGAACTTCGTGCGGCACGCGCTCGGCGAGCACTACCGCTCAGTCGGCTACGGGCGCGAGAAAAACAAGGGCGGCGAAGGCTGCCCCATCCTCTACGACACCCGGCGGCTTCGCCTGCTCGACTGGCGGCAGACCGCGCTCTCCGACACCCCGGACGTGCCAGGCTCCACCACCTGGGGCAACCGCACCCCGCGGCTCGTGGTCGATGCGGTGTTCCACGACCTCGCGACAGGCACCGAATTCCAGGCCGTGAACACGCACCTCGACAACCGCTCGCGCATCTCGCGACTGAGATCCGCCGACGTACTGCGACAGATCGTGAAGTCCTCGCCGCTGCCCACCATCATGACCGGCGACTTCAACACGGATGCCGACACCGACCCGTACGACGCCCTCACCGGGCAGGGCCTGCTGCTGGATGCCTGGGATGCCGCCGAGACGCGCCTCAGCGAAGCATGGGGCACATTCCCGAACTACCGAGCGCCCCGGCACGACCGCAAGCGCATCGACTGGATCCTCGTCACACCCGGCATCGCCGTGCTGCAAGCCGCCGTCAACGTGACGCGGTACGAAGGCGGCTGGCCGTCGGACCATGCGCCCGTGCAGGCCGTTGTGGAGCTTGCCTGACCGCAGGCGGCGTCACCCGCCAACGTCGTGCTGCCCGCAGAATGCGGGGTGACGATGCTCGGGGGTGCGGTTTCGATGCGCTCGCTGGCGTAACCTCCTTCGCAGGCTCAGTCGGCGCTGGGGTCGCACAGCCGCTTCGCGCCTGTCCCAAGCTCCACCGCGCTACTCAACCAGCAGGGATGCGGGGGCGCACCAGCGCGTGGCTGGCACGGATCAGCTGCTCGACGAGCTCATCGGGCACACCGCCATCGAGCGCGACCGTCACCCAGTGCTTCTTGTTGAGGTGATACCCGGGCGTGATCTGCGCAAACTCCGCCCGCAAAGCCAGACTCTCTTCGGGGTCGCACTTCAGCGAGACGCTGAACGGCTCGGCGTCGAGGGCGCTGAGCGCGAAGATCTTGCCGTTACCACTCGTCTTGAAGACACTTAGCTCCTCGCCGAACGGGAACGTCTCCACCGCCTGCGGCAACGACAGACACAACTCGAGCAACTCATCGCGTGTCATCCGGCGAGCATACTCGGGGTGCGTCGATACGGCCGCGGGGCGAAGATAGAGGGGACGGAAAGGGGGCAGGATGCGTGAGACCGAATGGCGCGAACGCGAGCAGGCGCACCAGCAGCGGGCCGACGCGTTCACCGCCGGGTGGCGCGCGCGCCAGCAGGCCGGCACCACACACCCCGTCGAAGACTTTCTGTTCACCTACTACCCGCTGCGACCCTCACTGCTGCGTCGCTGGCATCCGGGCGCCGGCGTCACGCTCGAGGGTGCCGCGGGCAAAGAACGCGCCGGATGGAAGTGGTACCGCCGAGCAGACGAAGGCGACAGCCTGGTCGTCGACACAGAAGCCCTGCTGCAGGCGAGAGGCCGAAGCATCCGCTTCATCGCAACACTCCTGGGGCGCACCGCAGCGAGACCCGCAAACTTCGGATGCTTCGGCCTGCACGAATGGGCGATGGCCTACAGGTCCGACAGCACACGACACGAGGTACCACTGCGACTCGGCCCCGACGGCACCGACGCCGTCGTCGAAACCAGCCGCATCACCTGCAGCCACTTCGACGCCTACCGGTTCTTCACCCCCGACGCGCTCCCCCTCAACAAGCTGCGCCCCACCCGCGACAACCAGCCCGAACTGGAACAACCCGGATGCCTGCACGCCGGCATGGACGTATACAAATGGGCCGCCAAGCTGGGGCCACTCGTGCCCGGCGAACTGCTGCTCGACAGCTTCGAACTGGCCCGGGACATCCGCACCCTCGACATGGAGGCGTCGCCATACGACCTGCGCGACTGGGGCTACACACCCGTCGCCATCGAAACGCCCGACGGCAAAGCCGAATACGTGCAGCGGCAACGCGGATTCGCCGAACGCTCGAACGCGCTGCGCCGGCGCGTGCTGGCGGCGATCGAACCTGAGGGGGCGGCGGAATTCCTGCCCACGCTCGCACGTTCCCCCTCAGCATGAGCCAGAAGATCACCATGTACGGCGCCGAATGGTGCGGAGACTGCCGCCGCTCCAAGAAACTTCTCGACGAGCTCGGCACCGACTACACATACATCGACCTCGAAGCGGACGTCGACGCAGCGCAGGTGGCGCAGTCCATCAGCGGACGCACCAACATCCCCGTGATCGTGTTCCCCGACGCCAGCCACCTGGTGGAGCCGAGCGACGCCGAACTGCGCAGCAAGGTCGAAGCGCTCGCCTGAAGGTGCACCTCATCTGAGGCCCGCGGCGCGCATCCCGTGACGATGCCGGGAAAGCGAGCCCCAAGCCTGTACGGCGCACCCCCGCAGGTCTAGCGTGATGAGCAGTCGGCGGGCCGACCCGCCGGCGTTCTGAGCGAGCGAGAGGAACGCATCATGGCTGAGGTCCACCACCACGAACCGCCCTACACGGTCGGATATTTTGTCGGAAGCCTGGCGAAGGCATCCGTCAACCGGCGCCTCGCGAAGGCGCTCATCAGGCTCGCGCCAGACGGCCTCGAATTCGTCGAGATCCCCATCCGCGACCTGCCGCTGTACAGCTACGACTACGACGCCGACTACCCACCGGAGGGCCGCGCGCTGAAGGATGCCATCGCATCCGTCGACGCCCTGCTGTTCGTGACCCCCGAATACAACCGGGCCATCCCGGGCGGGCTGAAGAACGCCATCGACTGGGCGAGCCGCCCGTGGGGGCAGAACTCGTTCGCAGGCAAACCATCCGCCGTGATCGGCGGCTCGATCGGCCAGATCGGCACCGCCGTCGCCCAGCAGAACCTGCGCAGCGTGCTCAGCTTCTGCAACTCACCGCAGATGAACTCTCCTGAGGCGTACATCCACATCACCGAGGGGCTCATCGCCGACGACGGCGAAGTCAGCAACGACGGAACCGCCGCGTTCCTCGGAGGCTTCATGGAGTCGTACTACGAGTTCGTGACCCGCGTGCTGACGGTCGTGCCGCAACGCTGAGCCGGCATGCCTCAGTGCTGAGCCGGCGCGCCTCGAGCGGCCGGCCTCAGTCGAGGACGAACTCGTCGTCATCCTCATTGACGGGCTCGCGAGTGTCATTATGGGCGAAGACGAGCGTGAAGACGGATGCCGTGATGCAGACGATCCCGAGCGGATTCGCCAACCCCACAGCGATACTCAGCCCGGGCTCCTCGCCGCCCGAAAGAATCGTCTGCAGGCCCGACGGTGTCACGTCGGGAATCATGAAGCCGAACAGGATGCCGCAGAACCACGACAGGCCGAGCGTCACATAGGTCTGCACCCGCGTGTGCCTGCCGAGTCGCGCCGTGCGCATGATCGCCTTGCCGCCGAAGAAGTGCAGCGCGCCGATCGCAAAACCGATCGTGATCGCGAACACCGGGGTGAGCTCACCGGCCACCCCGAACAGCGCCCGCCCGAACGACACCCAGAGCGCCATCACGATACCGGCGACAATGACGAACACCCCGAAGCCGCCGAAGCGACGTGCGGGCTCTGCACCACTCACTGCTGACACTGCCTGACCCTTTCGACCTCTCAACCGTAACGAACATCCGCCCGCCGCATTTCACGCAGCGCATGAGGGCCAGATGTCAGCCCCGGCCCACCTGACAACGCCAATAGGCTGGCGTCATGACGCATCCGGTGGACCTCATCAGGGCGGTTCCGCTGGGGACCCGGATGACCGTGCGGCGGCGCATCCCCGGAGGCTTCAGCGATGCGCTCGGTGAACTCATCGCTCGCAGCGACGACGACTGCACCGTGGAGACCCGGCGCGGGCCCGTGACCATCCCGCTCTCCGAAGTCAGCGCGGCGAAGCAGGTGCCGCCTCCCCCACCGCGACGCGCACCACGGCGGCCGCCCGCCTGAACCTGCTGCTGCCGTCACGCTGCTGTCGTCACGCTGCTGTCGTCCTGCTGCCGTCGTCAGGGGGCGAGCAGCTCGGGGTGCACCCGCCCGTCGAGGAGCCACTCGCGCATGACCGCGTTGAACAGCTCTGGGTTCTCGGCATTCCACGCGTGATGCATGCCCGGCACGACGCGGGCCGTCACCAGCTCTGAGCGCGACACCAGCTCGGCGAGGTCGTTGTGAGCGAGGCGTGGCTCGCGTTCGCCGGCGAGCGCCAGTATCGGCATACGCACGCCACGCAGGCCGTCGAGTTCGCTCGCGGCCACCCCGTCGTAGAGTTCGCGCATCATGGCCTCCGCGGTCGCCCTGCGGATTCCCATCCCCGTCTCGATGAACACGTCGACAGTGTCAGCCGGCATCTGGAACGTGCGGGCCTGCGCCGCCCAGTACCAGCGCTTCTCCCACACCTTCAGCTGCAGGAGGCCGAAGGTGCGCGTCGCCCCGGTGACCCCGGTCAGGGTCGCCCCCGTGAGCATGGCCGAGCGCACGACATCCGGATGCCGTGCCGTGAGCACCGTGCCGATCACCGCGCCCAGGGAGAGCCCCACGATGTGCGCCCTCCCGCCGCGCGCCCGCCGCCGCACGAGCTCGGCGAGCCGGTCGGCGACGTCGGCGAGCGAAGTCCAGTCGAGGTCGGCGGATGCCCCGAAGCCGGGCAGGTCGGGAACCAGACAGTGATGCTCGGGCAGGCCGCTGACCTGTTCCGTCCACATCCAGCCGGCGACATTGCCGCCGTGCAGGAAGAGTGTGCTCGTGTCGGCATCGTCATGCGCTTCGAGGACATGCATCAGGAGAGTTCCTTCTCGATCTCGTCAAGCCAGCCCAGTTCGGCCCTGCCGTGCGCGATCCCGTTGCGGAGGGTCGCCAGGCGCAGGCGCTCCTCTCGGCTCGACGGTTCGCCCTCCTCCTCGGAGAGCGCGGTGAGCATCCCCAGCGACCCCTCGACTGCGGTACGACGCGCAGCCAGCATCCGGCGCACCCCGTCATCGTCGAGGCGTGGCGAGAAGAAGACCTTGGCGAGAAAGCCGTTGCGGGCGACCGCCGGCTCTGGGTCGGCCTGCAACCAGCGGTCGAGCTCGGCGCGGCCCGCCTCGGTGACGTGGTGCACCTTGCGGCTCGGTCGCCCGTCGCCTTCGATGACCTCGATGGCGGCGAGCTCGGCATCGACGAGCGCGGTCAGGGTGCGGTAGATCTGCGCCTGGTCGGCTGACCAGAAGTGCGCGACTGTGCCGTCGAATGCCTTCTTGAGGTCGTAGCCGCTCAGCGGCGAGAGGTCGAGGAGGCCGAGGACCGCGTGTTTCAAGCTCATGGTGATATGAGATCACACATATATAGGACTATGCAAGTACTAAGTCGTGCAAACACTACGTCGATGCTTTGTGCGGGATGAGGCCGTCTACGCGTGATCGCGGTTGCGGCGACGGATCAGCTTCGGCGCGCGCCCCGCCAGAAACGACCTGCCCGGATGCACCACGAAACCCTGCCTCAGCGCCTGACGGCCAATGAGCATCCGGAACCCCATCTGGTCGCGATTGCTCAGCGTCGTCTCGGCCGTCACCGTGCGACCGAAGATCTCGACATCGAGCAGCACCACGAAGCGCTCCTCACTGTGCCCCGACGAACTGCGCACCCTTCGGCGGTCGTGCACCGCGCACTCCACCTGCACCACATCCTCGACAGAACGCTGCCACGGGCGCACCCAGAAGCGCACCCGCTCACCGCCATCGAGCTCCTCGATATCGAAGGCGTGCAACGCAGAACTGCGCGCACCCGTGTCGATCTTCGCCTTCACCCACGGCACGCCGATATCGGGCAGGCTCACCCATTCGCGCCATCCCACGATGGTGCTTGAATGGAGGTCGTCTCTCACAAACACCATCTTGGCAGGGGTTCACGATGAAACTTGCAATACTCTCGCGTGCCCCACAGGCGTACTCGACGCAGCGGCTGCGCGCGGCAGCCGTGCAGCGCGGCCACAACGTGAAAGTGCTCAACACACTGCGCTTCGCGATCGACCTCTCCGGTGACGAACCCGACCTGCAGTACCGCGGCCGGCTGCTCTCCGACTACGACGCCGTACTGCCCCGCATCGGCAACTCCATCACCTACTTCGGCACCGCCGTCGTGCGCCAGTTCGAACAGATGGACGTGTACACGCCCAACACCGCCAACGGCATCACCAACTCACGCGACAAACTGCGCGCAACCCAGATCCTCTCGCGCCACAACATCGGCATGCCCGCCACCGCCTTCGTGCACAGCAGAGCGGATGTTCGACTCGCCATCGAACGCGTCGGCGGCGCGCCCGTCGTCATCAAGCTGCTCGAAGGCACTCAGGGCATCGGGGTCATCCTCGCCCCCGAAGTGAAGATCGCCGAAGCCATCATCGAGACACTGCACTCCACCAAACAGAACGTGCTCATCCAGAGCTTCATCTCGGAGAGCCGCGGGAGGGACATCCGGGCCCTCGTCGTCGGTGACCGTGTTGTCGCGGCCATGCGGCGCGTCGCAGTCGGTGACGAGTTCCGGTCGAATGTGCACCGCGGCGGCACCGTCGAGCCGGTCGAACTGACGCCCGCATACGAGCAGGCGGCCGTGCGGGCCGCTCAGATCATGGGTCTGCGCGTCGCGGGCGTCGACATGCTCGAAGGCAACGACGGGCCGCTCGTCATGGAGGTCAACTCTTCGCCCGGCCTTCAGGGCATCGAGACGGCCACCGGGCTCGACGTGGCCGGCGCCATCATCGACTTCATCGCCAACCAGGTCGCCTTCCCCGAGATCGACGTGCGCCAGAGGCTCAGCGTCTCAACCGGCTACGGCGTCGCCGAACTGCTCGTGCACACCAACGCCGACCTGGTGGGCAAGACTCTCGGCGAATCGGGGCTGTGGGAGCGAGACATCACCGTGCTCACCCTCCACCGCGGCACCCAGGTCATCCCGAACCCCCGCAAGAACGTACTGCTCGAGGCGGGCGACCGGATGCTGTGCTTCGGCCGACTCGAGGAGATGCGCTCCATGATCCCCGAGCGGCGACGGCGGCGTGCGCGCGTGCGCAAGCTGCCGAAGGAGCCCATCCCGGAGAGTTGAGGCGCGCCGCTCGAGCCGCGAGCTGTTTTCGGCGGTTCGAGGCGACAACCGCCGCGGTGGGTTCAAGCGCCTCGAACCGCAGAAAACGCCTCAGCCCGGGCGGAGTCCAGCTACTTCAGCGACGCGATGGTGACGCCGAAGCCGGCGATGTACTCGGGGATCGGCCGATAGAAGGAGTAGTCGACCGTGTATTCGCCGACGACACCGAGGGCCGCGTAGGCGGCGATCCACGTGCGAACCTCATGCGAGGAGTTGCCTGCGACCTCGGTCATCTCATCGGGGCTCCACTCGTCGATGGGCGAGAGGTCGCCCGTCGCGAGAATGCGCATGAGCTCCCGATCCCATTCGGGGGCGAGCGGCTTGACCACGTTGATTCCGGCGGCGAAGTCCTTCGCTGCGCTGATCACGCGCTGCTGCCGCGCATCCCGCGCCTCGGGCGTGAGGTGGCGGCCACCTCCGAGAAGCGACTGGCGCACCTCGGGGGTCGCCGTGGCGATCTGCGGCACGGGGGGTTCGTGCGAAAGCCCACCCGACCCGATGATGAGCACCTTCTTGTCGGCGAGGTGCTCCTTGACGAAAGCACCGATGCCTTCACCGAGCTGCCGGATGCGTCGAAGCGGCGTGAAGGGAGGCGCCACCGAGTTGACGAAGATCGGCAGTATCGGCTTTGCCGTGATGTCGCCGTAGATGATCTCCATCGGCTGCACGGCACCGTGGTCGACCTCCATGCGCAGAGACACTGTCATGTCGATGTCGCGGTGCATGAGGTAATCGGTGAGTTCTGCTGCGAGCTCCTTGGGAACATCCAGAGCGCCGGCCTGCGTGCCGAAATCGCCGATCGCGACCGCTTCATAGCCGATGCAGAACGGCGGCATGATGTCGTAGAAGAACCCGTTGTAGTGGTCTGGCCCGATGTTGATCACCAGGTCGGGGTCGTAGTCCTTCACGAATGCCCGCGCGGCCTCGAAGGCCACCTCGACCTGCGCCTTGACCTCGGCGGGCGGGTCGACGAACTCCAGCAGGGGGCTGTGCGACATCGTCACCAGCGCGAGCGTCATGAGGCACCACCCTCGATGGGATTCTTCACCTGCGGGTCGTCGTTGCCGAGGAGGAAGTTCAGGTGCAGACGGTTGAACGTCTCGGCGTCTTCATACTGCGGCCAGTGACCGCACTCCTCCATCACCGCGAGCTTGCCGCCGGGGATGAGCGACGCGATGCGGCGGCCCTCATCGACGGGGCCTGACGGGTCTTTTGTGGTCCACAGCACCATGGCCGGCACGGAGACGGCCCGCAGGTCGTCATCCGAGATCATGTTGCGCTTGCGCGTCTCCAGGTCCTGCAGCGCCATGTTCATCTCGCACGCCATCTTCCAGTCAGGCTGCTGGAAGATCGCCTGCCGGGTCTTGATGAGGTCATCCGTCACCATGCTCGGGTCGGCCATCAGCCACTCCAGCCGCGCCTTCACCCGCTCCCACGAGGGGTCTTCTGCGGCAGCCATCGAGAGCGTGTAGAGGCGCTCCATCACCTGCGGGTTCGCCATCGTGCCCCCCATCGTGTTGAGCACGACTCGCTCGACCCGCTCAGGGTAGAGCTGGGCGATCTTCGCGGCCACCCAGCCGCCAAGGGATTCGCCCGAGAAGTAGGCCTTCTCAACGCCGATCGCATCCATGAACGACAGCACCTGGTCGATGTAGTGCTTGATCTCCAGCGGATGCTCGGGCTTGGACGAGTACCCGTGACCGATGAAGTCGATCGCCCAGCACGAGAAGTGCTCAGAGTGCGAACGGAGGTTGCGCGAGTACGCCTCAGCGTGTCCGGTGATGCCGTGCATCATGATGAGGGTCGGCTTGGAGGTGTCGCCCGCGTGCAGGTACCGGGTGCGGTAGCCGCCGGCCTCCTTGTAGCCCTGGCTGTATTCGACTGCGGCGAGATCCGACCAGACGGATGTGAATGGCTGCTGGGTCATGAGTTTTCTCCGTTCCCCTCGGGCGTGCCGAGGACTTTCGAAAGCGCTGCCGTGAGCTGCCGGTACGCCTCTTCTGCGTCGAGCACGGCTGCGGGCTGCCGCCATGCGATGTAACCGTCGGGGCGCACCAGAATAGCCCCCGCCTCATCAATCTCGCTGACCGCATTCCAGTCACCGTAGAGGTCTGCGTGTTCGGGTTCTCCGACCACGACCGTGCGCAGGTAGGGGGCCCGGATGCGGTGGGCGGCTTCTGCCCAGGCCGCGCCGGAGATTCCGGTGACGAGCGACATGAGGCCGTGGCCCGTGACGTCGAGGGTGGAGACGCGCACGCCCTTCTCGTTGACGAGCCACGCGTGAGGAAGCTTGGCCCCCGGCCGCGTTGTGGCCTGCAGGTGGAGCTGACGGTCGCGCTGCCACTCCTCGTCGCCGAGGGTGGGGTCGGGGATGACGGCGCTCGATTCGTAGCGCTGGTTCAGTTCGACACCCTGCGCGTTGAACTCGGTGTTCTTGAGTTCGAGCGCCGCGTGGAGGGCCTTGCGGGCGGCCACACCTTCGGGCGTTGCGGAGCGCAGCCGTTTGAGCCCCGCCGCGAGCGGGTCGCTGGCCTCGGAGTCGGAGATCGCGGCGCGCACGGGGGCGTAATCCTTGCGGGACTGGTTGGCGCGGGCCACGATCTGCCGCCCGACGGGCACCCGCTCGTCGGAGTAGCTGGCAGGCAGCGTCTCGTCAGCCCAGCCCTTGACGGCGAACGCGAGCTTCCAGGCGAGATTGAACGCATCCTGCATGCAGGTGTTGGAGCCGAGTCCTGAGCTCGGTGGATGCCTGTGCACGGCATCCCCGGCACAGAACACGCGGCCGCGGTGGTACAGCTCGGCGTGCTGCTGGTTGACGTACCAGATCATCTTGCGCTCGATGTCGACCTCAAGGTCGGCAATCCCGGTGAGGGTGCGGATCTGGCTGAGAAGGAACTCGTCGCTGAGGTCGGGTTCGCCGGCGTCGATGTCGAAGCCCCACCCGAGAATCCACTGATCCCAGGGCCGGATCGCGCGGAACGTGGCCATGCCGATCTCGCCGATCGACGCGGCGGGGTTCATGATCCAGTGCAGGATGCTGGGGCGGTGCTCGACGTGTTGGCGCAGGTCGGCGTTGAAGAGGATGTAGACGGTGCCGGCGCGGGCGACTTCGCCTTCGAAGGGCAGGCCGAGCTCTTCGGCAACCTTCGACTTGGCTCCGTCGGCACCGACAAGGTAGCGGGCGCGCTGCGTGTATTCCTGGCCACTCTGCTTGTTGAGCAGCCGCACCGTCACACCGGTCTCATCCTGCTCGTGCGACAGATATTCGGTGTTGAACGAGACATCCGCCCCACGGGCTGCCGCATTCTTGACGAGCACGGGCTCCATGAGGGTCTGCGGGATGTCGAGCATGGTGCAGGGGCTGCCCTGCAGGTAGTCGCCGTAGCGTTTGTCGCCGGTGCCCCAGGTGCGGATGCGCGCAATCTCGTCACCGACGAGGCTGGTGGTGAACATGGTGTCACCCATGTGCTCCCACGGGGTGGCGAGTCGGGTGACCTCGTCTTCTATGCCGAGGTCGCGCAGTACTTCCATCGCACGCTGGTTGGTGATGTGCGCGCGGGGCGTGTTGGCGAGCCAGTTCCATTTGGACACCACGTGGGTCTTCACGCCGTAGTCGGCGAGCGCCAGAGCGGTGGCCGCACCCGCAGGCCCGGTTCCCACGACGATGACGTCGGTGTCGAATTCAGTGGATGCTGTCATTCGCTCTCTCCTTCGAGATGTGGGTCGCTGACCCCGGTGGAACAATCTCCGTGTTGCATACTAGCATGCAAGACGCGCATCGCCATGGGTCGAGACGGGGATCAATTATCTGGTGGGTTGCGCATCGCGCTCCGGCGGGCCTATTCTTTCCTAACTAACCCGCTAGCATGCGAGTGAGTTTTCAGAGAGGAAAACCCATGACAACGACGACACCGGTCGCAGCAAAGAAAGCTGGCGGTACGTCACCGCTGAAGGTCGCCAGCGCAAGCTTCATCGGCACAACAGTCGAATACTTCGACTTCTTCATCTACGGCACCGCCGCGGCTCTGGTCTTCCCCCAGATCTTCTTTCCCGACTCCACCCCGCTCATGGGCACGCTGCTCTCCTTCGCCACCTTCGGCGTGGGCTTCCTGGCGCGCCCCCTCGGCGGAATCATCTTCGGCCACTTCGGTGACCGCGTCGGTCGCAAGAAGATGCTCGTCATCTCGCTCCTCGGCATGGGGCTGGCCACCCTCCTCATGGGCCTCCTCCCCGGCCACGCGCAGATCGGCATCCTGGCCCCCATCCTCCTCACGGTGCTTCGCCTGTTCCAGGGCCTCATGGTCGGCGGCGAATGGGGCGGCGCGACCCTCATGGCCGTGGAGCACGCACCTCTCGGCAAGCGCGGCTTCTACGGGGCGTTCCCGCAGATGGGCGCCCCGGCCGGCACGTTCCTCGCGACGCTCGCGTTCCTCCTGGTCGCGCAGCTGCCCGATGAAGACTTCTTCTCGTGGGGTTGGCGCGTGCCGTTCATCCTCAGCATCCTTCTGGTGGCGGTCGGCCTGTTCATCCGCTTGTCGCTCAGCGAAAGCCCGGCGTTCGCTGCGGCGCGCGAGAAGTCAGAGATTGTCAAGGTTCCCCTCGTCGTGGCCTTCCGTCGACACTGGCGCGAAATCCTCCTTGTTGCCGGCACCTATCTCAGCCAGGGCGTGCTCGCGTACATCACGATGGCGTTCCTCGTGAACTACAGCGGCGGCGTCGGAATCGACCGCACCGCGGCGCTGGCAGGCGTCTGTTTCGCCGCCATCGTGGCCGTGATCCTGTACCCGGTGTTCGGCTCGCTCTCTGACAGGTACGGCCGCAAGACCATGTACTTCCTTGGCGCCGTACTCATGCTCATCGCCACACCGATCGGCTTCGTGCTCATCAACACGGGCAACCCGTGGGCCTTCGCCCTCGCGGTCACGCTGATCTTCGGTATCGCCATGGCACCGTCGGCGGGAGTCACCGGTTCGCTCTTCGCGATGATCTTCACGCGAGAGGTGCGCTACACGGGCGCCTCGGTCGGGTACACGATCTCGCAGATCGCGGGCCCCGCCTTCGCTCCCACGATCGCCGTCGCGCTCCTCGCCGCAGGCGGCTGGCAGGCGGTGGTCGTGTACCTCATGATCGTCTGCGCCATCTCGGTCGTTTCCGTCGCCCTCATCCCCGGCGGCTGGGGCCGCAAGGAGGCGGCGTTCCGCAACAGCGCAGACAACCCGCTCGAGAACTGAGCGCATCCGGCAGCCAACTCACAAAGGCAGCGTCTCGGGCTTCGGCTCGGGCGCTGCCTTTTATGTTAAGGACTTATGTTCAGGACGCGGATGCTGCGGATGCGGTCGTCGCGCCGCCCGCGATGTGCTTGGGCGTCTCGCGGATGTGCGCCTCCATGAGAGCACGAGCCTTGCCCGCATCGCCGTCGGCAATGGCCTTCACGATCTCTCCGTGCTCGCGATGCCGCTCCGACGTCACATAGCTGAGAGGCAGCGGCGTGCCCGTCGTGTTGATGAGGAAGTCGCTCAGATCCCACAGCCGGCGGCTCGAATCGGCCATGATCGGCGAGGCGACGATGCGGTGGATGGCCGCGTGGAATTCCCTGTTCTCGCGACGGTAGGTCGCGGACTCATCGTGGCCGGCGCGGTTGCTTCTCGCGGTGACGGAGTCAAGCACACGCTGGAGGCCCTCGACGTCGCGAGGGGTTCGACGCTGGGCTGCGGCGCCCGCCAGTGCTCCCTCGAATGCGGCAAAGATCTCGAAGAAGTCCTCCACGTCACGCGGCGAATAGCCGACCACGACGCATCCGATCTGGGGAAGAATCTCGACGATGCCGTCCGCCGCCAGCTGACGCAGGGCCTCCATGATGGGCTGCTTGCTCACAGTGAACTCGGCGCGCAGCGCCTCAACCGACACCCGGGACCCCGCGGGGTAGTCGCCATCGAGAAGTCGCTCCTTGATGCTGTCGTAAACGTGCCCCGACAACCGCCCTCGGTTGCGCTGGCTCTCTCGCTCCATAGCTACAGTATGGACGAGACTTGCATGCCAGGTCATCTCCCCGGCCAGGACATCCGGAGCACTGAGGCGCCTCTCTTGAAACCGCGGCTGCACTTTGTCGCGACGGCTGCAGAACGTTTCACCGCCGTCGCGACAAAGCACAGCCGTCGCCACGCGCACGTGCCCACAACGCAGCAAACCCCCGGCCGAAGACCGAGGGTTTGCTGGCTGACACTGGTGGACCCTAGGAGATTCGAACTCCTGACCTCCTCGATGCGAACGAGGCGCGCTACCAACTGCGCCAAGGGCCCTAGTGCGGTAACTACGATAACACCTCGCACCAGCCGCCCCGAACACGGCCGTCCGCCCGTGAGTTGCCCCTAACTGCTGGCGAACGGGCGCACGAAGAGCACCTGGAGGCAACTCAGTGAAAGCGGATGCTCAGACCGCGCGACGACGGCGCAGCGCCTCATCGAGGGCCACAGGGGCCAGCTCCGCGTCGTCGATGATGCCCATCCGAGCGAAGCGGCTCGTCTCCGCGGGGACCTCCACGGCGGGTGCGGGCGCGATGCGTGTCGTCTGCTGCTGTGCGTCCCGCAGCGCCTGCTCGGAGCGCGCCGCAGCATCCCGCAGCTCCGCCGCATGATCGGGAACAGCATCCGGGGTCACCGTCGACGCGGCAGGCCTCGCCAGGCGAGCCGCAGCATCCGCGAACGTCACACGCGGGGCAGCCGGAGCCTCCGGCCGCGACAGATACAGCGGCTTCGGGACCGGCACGGGCGTCCACTCGCCACCCGCAGCCAGCGCCTGCTGCTGCGGGAACATGTCACGCAGAGGCGACGCCACCGGGGCCGAACGCTCAAGGCCCTGCGCCAACTGCGCGCGCGCCCGCGACACGGCAGCCAACTGCGCCAACAACACCACGGCACCCACAGCGACCACAACAGAACCAGCCAGCAGCACCCACCCGGTGCCCGCCGCCAACTGAGCCACGCCGACAACAACACCCACCAGCGCCGCGATCAGCGCCAATGTCGACACCAGACGCGAACGCCTGAGCCTGCGCGACGACTGCGACGAACGCGCCACATCGGCGGCAATCGCAGGCCGCGACTCCGCCAACTGACGCGCAGCCGCCCGGGCCGCCGCCGCATCCTGAGCCTTCTGAATCGCCCTCGTACGCTGCATCTCGCGCTGCATGATCTTCTCCTGCACGGCGGCACTGCGCGCCGAACTCTCCACCCGAACCTGATCGGGGACCTCGGCCGTCTCAGCCATGATGCGCAGCGTCTGCTGCAGGCGCACCGCATTGCGCTCCGTCGACAGATACTCGCGCCGTTTGAACCACGTGGGAAGCAGATACGCCAACCAGAGCACAGCCGCGAGCGCGATCACCACACTCGAACTGAGCCCATCCATTCCCATGAGACAACGGTACGAGGGGCAAGCGGATGCGCGGCACAGGCGGGCAGGTGTGTCACGGGCGATCGGGGGCCGGGTTGTTCGTTGGTGAGGTTTCGAGACGCTCCTTCGTCGCTCCTCAACCGGCGAGGGGGCTAGGGGCGGAGGCCTGCCGCCCGCAGGTCGCCTTCGGGGATGCGGGCGTTCGCCGCCGGAACGGCGCCGTCGCGCCAGCGCCGCAGCACACCCGTGCGCACCTCCTCGGCGACGAGCGCGAAGCAGAAGTGGTCGCGCCAGTCACCGTCGATGTGGATGTACCGCCGCCGCAGCCCCTCGTAGCGGAACCCCAGCTTCTCCACCACGCGCAGGCTCGGCCCGTTCTCCGGCCGGATGCAGATCTCCATGCGGTGCAGGCCCAGGCCGAAGAAGCAGTGGTCCGTCGCGAGGGCCACCGCGGCCGGCGTCACCCCTTTGCCCGCGAAACGTTCCGACACCCAGTAGCCGAGCGTCGCGGATGCCAGCGAGCCGTAGGTGATGCCCGACACGTTCAGCTGCCCCGCGAACTGCCCCTCATGTTCGATCACGAACGGCAGCCCATGCCCGGCGCGTGCGTGCGCCTGCAGACTCCGGATGCTGAAGCGCGCGTCGAACTCGGTCGGCCCGTACGGACTGGTCGCCTCCCACTTGCTCAACCATGAACGGTTGTCGAGCAGCTCACGCTCGAGCGCGCGCGCATCCCTCACCCTGATCGGGCGAATCGTGACGGCACCATCGGAGAGCGTCGGCGTTCCTGCGGCCATGGGTTAAGTGTGCGCCTCAGTCGAGGGTCGCCACGAAGCTCTTCAGCCAGGGGCGCAACTCCTGGCCCAGATCCTCACGGTCGACGGCGAGCTGCACGATCGCCTTGATGTAGTCGGCGCGGTCGCCCGTGTCATAGCGGCGGCCGCGGAACACGACACCGAAAACCCCGCCCGTCACATCCGGCGCCTCAGCCATCGTCTGCAGCGCATCCGTCAACTGGATCTCGCCGCCCTTGCCCGGCTTGGTGCGCTCCAGGATGCGGAACACATCAGGCGTGAGAACGTAGCGGCCGATGATGGCCAGATTCGAGGGCGCCTCCCCCGGCGGCGGCTTCTCCACCATGCCGGTGATGCGCACCACATCATCCTCATCGGTCTGCTCGACCGTGGCGATGCCATACAGGTGCGTCTGCGACGGGTCTACCTCCAACAGCGCCACAACACTCGCCTCACGCTGCCCCTGGACCTCGATCATGCGCGTCAGCAGCACATCACGCGCGTCGATGATGTCGTCACCCAGCAGCACCGCGAACGGCTCGTTGCCGACATGCATCTTCGCGCGCAGCACCGCATGCCCCAGACCGAGCGGGTTGCCCTGCCGCACATAGTGCATGTCCGCGAGCTCTGAAGAGAAGTTGACCTTCTCCAGACGCTCAGTGTCGCCCTTGCGCTCCAGCGTCGCCTCAAGCTCGCCCACATGGTCGAAATGGTTCTCGAGCGCATTCTTGTTGCGGCCCGTGATCATCAGCACATCGGTGAGGCCGGCATCGACCGCCTCCTCCACCACATACTGGATGGCAGGCTTGTCGACGACAGGCAGCATCTCCTTCGGCATCGCTTTGGTGGCGGGAAGAAACCTGGTGCCGAGCCCCGCAGCGGGGATGACGGCTTTGGTGATCGTGAAGGCCATACGTGTCAGGGTACCGTTCCGTAGGATGGCTGTCATGAACGACGACCTGCCAAACCGCAAGCGTGCGCTGCGGGCCGAACTTCGCGAACGCCGCCGCATCCGCACCGCCACCGAACGCGACACCGCCACAGCCGACCTCACCGAGCACCTCAGCGAACTCACCACGCGACTCGGCGCGCGATCCATCGCCGCCTACCTGCCCGCATCCGACGAGCCGAACATCCGGCCCTACCTCAACTGGGCCAACGGTGAAGGCATCCGCGTACTGCTGCCCGTCTCCCGCGACGACGGCCTGCTCGACTGGGTCGTCGACGACGGCGAAAGCGAAACAGAAGGCCCCTACGGAATGCCCGAAGCCGTCGGAGACGTGCTCGGCCCCATCGCCATCAACGATGTCGACCTCATCATCGTGCCCGCCGCATCCGTCGACCGCAGCGGGATGCGCATGGGCTGGGGCCGCGGATACTACGACCGGATGCTCGGATCAATGGAGCAGTGCCCGCCGGTCTATGCTGTTGTGTTCGACAACGAGGTCGTCGACGAAGTACCCGCCGAGATCCACGACAAAAGCGTGAACGGGGCAGTCACCCCCGGCGGAATCACCACATTCTGAGCAACACAACCCCCAACGCTAGGACGACCGTGCCCACCTACAGCTACCGATGCGCCGCCTGTGGCCACGACTTCACCCAGTACCAGGCATTCACCGACGACGCCCTCACCGAATGCCCAAACTGCGGTAAGCCAGAGTTGCTCAAGGTTTTCAGCAACATCGGCGTTACTTTTAAGGGGTCTGGGTTCTACCGCACGGATTCACGGTCGGGCTCGGCGAAGAAGGATGCGCCACAGTCGACGACACCCTCGACGACAAAAGCGGCCTCACCGTCGACCCCCGCGGCTCCCGCAGCCAGCACAAGCAGTTCCTCATAGGCAGTTCCACAAAGTCATAAGGAGATCGGCTCATGCTCAAGGGATTCAAAGAATTCATCATGCGGGGGAACGTCATCGACCTGGCCGTCGCCGTGGTCGTCGGCACCGCATTCACCGCGGTCGTCAACGCGCTCGTCGAGTCGATACTGAACCCGGCACTCGGTGCGCTGTTCAACGCCGAGGACCTCAAGACGGCGTGGATCGTGGAGATCCCGACGACCGCCGGTGGCACCGCAGAGCTCGCCTTCGGAGCGATCGTGGCCGCACTCATCCAGTTCCTGCTCGTCGCCGCAGCCGTCTACTTCGCGCTCGTGATGCCCATCAACAAGCTCAAGGAGCGGGCCGAAGCCAAGCGCAAGGCGGGCGCACCCGAAGAAGAGGTGCCGCCCACCGAGCTCGACCTGCTCGCCGACATCCGCGACCTGCTCGCGCGATCAGAAGCGGCAGGCAACGCAACAGGCAAGCACGCGGAGTAGCGCGGGGTCTGGTTTCGAGACGATCGCCGTAGACGGCGACCCCTCAACCAGCAGAGTAACCCGTAGCGATTCGACTCGCGGGGTGAGGCTCAGCCCCAGTGGGGCGGCACGTCGCGCTTGAGTTGCTCGTCGTTCTCGCCGTCGCGGTGGCGGCGCGGCTCCTGCGCCGGGTTCGGATCCGAACCCGGAACGGGAGGCGTCGTCACCCGGCGGCGCACTCGTGCGCGCGGCCGCGGGGCAGGCTGCTTCTCGGCATCCGGCACCGAAGCATCCGGCTCGTGCTCGGCCATCACGCCGACGCGATCACCGGAATCGGCTCGGTCACCGGGCCGTGGCCTGCACCCAGCAGGCCGACGATCCGGTCGGCCACCGCATCCGGGTTGTTGAACAGTTCGAAGGAGTGCACGCGCAGGTAGTGCCAGCCGAGGCGGCGCAGCAGCTCCGGCCGCAGGCGCAGCGATTCGCGCAGGCTGCCGTTCTGCAGCACGGTGTCGCTCTCGATGGCGAGGCATTTGCCGCCGAATGAGGTGACCAGGCCGAGCTTTCCGCGGTGGCCGAGGGCGACCCGCAGTCCGCGCTTCTCAAGCCGCTTCGCCAGGTCGACCAGCATGGGGTCGCTGTCGTCGGGCATGAATTCGCCGGTGGTGCGGGCGGATGCGTCGGCCAGGATCTCGGCGAGGGCGACGGCGCCGCGCTCCATGCGGCTGTCGTCGATGTCGTCCGGCTCGAAGCAGGTGACGATGACCATGCCGCGGCGGGCGCGGGTCATGGCGACGGCGAGCAGCCGTTCGCCGCCCGGATGTCCGAGCGAGCCGAAGTCGCTGAGCACGCGGCCGTGCGGGGTGCGCCCGTAGCCGATGGAGAAGATGACGCGGTCGCGGCTCAGCGCAACAGCCTGCTCAATGGTCGACACGGTGAACGATTCGGTGCGGTCGCTGAGCACGAACTCGCTCAGCTCGGTGCGGCCCGGCAGCGCGGAGAGCACAGCCTGCTGCACGCGCACGGCGTGCTTCTCGCTGGCCGTGATGACCATGAGCGACTCGGCCGGGCGCGCCTTGGCGTGCTCGATGACGAGCTCGACGACGCGGTCGACTTCGGCGTCGGGGCTTTCGACGGCACCCGAGTCCTCGTCCGGCAGGCCGACGCCGTCGGCGACGTGGTCCATGCGCAGGCTGCCGTGGCCGAGGAAGCTGCCCGCCCACGGGAGCGACTCGATCCTGCCCGCGTAGAAGCGGCGGTTGACGAGCTCGGCGAGGTCTTCGCCGCCGGCGCGGTAGCTGCGGGTGAGCGCGAGCGTCGGCAGCAGCGAGCCGAGCCGGGCGAGCGCCGAGTCGGCGTGCACGGCGTCGAGGTCCTCATCGGCGACTTCGGATGCTTCGGCCGAGATCTCCGCGAGGGTCTCGCCGGTGAGGGCGGTCGTGAAGGTGGTCGGGGTCTGCGTGACGGGGTCGCCGAATGCGACGACCTGCTTGGCGCGGCGGATCGCGGAGACCGTCTCGGCGAGGGTGACCGCCCCGGCGTCGACGATGATGACGGTGTCGAAGGGCATCGCATCCGTGATCTGGTCGACCTCGTACGGTGACGCCAGCCACACGGGGGCGACCGTGCGGGAGAGGTGCGGGGCCGCGTCGTGCAGCTGCTCTGAGCTGATGTGCTCGCGGCGCAGCGACTGCTTCAGCGCGGTGGCCTCCTCCGGCCAGTCGACGAGCCCGATGCTCCAGTTCTCGGCGAGCTGCCAGGCGAGCAGTTGTGCGCTGCCAGCCGCATGTGCCTCGTCGACGAGTCGGAAATCGGCCTCCAGGCGGTCGAGCACGCTCGTATTCGCGCCGAGCAGCGCCCGGTCGGCGTCGAGAAGCGACTCGAGCGCCGACTGCCACCAGGCGAGTTCGAGCTCCGCGGCGACCTGATCGTCTTCGACGTGGCGCTGGGCGAGGTCGGTGAGCAGTGGGTCGAGTTGCAGATCCTGCAGGGTTGAGCGCAACTGGGCCCGCTCCTGCAGGTTCGCCAGGGCATCCGATTCTGCCGCAAGACCGGCGAGCTTCGCGAGGAGATCCGCGATGGGCAGGTTCACGAGCTCCTGATCGACGACGGATGTTCCGAGCGGGCGGTCGAGCGTGCTCAGGTCATGCGCGACCTGCTGGTGCGCGACCTGAACGGAGGCGATGCCAGACGGCACGCGCGGCGGCACCCCGGCCGCAACGTAGCGCTGCCACAGCAGGCGCTGCTGCTGGATGCGCACAAGCGACTCGTGCATGTCTCCGACGGAAACACCCGGACGCAGGTACTCCTTCGCCAGCTTCTTCAGGCGGCGACGGTTCGCGCCCGACATCTCGGGCGAGTCCTTGCGCGCCGAGGTCGCCGCGATCAGTTCGCTCAGCGAGCGGTCGAAGACGACCGGCTGGAACTTGTCGAGCGTGTCGCGGATGTCCGTCAGCAGACGCAGATACACGCCCAGTTCGGTGATCGACTCGAACGGTCGCATGTGCGTGGCGCTGATCAGCTCCGAGCCGCGCTGCAGCAGGTTCGGAACGTCATTCTCACTGAGGCGCTTGGCGAGCATGTGCGCCATGGTGGCCTGCTCGCTCGTGTCGAAACTGGCGCCATACCAGGGCGAGTCGCCGGGGCCGTAACGGAACTCGCCGAGCTCGGCAGCATCCACCATCGCCTTCGCGGCCATGTCGCGGCGCTCGATGAGACGCTCCACCGAGGTGCGCGACAGGCGCGCGACCGTCGACGGCGGGGTCGGCAGCAGCGCCAGACGCGACAACTCGGTGAGGCAGTCGAGCACGGACACGCCCAGCATGGGGTCGCGGCGGGCGATCGCCACCCGGTAGTCGAGCAGCACCTTGCGCAGGCGCACGAGCGCGTCGTCGACCTCGCCCAGCTGCGGCGACTTCGCCTTCTCGTTGCGCGAGATGGAGCGGATCAGATCGCGGCGCAGGGTCGACGGCGAAACGGCGAAACCGGGCAGGCCGATGTCGCCGAGCCGCTGGGAGATGCCCTGCAGGCTGGAACGGCGCGGGCTCACCACAAGCACGCGCTTGTGCTGACCGACAAGACTTCCGAGCGCGTTCACGATCGTCTGCGTGCCGCCCGTGCCGGGCAGCGTCTTGACGACGACAGAGTTGCCGGCCGCGATCTGCGCGATCACCGCATCCTGCTCCGTGTCGGCGTCAAGCAACAGGGTGTCGGTCTCGGGGGCACGGTCATCCGGATGCTGCGGCTCGACAGGCGCATAGCCCTCACCGATGCTCCACTTGGCGCCAGGGTTGCCGGCCAGCGCATCAAGCACCGGATGCTCCAGCTGGGCTGCGTCGTCGACCATGCGACGCCCGACATCCGCGAACGACGACACCACCAGGCGCGGCTGAACGTTGAACCACTGCAGGTGCGAGGTGAGGCCGCGCAGCCGGTCGATGACCGTATTGGGTTTGAAGGAGCCGTCGTGCTCGGCGAGCGCCACGAAGGCCTCCGCATCGAGCGTCACGCCGTGCTGCTCGTGCAGCGCGCGCGCCAGCTCCGGGTTGAGGAACGGCGCCCCCAGCAGCTTCACCTCGAAATCACGGCCATAACGGCGGATGGCGAGAGGGCGCAGCAGAACGGGCGCACAGAACGACTCGTCATCGTGCTGCCATTCGGCGATACCGATGCCCAGATGCACGGCGTCGATGCCGCGACTCGTGGCCAGCTCGGCGCTCTTCGACGCGATCTCGCCTGCCGCGACCTTCGCCGCACGCAGGGCAAGATCGTCACGGATGAGGCTCGACAGCAACGTCTTCTGCCCCGTGATGAACTGGGCGAGCCCACCCGGATGCGTTGTGCTCAGCTCGATGCGAGTGCGCGGGTTGTCAATGAAATGCAGCAACGGCGAACGGCCACCGACAGAGGCAAGCTGCTCACGCCATCCGGCCCAGGTCGGCTCAGCGATATTCGCCGCCGTATACCGCGGGTCACCCAAGCTCAGGGCATGCGGAGCCGTGACCTGCTTCTGCGCAGGAACGGGGTTCTCGTCGACCTCGGTCATGAAGTCGTCATCCTCTGGTTGTCTATTGGCATGCCACACAGGGCCACCTTAAGCGCCAAATGCCCGTATTCACGGTAGGCGGCGCGGGTTTCACAGTACTCCGGCCCCCTGTGGGCGGGCCGGGATAACGACGGATCGCCGCCCTACACTTGTGGTCATGCTCTGCACCGTCGGCACCAGTGCCGCCCAACCTCGCGCCGCCGGTGCCCGCATCCGTCATCTCCATGTCCCTTGCGGGCGTGCGAATGGGTGACGTGGCGAGCGCCGCCTGGACGGCCGGGGCGACACTCATCGCGGTGTTCCTGGCCGCGACCACGGTCGGCTTCTGGCTGCTGTTCCGCCGCACACGCGGAAAGGGAACGGATGCGCAGGCGAAGGAGACGAGGCACGCCAACATCCTTCTGGTGCGGGCGGATGACGCGGTGCGCGACGCCGCCGACGAGCTCGACTTCGCGATCGCCCAGTTCGGCACGGCCAAGACAGGCGACCTCTCCCGCGCCCTCGCCGAAGCACGGCGGCGCGTGCTGGAGGCCTTCGCGCTACAGCAGCGACTCGACGATCACGTGCCCGACACGGGGGCGCAGCGCCGCGACTGGACGGCCCGCATCGTCCACCTGTGCGAGACCGCGCAGTCGACGCTAAACGCTGAGCTCGCCCGCTTCGACGAACTGCGCGAGCTCGACAAGAACGCCCCCGCCAACCTGGCCGAACTGCGCCGGCAGCTCGAACAGCTCAGCCACCGGCAGGAGCAGGAAACCCAGGCCTACGAGCTGCTCACCCGCAGCTACTCCCCCGCCGCGCTCGCCAGCGTCACCGACAACCTCGAGCAGGCCGCCGACGCCAACGCCGCAGCCGTCGACGCAGCAGACACAGCGGATGCCGCACTCACCTCAGCAAGCGTCGCCGACGCGATCGACGCCATCCGCGACGGCCAAGACCACGCCCGGCGGGCCGGCCACCTGCTCGACGCCATCGAATCGCTCGCCGCACAACTCGGCACGGCCTCGGCCGCCATGCAGGAGCTGATCGACTCGACACGCACGAACCTCGACGAGGCGCGCGCCGTACGCGACAGTCCGCCGGATGCCGCGGCAGGGGCATCCGTCATCACCGCCGTCTCACAGGTGGAGACAGTGCTCGCCAGCCTCGACGCATCCGACCCGGTCGCCACGCTCGACCGCCTGCGGGAGGCGAACGCGAGCCTCGACACCAGCCTCGCGGGGGCGCGCAACCAGGCCCGCAGGCTCGAAGGGGCACGCGAGGCACTGGCCGGGGCGCTCGTCTCGGCGAGCAGCCAACTGTCGGCGACGCGCGACTTCATCGCGGCGCGGCGCGGGCAGGTCGGAAGCGCCGCCCGCACCCGACTGGCCGAATCGGAGCGGCTGCTCGCCGTCGCCGAGGCCGAGGCGGACCCCGTGATGGCACTCGACACGGCCCGCAGCGCGGCAACCCACGCCCGCGACGCGGACGCGCTCGCCCGCTACGACCTGCGTCGCTGACTTCGCTCGCTCTCTCTTGCGGATGCGCGAGTGGTCAACATTCGCCCATCACGAACCGCGGATAGGGCGAGTATCGACCACTCACGCAAGAAAACCACCACACAACTGAGTACGGGACATCCTGACTCCACGTGCCTGTAGATGCGCGAGTGGTCAACATCCGCCCGTCACGACCTGTTGAAGGGGCGAGTATCGACCACTCACGCAAGAAAACCACCACACAACTGAGTACGGGACATCCTGACTCCACGTGCCTGTACATGCGCGAGTGGTCAACATCCGCCCGTCACGAACCGCGGAAAAGGCGAGTATCGACCACTCACGCAAGAAAACCACCACACACCACACACCACACACCACACAACTGAGCTCAGCACACCCTGATCCCACCCTCGCGGATGCGCGAGTGGTCAACATCCGCCCGTCACGACCTGTTGAAGGGGCGAGTATCGACCACTCACGCAAGAAAACCACCACACACCACACACCACACACCACACACCACACACCACACAACTGAGCTCAGCACACCCTGATCCCACCCTCGCGGATGCGCGAGTGGTCAACATCCGCCCGTCACGAACCGCGGAAAAGGCGAGTATCGACCTCTCGCGAGGGGCAGCGGAGCGAGGGGGTAGCGGAGCGGGGTCAGGCTCCGATGAGCATCTCGATGGGGCCGCGGGCGAAGTAGACGAGGAAGCCCGCCGCCACCACCCACAGCAGCGGCGAGATCTCGCGCGCCTTGCCCGCGAGGGCGCGCACGATGACCCAGCTGATGAAGCCGACGCCGATGCCGTTCGCGATCGAATAGGTGAGCGGCATGACCACGATCGTGAGGAACACGGGCAGGCCGACGGAGAACTCGGTCCAGTCGATGAAACGGATCTGCGACACCATGAGCACACCCACGACGACGAGCGCAGCACCGGCGACCTCGAGCGGCACCACCTGCGTGAGCGGCGTGAAGAACATGGCCAGCAGGAACAGGATGCCCGTGACCACGTTCGCGAGACCGGTGCGGGCGCCCTCGCCGACACCGGCCGCCGAGTCGATGAAGATCGTGTTCGACGATGAGGAGGTCGCGCCGCCCGCCACCGCACCGACGCCCTCGATGATCAGCGCCGACTTCAGACGCGGGAAGTTGCCCTTGTCATCCTGCAGCCCGGCCTCCTTCGTGAGGCCCGTCAGGGTGCCGACGGCGTCGAAGAAGTTCGTGAAGACGAGAGTGAAGACGAGCATGATGGCGGCGAGCCATCCGATGCGCTCGAATGCGCCGAAGTTGAAGGCGCCGATGAGGCCGAGGTCGGGCAGTGACACGATCGACTCGGGCAGGGTCGGAACGTTGAGGTTCCAGCCGGCCGGGTTGGGGCCGTCCGCGGTGAAAGACGGGCCGATCTTGAAGATCGCCTCCGCGATGACCGCGAGCACGGTGGTGACGAGGATGCCGATGAGCAGCGCCCCGCGCACCTTACGCGCCATGAGCACGCCCATGATGAGCAGCCCCAGGATGAAGATGACGGTCGGGATGGTCGTGACGGATCCGCCGTCGCCGAGCTGCACGGGAGGTGATGCGGCGCCGCTCGACCGCACGAAGCCGGCATCCACCAGGCCGATGAATGCGATGAACAGGCCGATGCCGACGGTGATGGCCGTCTTCAGCGGGGCCGGCACCGCCTTGAAGATCATCTCCCGCAGTTTGGTCGCCGAGAGCAGCACGATGATGAGGCCGTTGATGACGACGAGGCCCATCGCCTCCGCCCACGTGACCTGGCCGACGACGCTGACCGCGAGGAAGGAGTTGATGCCGAGGCCCGCCGCGAGGCCGAACGGCAGGTTCGCGACGAGACCGAAGAGGATCGTCATGACGCCGGCGGTGAGGCCGGTCACTGCGGCGAGCTGCTGCCCGTCGAGCGCACCACCCGTCACGTCGTCGGTTCCGCCCAGGATGAGCGGGTTCAGGATGACGATGTAGGCCATCGTCATGAACGTCACCAGGCCGCCGCGCACCTCACGGCCCGGCGTGGATCCCCGCTCCGTGATCTGGAAGAATCGATCGATGCGGGATCCGAACCCTGGTTTGGTCTGCGTCATGAGGATCACATTAGCGACGGATGCGCGCCCACGGCACCGTCTCGACGCGTCCTCATGAAATGTGAACGCATGGACTATGCTCGGATATACCCGAGGCACCCTTATAGGGGGCTGCCCAGACCGCGATCTGCCAGAGATGATGGATTGCAACGCGGGAGAGCAAATGACGGAAGTTCCTCACAACGTCGCGCCCGCAGGCTGGTACGTCGACCCGATGACGCGCCGTCACCTGCGCTGGTGGAATGGACAGGCCTGGACAGAGAGTGTCGCGCCTCTGCCCGGCGTCGCGCCCACGGCATATGTCGCGCCCGCGCCGCGCGTCAAGCAGAGCTTCGCCCTTCCCGCATCAGACGAGCAGACCCACGCCGCCGTCAACCAGACGGCCGCAACCCACGACCGTGTCGCGCAGCCCTTCGTGACGCAGGTTCCGGAGAGTTCCGCCCAGCCGGCGCAGCCCCGGCCGGCCGTCGCGGAGGAGGTCGACGTCAAGCCGGCCATCCCGTGGCCCGCCATGCAGCAGCAGGAGCCGAACAAGCCGACCATCGACTGGGGCGACACGGCCGGGTCGGGTGCTGCGGCATCCGGAGCCGTCCCTGCCGCCGCAGCCACGCAGCCGTCGCTCACGGGCGGCGTGGCGATTCCGGGCCTGCCGACCGAGGTCGCGGCCGCGATGCTTGCGGCTCAGCAGGCTGGTGGGCAGGCAGCGGATGCCGCGGCAGCGCAGTCACCGTTCGACTTCTCGCAGACCCGCCGGGTGCCCGCGGCCGAGCCCGTGCGCACGGGGGAGATTCCCGCGCAGGATCAGGCACAGGCCCAAGCTCAGCAGGCGCAGACTCAGCAGGCGCAGGCGTTCGCCCAGCAGCAAGCGCAGCAGCAGGCAGCGCAGCAGTATGCGGAACGCCAGCACGCGGAGCAGCAGTATGCAGCGCAGGCCGCCCAGCAGCAGGCATCCGCCCAGCAGGCGTCCTCTCAGCCGGTGTCGGCGTATGCGGCCGCGCAGACCGCCGAGTCGGCGATGCCCGCAGCTGCGGCTGTCGAGCAGCAGTTCGATCGCGGCGAGCTCGACCACCGGGAGGTGGAGCCGACACTGATGACGCGGCGGCAGCAGCGCGAGCGCGGCCTCGACCCGGACGCATCCGCTCCCCCGGCCTCGAACGCGGAGCCGAACGGCCGCGGCGAGGACCGCGACATCTGGGCGGGCCATGACGACCGGCACGCCGACGAGCGCACCGGATTCGCTGACAGCCACAACCGCGGCCACGACGAGGAATGGGACGAACCCGATCGCTGGGGCACCGCATCCGTCTGGCTGGTGGCGGTGACGCCGTGGCTGGGGCTCGCCGCCGCGTATGTTGCACTGTCGTTCTTCGACGCGTGGTCGCTGCCGGCGCTCGGCGTGATGCTGCTTCCGTGGCTGATCGCGTTGCTCTTCGCGCAGCAGGATGCGACGGTGTTGCGCGACTACGGGCACGAGCGACCCGCGAGCGGCCTGTGGGCTCTTGCGACCGCACCCGTCTACCTGCTGGCGCGCGCATCCGCGATCCGTGACGATGTGGGGTTCAGGCTGGCGCCGTTCTGGGTGTGGGCCGCGAACTTCGCCGTCGTGGGCGGGCTGATGCTGGCGCTCGCCCTGCAGCCGGGCATCCTGCCGGAGTTCCTGGTGAACGCGGCCGAGCCGTTGCGCGCGACGGCGGCCGCCTGGTTGGGCAGATAGCGCGCCGATTTTGAGCCGCCCGGCCTACAGTGGGGTCATGGCCGATTACGAGGCGGACTACCATTGGCGGGCGACGGCGCCGGACGGCGCACTCTCGCCCGGTTCGAGCGCGACGCGCAGCCCGCAACGCTTCACGATCACGGATGCGGATGGTCGCATTCTCGAGTTTCCGCACGCCGAGCCGGCGCCCGCGAACCCTGAGGCCCTCATCGAGGGCGGACGCGTGACGGGGCCCCGCGACATGGAATCGGATGACGCCGCCGACTCTGCTGAGACTTCCTAGCTGAGGAGTTGCTGCAGCACCACGGCCTGGTTGTGCTGTTCGTCTTTGGCGCTGTAGACGAGCGTGACGGTGTCATGCTGGCTGACGGCATCCGTGAGCTCTCGCATGGCGTCGCTGTTGGCGAGCTCGGCCCGGTAGCGTTCGGCGAACTCGTCGTAGCGTTCGGGGTCGTGGCCGAACCATTTGCGCAGCTCCGTGCTGGGGCCCACCTCTTTGAGCCACAGCTCGACGGCGGCATGCTCCTTGCTGACGCCGCGCGGCCACACCCGGTCGACGAGGATGCGGTAGCCGTCGGCAGGTTCCGGATGCTCGTACACGCGTTTCACCGTGACGCCCATGCCTCCACGCTACGCCCGAGCGTGCTGCGGGGCCAGCACGGCTTGGCGGCCATGACGACGTGTGGGCGGTCAGGCCCCTTCGGGCGGATCGAGCAGCAGCTGGATGCGCTCGGCGAGGTACGCGTCGAGCGGCGCCGCAGCATCCGGTGCCGCCCCGGCCACCCACCGCACGCGGGCTTCGCCGTCGTGCACGAGCAGCGGCCCGGCCGGGTTGTCGGGGTCGATGGGGGTGGTGTGGAAGTTGACGGTCTCGCCGTCGGGGTAGCCGGCTTTGAGCGCGGCGGCGCGCTGCACCCGGCGCGTCTCGGCGGACACGGACTGGTGGTTGGGTCGGCCGGTGTGCTGCGCGCGCGTGATCGTTCCGACGGTGTGTGCGTTGCCGTCGGCGTCGAGCAGCAGCACTCCGAGCCGCCAGACGCGACCGAGCGGGCGCATGGTGGCCTCGCGCGTGAAGATGAGAGCGA
This sequence comes from Homoserinimonas aerilata, assembly GCF_006716125.1. Classification (NCBI taxonomy): domain Bacteria; kingdom Bacillati; phylum Actinomycetota; class Actinomycetes; order Micrococcales; family Microbacteriaceae; genus Homoserinimonas; species Homoserinimonas aerilata. Next base: position 175,070 of record NZ_VFOM01000001.1, on the reverse strand, counting down.
CGCGGCGGGCGGGCACGAATTCGGCGAGCGCCTCGTCGGATGCTCCGGCTGCGGTGAGCTGCGCGGCGGCCCGGGCGAGGCTGCCGCGGATGCTCGCGCTCAGCTCTCCGGTGTCGTCGCCCACCGCATCAGCCTATTCGCCCGCCGTTCTCCGCTCGCCGCCTCCCCGCCCTGCTCTTCCCCTCCGCTCCCCTCCCCGAAAACGAGGAGGTTTTCGCGCACCCGCGCGAAATCGAGGAGGCTCTGCCCGCCTGCGAGCTGTTCCTCCTCGTTTTCTGCGCAGAGCGGGTGCCTCGCTGCCGGCGCACCTGCGAGCATCCGCACCCCGCCCGCCGCCTCAGACCGCGCCGATGATCAAGCTGCTCACCGCCGCTCCTGCAGCGCCTCCACGGTGGCCACGGCATCCGTCATCGGCAGGATCAGCGTCTGCTTGTCTCCGTCGAGACGCGTGAATCCGAAGCGTTCATAAAACGGTACGACGGAATCGTCTCGGGTATGCACGACGATTGCGGCACTGCCAACCTGCAGCGAAACCTGCACTGCCCTGAGGGCCGCATCTTGGAGCAGCGATCCCCCGAGGCTGAGGCCGGTGAATCTCCGGTCGACTGCGAGCCTCCCGATGAGCGTCGCCGGTATCGGATCCGGCAGCCCGCCTCCGAGATTGCCGGTGGAGTCGCGGGCAATGGTGAACGACGAGAGGGAGTAGTAGCCGGCCACGGAGCCGTCATCCGCGATTGTGACGAATGTTCTGGATGCTCCGGCTTCTTGGTTCTTCAACGCCAGTGTTCTGAACCAGTTGTTGAGGCCGGCAACTCCGCAGTCGAAGGCGCCCACGCGGTCACCGCGCCGAAGCGCTCGCGGCTGTGCGAAAGCCATCAGTCGTTGCTGAATACCGAGGGGCGGCGGAGCAGCTCAGCGAAACCTTCGACGTACTCCCCAGGGCGATCCACGGCCGCCGTGAATTTTTCCCATGCCTCAGCCCCGAGCTGGATCTGGCGCTCCTGGTGGATGGTCTCCCGCGCCAGCCGCAGTGCGGCGTCTTTCACGAATGCGGATGTCGTGAGGCCGAGCATCGCCGAAGCCGCCTCGATGTCATCCTTGAGATCTGGTGTGATGCGGAACTCGACTCGTTCAGAAGCTGCGGCTGCCATCCAGTCATTGTACGGCAAAACGCCGGATCCGGGGCTGCTGGTCAATCCCGCTGGTTGAGGGCGACGAAGTCGCGTCTCGAAACCTGCCCAGAGTCGTTACCTCGCGCTGATCCCGAACGCCCCGATGCTCATCACCAAGAACGCGACCGGCTCGTGGGCGATATTGAGCAGGGTGAGCGCTTTGGGCAGCTTCTCGAAGGTGTCTCAGCGACGCCGCTTGCCGAGGCGAAGCATCCGCGCACAGAACCCGAATGCGCCCAAGGCCAGCCCCCACGGCAGGAACAGGACCATATTGTTGTGGGCGCCATCCATGGATACTTGTTCTCATGCTGTCCCCGCTATTTGCTGGACTCCGGCTTGGTAGGCGAGCACTCCGATTAGGCCGACCAGGAGGACAAGGCCGACGGCAATCCACATCGGCACCCACCCTTTACCTCGCGCGAGGGCAACAATTCTATCCAGGATGAAGGAAGCGGCGATGGGCAGCACGCCGGCGAGCACAATGGCTCCGCTCTGAAGCGGCAGCGAAGATGTAAAGACGGCGAAGATGTCACCGGTCAAAGAATGTAACCGCCGATGAGTTTGTTGAATGAGCGGATGTCGAAGTTGCCCTTGAACTCGAAGCGAACCTTGCCGAGCCCGGAGAACCACAGCTCCATTTCGCTGTCGAGGTCGAAGGTGCCAGCTGTCTCGACAGAGAACGCCTGAATCTTGCTGTAGGGCAGCGAGGTGAAGTCTTTCTTCTTGCCGGTGAGGCCCTGCACGTTGACAGCGATGACGCGCTTGTTCGTGAATATGACCTGATCGCGGATGCCACGGAATGCAGCAAAGATCGTTTCACCGTCGATGAGCATCGGCTCCACGAGAGCTAGGCCTTCATTCACATTCGCGGGAGAAAGTTTGACGAAGCTGCCATTCTGAAAGTCGATCAAGGGGAACTCCTGGGTCTCGGATAATCGCGTGAAATCATCGTATGGGCCACCCACGACACCCAAGCTCCCCTCTTCAGGGGACGCACCCTATGTGGCGCCGATCCCGAACGCCCCGATGATCAGCGCCATGACCAGGAAGGTGACCAGCTCGTGCGCGATGTTGAGCAGGGTGAGCGCTTTGGGCCGGTTCTCGAACGCATCATGCGTGATGAAGCGTGCCGCGGTGAAGCCCGCCCACAGGATGATTGCGGTCACAACCGTGTTCGCTAGGAAGCTGCCGCCGTAGAAGTGCTGTGCGATGGCGGCTGCCCCGGCGAGCACCCACGCGCTGATGAAACTCACTATGACGGTTAGCACGATGGCGTAGACGGCGTTCGCCGGCTTCTCGACCCGCGCGACCTTCACCCACCAGTTGCCGAAAACTTTCGGCGTGTACCAGATGGAGCCGATCACCATCGTGGACAGCGTGGCGAGGATGACCGCCCACCAGTTGATCTCCGGAACCATGACAGCCACCTCTCCGTTGGGGTTGTCTCGGATGCTACTCCTGCGACGGCGCGAAATGGGGGTGACGGTACCCGGACTGGGACTGGGATCGCATCCGCGTCTCCCCTAGCTTGTAGATCTACCTTGGGGGATGTTGTGGGCAGATCGCGATGGCGGCCGAGGTTTGGCGCGAGCTTCTGGGTGGTGGCACCCGTCGTGGCGCTCTTCACTATTGCGGGTGTCGCATCCGGTGGTGTCGGTGGGCTTCTCGTGACCTGGGGTGCCATCGGGGTGGTCACCGCCCTGTATTCACTCGTAACTGGCCGCGCGGGTTGGGCTTCGCTCGCCGGACGCAAGGTTGCTGCTGTCGTGCTGGCGGCCGCCGTCGTGACGATGGGGGTTGGCGCGCCACTTGTGCCGGAGCGGGACGCCGAGTCGTCGCAGGCGAGCGCCGATTCGACGCCGCCGATCTCTTCGCCGCGTCCGACAGTGACGGATGCCCCGAAGCAGGACGCAGAGGAGCCGGCTAGTGAGGTGAAACCACAGCCTGCTGGGCTTGTGGCCGACCCATCCGGCACGACCGCACTGGCGCTGTTGGCCACACTGCCGGTCAAGGGCAAGGCGCCGATGACCGGCTACGACCGCACCGGCATGTTCGGCAGCGCATGGCTGGACGTGGACCGAAACGGCTGTGACACGCGCAATGACATGTTGCAACGCGACTTCGAATCGACCGTGCGCAGCGGCCCATGCAAGGTGACCAGCGGTGTGCTTGTTTCGCCGTACACGGGCGAGACCATCAACTTCGTGCGCGGCAACAAGACATCGATGGCAGTGCAGATCGACCATGTGGTGGCGCTCGCGAATGCGTGGCAGACGGGTGCACAGCAGCTGACGCAGGAGCAGCGGATCGCGTTGGCCAACGATCCGATGAACCTCTTCGCGGTGGATGGCCCATCGAACTCGCAGAAGGGCGCCGGCGACACCGCGACCTGGCTACCGAAGGCGAAATCGTTCCGCTGCACGTATGTGTCGCATCAGGTTTCGGTGAAGGCCGCCTACGGTCTTTGGGTGACGAAGGCCGAAAGCGAGGCGATGGCACGCGTGCTGGGTTCATGTGCGGATGCGCCGGCGGCCGCTCCGGCGCCTGCCCCGGCTCCTGTTGTTGCGCCGATCCCGGTTCCGGTTCCCGCACCAGCACCAGCTCCTGCTCCGGCGCCCGCGCCAGCTCCGGCGCCCGTTCCTGGCTGCGATCTGAATTATGCAGGCGCTTGTGTGCCGATCGCGAGTGATGTGGATTGCGCGGGTGGCAGTGGCAACGGCCCCGAGTATGTGCGCGGCCCGGTCACCATAATCGGCGTCGACATCTACGACCTCGACCGAGACGGCGACGGGATCGGGTGCTGATGAGGCTAGGACCCTTCTCGAAGTGGGGGTCTCGCGTTTGTCAACCGTTCTGAGAATATGAGCTATGGACGTATTTCTTGGGTTGTTGGGTAGTTACGCGATTGTGGCGTGGGTAGTCGTCCCATGCGCAGTGCTGTTGCTCCTATATGGCGTGATTCGAGTGGGTGTTAGTCGCGGGATGCGTGACCACCAGTTGTGGCTCGAGACGAATAGGCCGGTTGTGACGCCCGTGCCGACGATCGCACAATACGATGCCGAGCTCTAACGTCCTGCGTGGAGGCTCCTCCGCTTTCCCCACCCTGTGAACAAGAGGAGTCGCATGCCTCGCTTTTTTGGCACTCCCGATGGAGTGCACGTTGGACAGCAGTTCATTGACAGGAAGGATCTTCATGAACACGGAGTCCACCGGCCACTCCAAGCGGGAATTTCCGGTACCGGCAAGGAAGGCGCAGATTCGATTGTCGTGTCGGGGGGATATGTTGACGACGAGGACCACGGTGACTTCATCATTTACACCGGGCACGGCGGAAATGACCCAAAGACTCGGCGTCAGGTCGCTGATCAGTCGCCCACAGCCTCGGGCAATGCTGGGCTTATTACTAGCCGCATCCTTGGATTACCTGTCCGAGTAATTCGGGGGGCCCATCGCGGCTCGTCGTTCGCACCCCCGTATGGATACCAGTACGCGGGGTTATACCTAGTGTCGGATGCTTGGGCGAAAGTCGGGCGGGACGGATTCCGTATCTTCCTGTTCCGGCTAGATCGACTCCCGGACCAAGCCGAAATATGGACACGTCGACCTGCGACCTCCGACCCTGCGTTCGGGACTGCCACTATCAGCCGTCGGATCAGAGATACGGCTCTGTCCCGCGAAGTAAAGCAAATGTACAACTTCAGGTGCCAAGTCTGCGGCGGGACAGTTCCAGCGTTCGGTGAGCGGCTCTACGCAGAAGGGGCTCACATCCGCGCTCTCGGACGACCCCATCTCGGTCACGACTCGTTAGACAACATACTTTCTTTGTGCCCCAATCATCATGCGCAGCTTGATCTCGGCGGGATGGTCATACTGGATGACTTTTCTGCAGCGACGACGAGTGACCTGGTCCCATTCGCCGACCTCACCTTTGCGAGCAGCCATAGGGTCACATTGGAAAACGCACGGTATCACCGCCACTTGTGGCTTGCCGTCGCGTGAGAACGAGGATTCATTCCTATCACGAGAGAACCATGCAAACACCACCGGTGCCACGATGCCCTTGTATCGTCTCAGCCCGCGACTATTCGCTTCCTAAAGCGAGGCGGATGGCAGCCAGAATCAGCTAGGCATGCCTTCACGTTGATCTATAGGACGCTCCACGAGCCAACACGAGTGCCTCAGAAAGGTTTGCGCTCGAAGTTCACTTCGCGGCTCTAGCCGCTATGCGTTCACCAGCGCACCGAGCAGCGCTGGCACCACCATCTGGAATGTCACGACTACGAGCGCGATCGCGGCCGCCGCGACCCAGAGCATCCGTCGCGTGCGCGCCTGATTGACTTCTCTGCGAAGCGCCCCGAAAGCCTGCAGGTGGGCATCGTCGACTGCCCCATCCGCCGTCCTATGCCAGGTGCGAGCATCCGATGCAGCCTCCGCGATTTGCACCACATCCGCCGCGTCGAGCGTGGGCTTGCGGCGCTTCAGCCAACGCACCAACTCCCGTGCCGTCAACACCGTCACCCGATCAGGCTGCTGCTTGACAGTGACAGAAGCCGGGTCAACGATGACCAACAGCGAGCGCGCCACCACCGGCAACCCGGCCGCCAGCGACAACAACTTCGACGCCCGCTCAGCCTCATGCACCGAATTGCGCACATGGTCGGTCTTTTGCCCCGCGATCATCACCATGCGCGACCCCACCCAGACCTTCGCCCCCGAATGGTGCTTCGTGTTCACCGTGAACACCCCAGGCGGGCCCACCACAACATGGTCGATATCGCTCTCGCCCTTACCGACCGGCACCGCATGCAGAACCACCCACTCGGGCCCGAGCCGCTCAAGCTGCGAACCCACATGGATCTCGCCGACCGCGCCTGCGAACCAACTGCGAGCATCCGGATGCAACGGATTGAACCCCAGGATGCGCCGGAGCGAGCCGCGAGGCCTGGCCGAGAGCTGAAAGTCCAGGCACTCCCGGATGACCGAGTAGCCAGCCGGCCGACCGCGCAGTGATGCTTGCATAGTGTGCTCCCCCAAGTTGCTGCGCTCCCCCGAACGCCGCGTGGCAACAGGCTAGCGGGTGCCACACCGCCCTAGGAGCCAGCGAACCGACGACGTGTGTGAGAAGGCGCACGGCATCGGGCTCAACGTTGTGCGCCTTTTGTGTCGTTGTGCGCTGCCGGACGTGCACAACGACACAAATCACGCACAACGTTGCGGCGCGTGAGGCGTGGGGTTGGTCTCGAGACTGTCGCGGTAGACCGCGACACCTCGACCAGCGGGGAGGGCGCCGCGACACCTCGACCAGCGGGGTGGGGCGGGGCGTCAGGCGTAGAACTCGCCGAGGGTCAGGGCCAGCGCGTGGGCGTCGTCGACGTGGCAGAGCTCGCGGGCGGAGTGCATGCTGAGCAGCGGCACCCCGACGTCCACAGTGCGGATGCCCAGGCGGGTGGCCGTCAGCGGGCCGATCGTGGAGCCGCACGGAACCGTGTTGTTCGAAACGAAATCCTGCACGCGCGTGCCCGCAGCATCCGCCAGCCCTGCCCACAGTGCCGCACCGTGAGCATCCGACGCATACTTCTGGTTCGCGTTCAGCTTCAGCAGCGTGCCGCCGCCCGCAACCGGGCGATTCGCCGGGTCGTGCCGCTCCGAATAGTTCGGGTGCACCGCGTGGCCCGCATCCGCCGAAACGCACCACGACGCCGCATACGCGCGCAGACGATCCGACGCGGATGCCCCCAGGCCGTCGCCGATGCGCGTCAGGATGTCATCCAGCAGCGGCCCCGACGCCCCCGAGCGCGAATTCGACCCCAACTCCTCATGGTCGAATGCCGCCAGAACGCTGATCGACCCCTTCGCCGGCTTCGCCGCCAGCAGCGCGTGCAGCCCCGCGAACACCGACGACAGGTTGTCGAGCCGCCCAGCCGCGAACAGCTTGCCGCCCACACCGAAACGGGCCGGCGCCTGCGTATCCGCCGTCACAACATCGAAACCGCGCACCTCGCGGCGCCTCACACCCGCACTCGCCGCGAGCGCCTCCAGCACATCACCACCGTCAGCCTCAACACCGAAAACGGGCTGCACATGCTGCTGCTTGTCGAGCTTCAGCCCATCATTCACACCGCGGTCGAGGTGGATCGCCAGCTGCGGGATGCGCAGAAACGGCCCCGTGCGCGCCAACAGCTCACGGCCATCCGACAGCACCAGGCGGCCCGCCAACTCCAGCTCGCGATCCAGCCACGAATTCAGCAGCGGCCCGCCATACACCTCAACGGAAGCCTGGCTCCAGCCGTGCGCAGACGTGCCGCCGTTCGGCTTCAACTTGAAACCCGGCGAATCAGTGTGCGCACCCACAATGTTGAACGGCGTCGACGCCGTCGCGCCCGCCGGCTGAACCCACGCCACGATCGCCCCATCACGCAGCACAAAGAACCGGCCCGCCCTGCCGCGCCGCGGCGCAGGCCACTGGGCACGCTCATCCAGCTGCGAGAAACCCGCCTCGCGCAGCAACCGGGCGGCCTCCGCCGCAGCGTGGTAACTCGACGGCGACTCGCGGATGAACGCGGCGAGTTCCTCTATATAGGTGGCAGCATCCGACATGGCTCTATCCAAGCACGCGGCGGCAGGCGTGCTGCGTCAGGCATGCGGTGTCAGGCCTGGCTATGGCAGGCCTGCTGCGTCAGGAATGCGGCGTCAGCGCTCGGCGAGGATGCCGTCTTCATCGGCCCACAGCATCCGGCCCGGTGTGAATGTGACGCCGCCGAAGGCGAGCGGCACATCGAGCTCACCCTCGCCCAGCTTCGCGCTCTTGCGCGGGTTGCTGCCCAGCGCTCTCACGCCCAGGTCGAGCTCGGCGAGCGCCACCCTGTCGCGGATCGCCCCGTTGATGACCACGCCAGCCCAGCCATTCTCGACAGCGGATGCCGCGATCAGGTCACCCATGAGCGCCGATTCGAGCGAGCCTCCGCCATCCACGACGAGCACCGCGCCACTGCCCGGCGTCGCCAGGGTCTGCTTCACCAGCGCGTTGTCGCGGAAGCAGCGCACCGTGCGGATGCGGCCCGCGAACCGTGGGCGGCCGCCCAGTTCGAGCAGCTGCAGCCCCAGTGATTGCAGCGCGTCGCCGTGCTCGTCGTAGAGGTCGGCGGTCGAGAACTCGGGCTCACTCATGCCTCCACGCTACGAGCCGCGGATGCTCGCGTGCGGCTTCGCGCATCCGTCACCTCTCGCATTCTTCGCGATTGCGCAAAAAAGGCCCTTCTTCGATCGCGTTCGGGCCAGAAGTGACCACTCGCGGGGTTGCTGCGGGGTGACTGCTCCTCGCTCTCGTGGAAACCGTGTGACGCTGTCAGCGGGTACTGAGAGGGTGGGGGTATGACCGACGCGACCCGAGCATCCGCCCTCACCGTACTGCGAACGCTCGTCGGCTCCGACGCGGCCGACTTCCACGATGGCCAGTTCGAAGCCATCGAGACCCTCGTCGACGGGCGCCGTCGCGCGCTCGTCGTGCAGCGCACCGGATGGGGCAAATCGGCCGTCTACTTCGTCGCGACCCTTCTGCTGCGGCAGCGGGGCGCCGGGCCGACCGTGCTCGTGTCGCCGCTGCTCGCCCTGATGCGCGACCAGATCTCGGCCGCCGAACGCGCCGGGGTGCGCGCCGTCGCCATCAACTCCACCAACGCGCACGAATGGGGCGACGTGATCGCCGCCCTCGACCGCGACGAGGTCGACGTGCTGCTCGTGTCGCCCGAGCGGCTCAACAACCCATCGTTTCGTGAGCAGCAACTGCCCGCGCTGATCAAACGCATCGGGATGCTCGTCGTCGACGAAGCACACTGCATCAGCGACTGGGGCCACGACTTCAGGCCCGACTACCGGCGGCTGCGCGACCTCATCGCGCAGATGCCCGAAGGCGTGCCCGTGCTCGCCACCACCGCCACCGCCAACTCGCGCGTCGTCGCCGACGTGGCCGAGCAGCTCGGCACCGACAGCGCCACCGACGTCGTCACCATTCGCGGGCCTCTCGCCCGCGCCTCACTGCGGCTCGGCGTGCTGCGACTGCCCGACTCGAAGGCGCGACTCGGCTGGCTGCTCAGCCACCTCGGCGAGCTGCCCGCATCCGGAATCATCTACACGCTCACCGTCTCAGCCGCAGAAGACACCGCCCGGCTGCTGCGCGACGCCGGCCACGACGTGCGCGCCTACACCGGCCAGACCGACCCGCAGGAGCGCGAAGAACTCGAAGCCCGCCTCAAACGCAACGAAGTGAAAGCACTCGTCGCCACCAGCGCACTCGGCATGGGCTTCGACAAACCCGACCTCGGCTTCGTGCTGCACCTCGGGGCGCCGTCATCACCCGTCGCGTACTACCAGCAGGTCGGCCGCGCCGGCCGCGCCACCGACAACGCCGACGTACTGCTGCTACCCGGAACAGAAGACCCCGAAATCTGGAAGTACTTCGCCACCTCATCCATGCCCGACCAGGCGCGCGCCGAACGCGTCATCGCGGCACTCGGCGACCAACCACTCTCGACCGTCGCGCTCGAAGCGCGCGTCGACATCCGCCGCACCCCACTCGAACTGCTGCTCAAAGTGCTCGACGTCGACGGGGCCGTGCGCCGCGTGCAGGGCGGCTGGGTCTCCACCGGGCAGCCCTGGCAATACGACGCAGACCGCTACGGGCGCATCGCCGCCGCCCGTGTGGCCGAACAGCAGCACATGATCGACTACGAAACCACCGACGGATGCCGCATGGAATTCCTGCAGCGCACCCTCGACGACGACACCGCCACCCCCTGCGGGCGCTGCGACAACTGCGCCGGCGCCTGGTACCCCAGCGACGTCAACTCCGACGCGGCCACCTCGGCGAGCGCCGCCCTCGAGAGGGTCGGCGTGCCCATCGAGCCTCGCGCGCAATGGCCCAGCGGGGCCGACCGACTCGGAATCCCAGCGAAAGGCCGCATCGCCGTCGACGAACGGATGCTCGAAGGCCGCGCCCTCTCCCGCCTCACCGACCTCGGATGGGGCAACACCCTGCGCGAACTCTTCGCCGCAGGAGCACCGGATGCTGCGGTCACGCCCGCAATGACAGCCGCCGCCATCAGAGTGCTCGCCGACTGGGGCTGGGAGGAGCGCCCCGCCGCCATCATCACCATGCCCTCGCGCCGGCACCCGCAACTGATCGCATCCCTCGCCGCAGGACTCTCAACGGCCGGACGGCTGCCCGTACTCGGCGCGCTCGAATACGCGAACGACGGGCCCAGCGGCGAACCCGGCGGCAACAGCGCCTACCGGCTCGCCGGCGTATGGGACCGCATCCGGGTACCCTCCGAACTCGCGGCCGACCTCGCCGGGCTCGCCCAAACAAAACCCGGGGCACCCGTGCTGCTCATCGACGACCTCGCCGACAGCCGCTGGACGCTCACCGTCGCCGCCCGCGAACTGCGGCGGGCCGGGGCAGCCGGAGTGCTGCCGTTCACGCTCGGGGTTGTTCGGTAGCGCTGGAACATCCCGCTGGTCGAGGTGTCGCGCTCTGGCGCGACAGTCTCGAGACCAGGCCCACGCCCAGCGGGGTTGCTCGCGGGCAGGTCTCGAGACGGCACTCCGTGCCCCTCGACCAGCAGAAGCGCGTGCCCCTCTACCAGCAGAAGCGCGTGCCCCTCGACCAGCGGCGGGGCGGGGGCGGGTGGCTGATCACACGGCGGCAGGCAGCACGAAGCCCAGCTTGGCCGACAGCCCGGCCGCCCCGCGCTGCGCGAGCTCCGCCCACTCCGACTCCGGGCGCTGCTGCCAGCGCGCCACAGGAACCGACGTACTGATGGCCGCCACAACCGCGCCCGAAGAGTCGCGCACGGGGGCTGCCGCGCACATGATGCCGGGCGTCGACTCCTCATACTCGAACGCGACACCGCGGTCACGCACCCGCGCCAGCTCCTCCTCCAGCTCAGCCAGAGTGGCGATACTCCTGCCCGTCATCACCGGCAGATGCTCAGGGTCGGCAAAAAGCCCGCGCAGGGTCTGCGGCGAAACATAGGCGAGCAGCACCTTGCCGAGCCCCGTCGCATTGGCAGGCAGGCGCTGCCCGATGCTGGAGGGCAGGCGCAGATTGTCGCGACTCTCCACTTTGGCCAGGTAGAAGACATCCGCCCCCTCCCGCAGGGCCACACTGACGGTCTCGCCGCTCAGGTTGGAGAGTTCGCGGGCCGCCTCATTGGCGGCGGCGAGCATGTCGAAGCGAGCAGAGTAGGCGTTACCGAGCTGCAGCAACCGCACACCGAGCCGGAACGTGTTGGTGGAGTCATCCTTCTGCAGGTAGTCGCGGGCGACGAGAGTGGAGAGCAGTTCGTGCGCGGTGGTGCGGGGCACGCCGGTGAGCCGCACGACGTCGGGCGCGCTGAGCGCGGTGTCATCCTCAAGGAAGAGCTCAAGGATGTCGAGCGTGCGCACAACGGCGGGAGTCAGACGGGCCATGCCTTATGAATACTCGGGATTCAGATGCTGTGCAAATGCGCGCACGCATTGACATCCGTCACACTTCCGTGTTCGATATATAGAACAAGCGCCGAAGTATCGAACAACGCGCACAATCTCCAGCGAAGAAAGGGGCGTGACATGGCCGAGCCAGTACACGCAGCCATCATCGGATCGGGAAACATCGGTACCGACCTGATGATCAAGATGCTCCGAGGCAAGGGCATTCTCAAGGTCACGGCCCTCGTCGGCATCGACCCCGAGAGCGACGGCCTGCGCCGCGCCAACAGTATGGGCGTCGCCGGCATCGCGACCGGCGTCGACGGGCTCATCGCCTCCCCCGAATTCGAGACCATCGACATCGTGTTCGACGCCACCTCCGCGGGCGCCCACCAGTACAACGCGACCCAGCTTCAGGCAGCTAAGCCGGGCATCCGCCTCATCGACCTCACGCCGGCCGCTATCGGCCCGTACTGCATCGCGGCGGTGAACCTCGAGGAGCACATCGACGCGCCCAACCTCAACATGGTCACCTGCGGCGGCCAGGCCACCATCCCCATGGTCGCCGCCGTCGCGAGCGTTGTTCCGGTGCGCTACGCCGAGATCGTCGCCTCGATCAGCAGCAAGTCGGCCGGCCCCGGAACCCGCGCGAACATCGACGAGTTCACCGAGACCACCGCCGACGCCATCCAGAAGGTCGGCGGCGCCGAGGCCAGCAAGGCACTCATCATCCTGAACCCCGCCGAGCCGCCGCTGCTCATGCGCGACACCGTCTTCACCCTGACCGCGGATGCCGACCGTGGCGCCATCGAGAAGGCCATCGCAGAGATGGTCGAGAAGGTGCAGGGCTACGTGCCCGGCTACCGCCTCAAGCAGAGCGTGCAGTTCGATGAGATCACGACGCCCGTGAACGTGCCCGGCATCGGCGAGTTCACCGGCCTCAAGACGAGCATCTTCCTCGAGGTGGAGGGCGCCGCCCACTACCTGCCCGCCTACGCCGGCAACCTCGACATCATGACGTCGGCCGCCCTGCGCGCCGCCGAGACCATCGCGCTGCGCGCCCAGAAGCAGGAGGAGGCGGCATGACCGCGTTCGACCCCACAACAGACAAGCTCTTCATCTCGGATGTCACGCTGCGCGACGGCAGCCACGCCGTGCGTCACCAGTACAGCACCCAGAATGTGCGCGACATCGTCAGCGCGCTCGACAGGGCGGGCGTCGACAGTGTCGAGGTCGCCCACGGTGACGGGCTCAACGGCTCGAGCATGAACTACGGCTTCGCGGCGCACTCCGATGTGGAGCTCATCGAGGCGGCCGCCGAGGTCGCCGAGAACATCGCCATCGCGACTCTGCTGCTGCCCGGCGTCGGAACCATCCACGACCTCAAGCGGGCAGCATCCGCCGGCGTCAGCTATGTTCGCGTGGCAACGCACTGCACCGAGGCGGATGTCTCGGCTCAGCACATCGCGACGGCGCGCGAACTCGGGCTCAACACGACCGGCTTCCTCATGATGAGCGCGCTGACCACACCGGCCGAGCTCGGCAAGCAGGCCAAGCTCATGGAGGGCTACGGCGCGCAGTGCGTGTACGTGGTCGACTCGAGCGGCGGGCAGACGATGGATGATGTGACCGACCGCGTCAACGCGCTGCGCGACGTGCTCGACCCCGGCACCGAGATCGGCATCCACGCCCACCACAACCTGTCTCTCGGCGTCGCCAACTCGGTCGCCGCCGTCAAGGCCGGCGTGAACCGCGTCGACGCGAGCCTCACCGGCATGGGCGCGGGCGCCGGCAATGCGCCGCTCGAGGTCTTCATCGCCGTCGCCGACAAGCTCGGCTGGAATCACGGCACCGACCTCTTCGCCCTCATGAACGCGGCCGACGACATCGTGCGCCCGCTGCAGGTGCGGCCGGTGCAGGTCGACCGCGAGACCCTGAGCCTCGGCTATGCGAACGTATACTCGAGCTTCCTGCTGCACGCCGAGACGGCATCCGCCAAGTACGGTATCTCCACCATGGAGATCCTGCTCGAGCTCGGCAAGCGCAAGATGATCGGTGGCCAGGAAGACATGATCGTGGATGTGGCGCTCGACCTGATCGCGGCGAAGAAGGCGGCGGCGTGAGCGCGGCCAGCACGGTCGGCCTCGGCGATGCGCTGCTCGGGGCGTATGCCTCGCGTGAGCCGATCGCCCCACTCACCGCCACGAATCCAGATCTGAGCGTCGAGGACGCCTACGCGGTGCAGCTGCACCAGGTCGCCGCATGGAAGGCCGCTGGGCGCACCGTCGTCGGCTACAAGGTGGGGCTCACCTCGCAGGCCATGCAGCAGCAGCTCGGCGTCGACCAGCCCGACTTCGGCCACCTCTTCGACGACATGGTTCTGGATGCCTCGGCGCCGATCAACCTCGACGGCCACATCGCGCCGCGCATCGAGCCCGAGATCTCGTTCGTGCTCAAGAAGGACCTCCGTGGGCCGGGGCTCACAGCCCAGGACGTGACGGATGCCGTGGGTCACGCGGTCATCTCCCTCGAGATCATCGACTCCCGCATCGCCGACTGGAAGATCACGCTGGCCGACACGATCGCCGACAACGCGTCATCCGGTGCCCTCGTGCTGGGCGACCGCAAGATCGCGCTCGACGACGTCGATCTGGCGGCCGCACCCGTGACCCTCAGCCGCAACGGCGAGGTCGTCGGAACGGGCCTCGGCTCGGCCGTGCTCGGCCACCCCATCGAGGGCGCAGTGTGGCTCGCGAACACGCTGGGCGCGCTCGGGCAGACGCTCGAGGCGGGCTCGATCATCATGGCCGGCTCGATCACGGCCGCCGTGGCGATCGCGCCGGGAGACACCGTGACCGCCGACTTCGGCGAGCTGGGTGCGCTCACCATCGAGTTCGCGGGATAGAAACGCGCGAAGGCTGCTTGGCTCTGTGTGATGAGCCAAGCAGCCTTCGCGAATTACAGCTAGGCGACAACAGCCTCGGCTTCTTCAGAGTCCGACTCCAGCATCTTTCCGCGAGTCTCCGGCAGGAAGGCGAACACCAGAATCGCGGCGAGGAGATAGAAGCCCGCAGTGCTGCCGAGCGCCACGGCGGGGCCGAACGCGATCAGCAGGAATCCGACCAGAGCCGGGGCGACGGCACTGATGGCACGACCCGTGTTGTAGATGAAGCCCGTTGCGAATGCCCGAATCTCTGTCGGGAACAGCTCGGCGAATGTCGGCCCGAATCCACTGTAGAAGCCGGTGCCCACGAAGGCCATGACCGTGCCGAAGATGATCACCGACACATCGCCCTTGACCAGCAGGAAGATCGGAACCATGACGGCGGCGGCGATGAAGAAGGCCATGAACGTCTTGCGGCGACCGATGCGGTCAGAGATGTAGCCGAAGCTGATGAAGCCGGCGGCGGAACCGACCTGCATGATGATGATCCAGGTGGTCGACTTGAGCAGATCGAGGCCCTGCCCGCCGTCTGCGACCGGGGTGGCCAGATAGCTCGGGATCCAGGTGAACAGGCCCCAGTAGCCGCACGACGCTGCCGCAGTGAATCCGAGGCACGCGAGAACAGCCTTCGGATGCTCGGCGAAGAGCTTCTTCACGGCACCCTTCGCGCTGACACGCTTGGCCTTCTTCCAGATCTCCGGCTCCTCCGTGTTGTGACGCACCCAGAAGGCCAGGACCGCGGGGATGACACCCACGAAGAAGGCCCAGCGCCAGCCGCCCAGCGGGATGGCGATGGCGGCCACGATGGCGGCGAGGGCATAACCGGTGGCGAACGCGCTCTGCACCCACGCCATCACCTTGCCGCGGTGGCGGGCCGGCCACGTCTCCGACACGAGCGCAGCGCCGGCGCCCCACTCGCCGCCGACACCTAGGCCCACGATGATGCGGAAGACGAACAGCATCTGCAGGTTGGGGGCGAAACCGCACAGGAGCGTTCCGATGGAATAGCAGAGGATGCTGAGCATCATCGACTTGGTGCGGCCGATGCGGTCAGCGAGGAACCCGAAGACGATGCCGCCGAAAGCGGAGGCGATGAGGGTGCCCGATGCCACGAGACCGGCGGCGCCGGCATCCGCTTCGAATTCGGCGATCACGTAGGTGATGACGAACGAGAAGATGATGAGGTCCATCACGTCGAGCATCCAGCCCATGTAGGCGCCGGCGAATGCGCGCCACTGGTTCTTCGTCGCTCCGCGATACCAGGGACCGGTTGGGGTCTCGGCGGGGACTGGTGATGACATGTGACTCTCCTTTGATGTCGTGACGCATCACGTCGTGGTGCACGCCTGCCGTGCGTCTCTGCGTAAGCGTGCAGTATTCGAAACCCAATGTCAACAATTTGTATCGATCAGCAATAGATGTATATTGACCAGCGAGACAACCACTGTCGATTGTGATCCCTGAAACGAAGGAGCGCTGCCATGCCGACGCCGACGTTGGTGCTGCACGAAGACGTGCTGGCGCCGAACAACCCACCCGTCTACCTGCCTCGCGGCCCCCGCAGCATCTACGTGCGCGACGGCTCCGTGCACCTCGACAGCGACGCCGCGACCCAATACCTCGCCGAGGCGCACGGCATGGTCACGACAGACCAGCTCACCGTGAGAGCCGGCGCATCGGGTGCCCGCATCTGGCGCTGGGAACTCGTCGACCCCGAATTCGCCGACCAGCCCCAGACACTGCGCTCCGCCCCAACGGCGACATCAGAGCTCAAACATCAGGCCCAGGTCGACCTCGACCCGCGCCTCGACTGGCTCATGCGCCTCGACAGCGTCACCTTCCCCGCCGGCGGCACGGCCTGGACGCACCAGCACCAGGGCCCCGGAATTCGCATCTGCCAGTCCGGCGAGATCACCATCGAGACCAAGGGGACCATCAACACCTACAGCCCCGGCGAAGCCTGGTCAGAGACAGGAGTCGACCCCGTGCTCGCCCCCACGACGCCCGACTCGGCGACCACATTCATCCGCTGCCTCGTGTTGCCCGCCCACACCCGGGGCACATCGTCGCTACGGGTGATGCTGCCCGAAGATCGCACGAAGCCCAACACGCAGAGCTACCACATCTTCAGCGAACGGATGCTCGACCCTGTTTACTAGGACGGAACCAGTGTCTCGACAAGCGAGACACTCCCCGAACGAAGGACACTGCGATGACTGGAGCAGCCACATCCGCCCCTGAGGGATCCGACGCCGCCTCAGTAACGGCGCTGCGCATCATCGAAGCCATGCTCCAGGGCGCCGGAACGAGTGGCGTGTCAGAGATCGCCGCACGCCTCGGCCTGCCCAAAGCGCGCGTCCACCGTCACCTCACCCAGCTGCGCACATCCGGCTACGTTCTGCACGACCCGAAGACTCGGCGCTACGAGATCGGCTGGCGACTGGCCCTGCTCGGCAATCGCATCGCCACACAGGCCAGCTTCGTCATCGTCGCCAAACCACGCATGGAGCAGCTTCGCGACGAGGTGAACCAGACGATCGTCTTCTCCCAGGTCAACGAGACCGGAGTCGTCGTGATGGAGGTTCTGCCCGGCAACGCCCCCATGGACATCCTGTTTCACCCCGGCACCACATTCGGGTTCAATGCCGCCGCGCAGGGCAAGATCGCGCTCGCGTTCGGATCGCTCGAACAGCTGCGAACCTGGGAGAGCCTCGACCCGGAGGTGCGCACGCCGCAGACCATAACCGACCGGGCCCGGCTCGACGAAGCCGTCGCGCAAGCCCGCATCCGCGGCTGGGCCTCCGCGCCCGAAGAGACCTACCTCGGCGTCAACGCCATCGCCGCGCCCGTGCGCGACTCCAAAGGTTCACTCGTCGGCACCCTCGCCATCATCGGCTCGGTGCACTACCTCCCCGACCCTCCCGCGCAGGAGACGATCGACGCCCTGCTGGCAGCATCCGCCCGCCTCTCGGCCGACTTCGGCTTCGAAGCGCCCGACCAGACCACAACCAACCCCAACGAAAACGAGGAACCCTGATGCCCATCGTGCAGATCAGCATCGTGAAGGGCCGCGACCGCGGCGCCATCACCACCTGCATCAAAGAGGTCGCCCAGACAGTGGCGCGAACGCTCGGCGCACCGCTGGCGAGTGTGCGCGTGATGGTCAACGAGATGGAGCCCGACTTCTTCGCCGTCGGCACGACACTGAAAAGCGAGACGCAGACACCGGATGCCGCACCGGCAGCCCCGACGCCACCCACAACCCGCTGGACCATCGACAGCGCCGCCCGCCACCTGCTCGACGCCGAAGCAGATCGCCGCGACGTGACCCGCATCACCGACGAGTGGAGCGAGCTCGACATCCCGACCGGATACCTGGTGCAGGAGGCCATCATCCGCGACAAGGTGGCCAACGGCGACACCGTCGTGGGTGTGAAGTTGGGGCTCACCTCGCGCGCCAAGCAGAAGCGCATGGGCATCGACTCGCCGCTGACCGCCGTCGTCACGCAGCGGATGCACCTGCCGGCGGGAGTTCCCGTCGACATGAGCCGGTTCATCCACCCGCGCATCGAGCCGGAGATCGTGTTCACGATGAAGCACGACCTGCGTGGCCCCGGCGTGACCGCCGACGCGGCGATGGCCGCCGTCGGAGAGGTTCGGGCCGGCTTCGAACTCATCGACAGCAGGTACAAGGACTTCAGCTTCGCACTGCCCGACGTGATCGCCGACAACGCATCATCCGCCGGCTTCTACATCGGCGACATCGCGCACGACCCCGCCGATCTCGACCTCGCGCTGGAGGCCTGCATCGTGCGCATCAACGGCGAAGTCGTCGACACCGCCACCGGCGCTGCCGTGCAGGGGCACCCCGGCGAGGCCCTCGCCCTCGCAGCGAACTCGCTCGCGGCCCGAGGCCAGTACATCAAGGCCGGCGACACCGTGCTCACCGGCGGGATGACCGACGCCGTCTTCGTGAACGCCGGAGACGAGATCTCAGCCCAGTTCACGAACCTGGGCTCGATCGTCGTCACGGCCTAGCCGCAGCATCCGCTGGTCGAGGTGTCGCGCACCGGCAGCATCCGCTGGTCGAGGTGTCGTCGTCTACGGCGACAGTCTCGAGACCGCACCTCGACCAGCAACATGCGGCACGGTCACAGGATGCGTGCCTACGCTGGGCTCATGGCTTTCGACAACATCGAACTCACCCGTATCGACGGCACCCCCGACTCGTTCGACAACTACCGCGACAGGGTTGTGCTGGTGGTGAATGTGGCGTCACGCTGCGGCCTCGCGCCGCAGTACGAGCAGTTGGAGCAGCTTCAGGAGAAGTACGGGCCGCGCGGTTTCACCGTTCTGGGCTTCCCGAGCAACCAGTTCGCGCAGGAGCTGAAGACTGCCGAAGACATCCAGGAGTACTGCTCCACGACGTGGGGCGTCACCTTCCCCATGTTCGAGAAGACGAAGGTGAACGGCAAGAACAAGCACCCCATCTACAAGGAGCTGCACAAGGCGAAGGATTCTGCCGGGCTGGGCGGCCCGATCGTGTGGAACTTCGAGAAGTTCCTCATCCTGCCCGGCGGCGAGGTGCACCGCTTCCGCCCGCCCATGAAGCCGGACGACCCCGAGATCGTGGCGCTCATCGAGGGCGCCCTCGCGAAGGCGGCATGACCATGACCGACACCGCTGATGGCATCCAGCCGAAGGCCACCCATGAGCCGGATGCTCAGCGTTACGTCCTGCGCGTCGGCAGCGAGATCGTCAGCGTGGTCGACTACAGGGTGAACGGCGACCGCGTCTCCATGACGCGCACGTTCACGAATCCTGCGCACCGCGGCAAGGGCTACGCGGCCCAGATCGTCGCATTCGCGGTGGACGATGTGGAGGCGGCAGGCCGCGCCGTCGTGCCCATGTGCTGGTACGTGGCGCATTGGTTCGACGAGCACCCCGAGAGGGTCGCGCTGCTCGCGAAGTGACGCCAGAGCGGCAGTGGGCCTGCCATTTTCGCGACCCCGAGCATCCGGAATCTCTTTCGTTGCCCACATGTTTCTGCTCTGCAGGACTTTTGAGTCGACATGCCGCACCGCGGCCCGTTTCGGTCGGTGTGGCGCGAGTTTCTCCTGCGGAGCGCAGCGTATGCGCATCGTATGCGCATCGGCCGCAACCGCGAAAGGCCGATTCTCGCCTCCAACGAGTTTCGTTGGGGCGAGAATCGGCCTCTCGCGCAGAGGTTGCGTTACTTCGCGACGGCGAAGCCACCCGTCCAGGTGACCTTCTCGCCAGCGGCGAGCGTCAGCTGCAGGAAGCCGAGGGCCTCCAGCTCGCGGGCACGCTTGAGCGCGCCGGCGTCGATGACGGAGATGCCGCCGGCCTCGACGACGGATGCGAAGGAAGCCTTCGCGTCGGCGTCGTCACCCGCGACGAGCACGGTGACGGGGTGGCCGCCGACCTCACCGGTCGCGAGGGTCGCGGCGAAGTTCGTGTTGAACGCCTTCAGAACCTTCGCGCCGGGCACGCGGGCCTGGATCTCGGATGCTGCGGAGCCGTCCGCGGGAACCACCAGGCTGTCGAAGGTGGAGAAGTCGAGCGGGTTGGTGATGTCGACGATGATCTTGCCGTCGAGCTTGCCCTCGTAGGCGGCGAGGACCTCGTCGACTGCGGGGTACGGGAGGGCGAGCACGACGATGTCGCCGGTGATGGCGTCGCCGACGGCGCCTGCGGTGGAGAGCTCACCGGCGGCGGCGGCCGCGGCCTTCTCTGCGTCGCGAGCGAGAACCTGCACGCGCGCTCCGCCCTTTGCTGCGATGCCGGCGATCGCGGTACCCATTCCGCCTGCTCCGATGATGGTGACGTTGCTCATTAGTTTCTCCTTTGCGCCTCGTCGGGTTCACGACTCGCGGGGCATCCGATTGATTGTTGCTACAAGCAATATACGCCTACTTACTTGAAGCGTCAACTATTTGATAGAATGTTTTCATGAACGACACCCCCTGGCTCGACGAGCGGCAACTTCGCGCCTGGAAGAACTTCGTCGCCGTCGTCGAACGGCTGCCCGGAGCGCTCGACAGTCAGCTGCAGCGCGACGCCGAACTCAGCCACTTCGAGTACTACGTGCTCGCCATGCTCAGTGAAGCGCCCGGCCGCACCCTGCGCATGACCGCCCTCGCCGACATGACCAACGCGACACTCCCCCGCCTCTCACACGTCGTCGCACGCCTCGAGAAGCGCGGCTACATCGACCGCAGCCAGTGCGCAGAAGACCGCCGCGCCACCAACGCGACGCTCACCGAACTCGGCTGGACCAAGGTCGTCGCCACCGCACCCGGGCACGTGCGCAACGTGCGCGCCAACGTCATCGACCGCCTCAGCGACGAACAGCTCGACCAGCTCGGCGCCATCGCCGAAGCACTGATGCCGCGCGAGGAGTAGCACGCCCGGCAGGTTGCCCCACGGCGCTCAAGTACGCCAATCGCATGCTCGAGCCCCGATGTGCAGCATCCGGTCTTAGAATCGCTCCACCAAGCTGGAGGTTCCGGATGCGCAAAGTGACGTATGCGATGAGCGTCTCGCTCGACGGTTACATCGCCGGGCCCGACGGCGGCTTCGACTGGGGTGCCCCCAGCGAAGACCTCTTTCGTTTCTATATTGATGAGATGCGGGATGTCGGGGTGCACCTGCTGGGGCGGCGGCTGTACGAGACGATGCTGTACTGGGAGGACCCCGCGCAGGCAGCGTCGTTCGACGAGGCGGAGCAGGAGTGGGCCACGCTGTGGAATCCGCTCCCCAAGGTTGTGTTCTCAACCACGCTGTCCGCCGTGGAGGGCAACGCCCGGTTGGCTTCGGGTGGCCTCGCCGAGGAGATCGAGCGGCTGCGATCCGAGCCTGGCGATGGCGACATCGCGATCGGCGGCGCAACCCTCGCCATCCAGGCCGCCGAGTTGGGGCTCATCGACGAGTATCAGGTCACCATCTGCCCGGTGCTGGTTGGTGGTGGCACTCCCTACTTCGCCCACAACGAGCGCCAGGTTGACCTCGCACTCGTCGAGACCCGCACCTTCGACTCGGGTGCGGTCTTCCTCCGCTACCGCGTGGTCAGTAGTGGTCGCGGGCCTGCAGGATGACGATGTGGGTGTCGGTGACGAGATAGACGAGGCGATTCGCCTCATCGATACGCCTCGACCACGCGCCCGAAAGGATGTGCTTGAGCGGCTCGGGCTTACCCGTGCCAGCGAATGGGTCTCGCATGATCTCCTGGATCAACGCGTTGACCCGCTTCAGAATTTTGCGGTCCTGACTCTGCCAGTAGGTGCAGTCCTCCCACCCGTCCCGGTCGAAGGCGAGCTGTCGACTCACGCCTCGTGCAGCTCGTGAGTCTCGAACTCGCCACGCCCGGCACGCTCGAGGGCGCCGAGTAGCCGCTCCGCGCCTTTCGCGTTGCGCAGCAGGTAGGCCGTCTCGGTGATCGCGTCGTAGTCATCCTTGGAGATGATGACGGCATTGCCATGCTTCGACACGACCTCGACCGGGGCATGGTCGTCGTTGACCTGCTGGATGAGGCCGAAGAGATTGCGCCGAGCATCGGTCGCCGTGATTGCAGACATAGGATCACTCCTTTCGAGTGGTACAAGAAAGCGTACCACTTTCACGACGACTATCTCCTAGCGCCAGCCCGCCGCCGGCGCCACGTACCGCACCACCGAGTCGAGCAGCCGGGCGTTGTAGTCGACACCCAACTGGTTGGGGATCGTCAGCAGCACCGTGTCAGCGGCCTGCACCGCAGCATCCGCCGCCAGCTCTTCCGCGATCTTGTCGGGCTCGCCGATGTAGCTGCGGCCGAAGCGCGCCAGCGTGCCCTCGAGCCGGCCGACCTGGTCCTTGCCGTCGACCTGGCCGCGCAGGCCGAAGTAGCGGCGGTCCTCGCCGGTGACGAGCGGGAACACACTGCGGCTGACAGACACGCGCGGCTGCCAGTCGTGGCCGGCGGCCGCCCACGCGTCGCGGTAGGCCCGGATCTGCTCCGCCTGCAACTCATCGAACGGCACACCCGTGTCCTCGATGAGCAGCGTGGAACTCATCAGGTTCATGCCCTGCTCGGCGGTCCAGACTGCGGTCGCACGGCTGCCGCTCCCCCACCAGATGCGGCGGGCAAGCCCCGGAGACTGCGGCTCGATCGCGAGCGCACCCTCCGCGCCGCCCGTCATCTGCGGGTTCGCGCGGGCCACCCCGGCACCATCGATCGCGGCACGGAACAGCCCTGTCTTCTCGCGGGCCGCATCCGCATCCGTCTGCCCGTCGCCCGCGGCATAGCCGAACGACTCGTAACCGTTGAGAGCCGTCTCGGGTGAACCGCGGCTGAGACCAAGCTGCAGTCGACCGCCCGAGATGAGGTCGGCGGCGGCCGCATCCTCGGCCATGTAGAGCGGGTTCTCGTAGCGCATGTCGATGACGCCCGTGCCGAGCTCGATGCGGCCCGTGCGCGCGCCCATCGCCGCCAACAGTGGGAACGGCGACGCCAACTGCGGCGCAAAATGGTGCACCCGCACGTACGCGCCATCGAACCCGATGTCCTCGGCGGCGACAGCCAACTCGATCGTCTGCAGCAGGGCATCGGATGCGCTGGTCACCAACGAACCGGGCACATCCTGATAGTGGCCGAACGACAGGAACCCGAGTTTCTTCATACCCGGTGCAGCGCCCGGGGCGGCGACGCTATTCCCGGGCCGGATGGTCACCTCCCCCGTGGCTTCTCCCGTGACTTCTCCTGTGGCGGCTGTGGTTTGTCGCGACGGCGGTGGAAAGTTCCGCAGCCGTCGCGACAAAGCACAGCCGCAGCCGCCACCGCCGCGACAAACCACAGCCGCAGCCGCCCCGCACCCGCTGTTCACCTTGCTCGGCTACTTCTTGTCGGGTGGATCAACTGATCGAGTGGGCGACGGATGCTGCGGGCTCACCGTGGGTGTACGCGATCGTCTTCGTGCTGACCGTGTCGGATGCGTTCCTGGTGGTCGTTCCGAGTGAGACGGTCGTCGTAGCCCTGGGCGCGCTCGCGCTGGCCACGGGCGAACCCGAGCTGGCCGTGCTCGTGCCGGTCGCGGCGGTGGCCGCCATCATCGGCGACAACCTCACCTATCTGCTGGGCCGCACCATGGGCGTGACCCGGTTCCGCTGGATGCGCCGCCCCCGCATCGTGGCCGTGTTCGCGTGGGCGTCACGCGCGCTCGGGCGGCGGGCGGCCGTCGTGATGCTGACGGCACGCTTCGTGCCGTTCGGGCGCATCGCCGTGAACCTGGTGGCGGGCGCGACGCGGTTCCGGTACCGCCACTTTCTGCCGCTGAGCGTGATCGCCGGATGCGGCTGGTCGCTCTACAACGCGCTCATCGGCGCCGCGTTCGGCACCTGGTTCCGCGAGAACCCGGTGCTGGCGGTCGTGCTGTCGATCGTGGTCGCCATCTCGCTCGGGCTGCTCGTCGACCAGGTGTCGGCGTGGGTCGCGCGGAGGCGGCTCTCAGGGTCTGAAGCCAAGCAGTCGTAGGGTGGAAGGATGACGGCGTCACAGCATCCGGAGCATGCAGGGCAGGCGGATGCTGCGCGCCTGCACCCGCACCCGGAACGCCTGCCGCGCGGTCGCGCCAGCCTCGAGCTGCTGCGCGCGGAAGCCGCCCAGGAAATCGACACGATCATCGAGGAGCGGCTGCACGGCGGCCAGGACCCGTGGCAGTTCATGGACGAACTGCCGAGCGTCGACGAGATGGTCGTGTACCTGCTGCGGGCGGATGCCATCAATGCGAACGAGGGGCAGCTTCCGTCGCCGACCCGCGAATACAGGGTGCTGCGTCAGATCGCCCTGCAGCATCCGGGGCTCACACCGACGGTGTGGCGGATGCTCGGGCGCGACGGATCACTCGAAGCCGGCTGAGCAAGACCGCTGAACCGAAACCCGCTGAGCAAGACAGCACAGGCCGGGCCCCACGAGGGAACCCGGCCCGCGCATCCGCCACCGCTAATAAGAGCTGCGTGTCAGATGCTCGTGTACGCGCCGTCGACCAGGTACTGCGCGCCGGTGACGAAGCTGGCCTTGTCGCTCAGCAGGAACAGTACGACCTCCGCGACCTCCTCCGAGGTGCCGAGGCGGCCGATCGGATGCTTCGCCACGAGCCCGTCGTAGGCCTCCTTGGGCAGGTTCGCCAGAAGGGGCGTGTCGATGTAGCCGGGGTGCACCGAGTTGACCCGGATGCCCTGCTCGGCATATCCGAGGGCGGTCGCCTTGGTCATCCCTGCGACGCCGTGCTTGGCCGCCACGTAGGGCACCGCAGTCGCGTCGCCCACGACGCCGAGGATCGACGAGGTGTTCACGATCGCGCCGCCGCCCGCCTTCAGCATTTCGGGGATCTGGTAGTGCATGCCGTAGAAGACGGAGTGCAGGTTGACGTCCATGAGGCTCAGGTAGCCCTCGATGTCGATGTCGGCGGTGAGGCCGAGCGGGCCGCCGATGCCCGCGTTGTTGAACGCGAGGTGCAGGGCACCGAACTCCGTGACCGCTGCGTCGACGACGGCCTTCACATCATCCGCCTTGCCGACGTTGCCGGCCACCGCGAGACCCCTGCCGCCCGCGGCGACGATCTCGTCGACCACAGCCTGTGCGACTTCCTGCTTGAGGTCGTTGACGACCACATTCGCGCCCTGGGCGCCGAGTGCGACGGCGACGGCCTTGCCGATGCCGGAGCCTCCGCCGGTGACGATCGCGGTCTTGTCCTCGAACTGCTTGGTCATGATGTCTCCCTCTTCGGGCCCGCGTGGGGCACTCTCTGCTGGCCGACCCGGTCAGTCTGTTCTCTTGATTCAACACCCCCGCACCAGAAACATTCCATGCATATGCATAAAGATTGCGGATGCTGTCCCAGCGCATCATTGCGGTTAGCCTCGAACCATGGCCACCCGCGAAGAATTCACCCCCACTGAGGGCATCACCATGTTCAGCACCACCTGGTGTGGTTACTGCCGAAACCTGAAGGGACAGCTCGACCGGGCCGGCATCCCCTACACGGAGGTCAACATCGAAGAGGTGGAGGGCACCGCGGAACTCGTGGCGGCCGTCAACGGCGGCAATCAGACCGTGCCGACCGTCATCTTCCCGGACGGCACGAGCGCCACGAACCCGTCACTCGCGGAGGTCAGCGCGCGCCTCTCCGCCTGAGTCGCGCACTCCCGAGTCGTTTTCGGCGGTCCGAGCCCGCGATGGCGGGCTCGGACCGCCGAAAACGGCTCGAACCCGCGAGCAACCCGAGCAACCCGAGCCACCCGGGCCGCTCCCCGGCACGAAGAGCACCCGAACTGGGGGCGAATCGCCGCAATTTGTTCACCACGCGTTGGCTACAAGGTGCTGGACTGTGTCGCATGAGTTACACGGCCGCGTACGCGCGCCCCGACCACTTCATCCTGCACCTCAGCGACACGCATCTGCTCGCCGGGGGCAGAAAGCTGTACGACACCGTCGACAGCGAGCAGCACCTGGCCGCTCTGTTCCGGCGGCTCGAGCAGTCGGGCGCCCGGCCGGAGGCGATCGTTCTCACCGGCGATCTGGCCGACCACGGCGAACCGGAGGCCTACCGCAACCTGCGGGCCATCGTCGAGCCGGCCGCCGAGCGGCTGGGCGCGCAGGTGGTGTGGGTGATGGGCAACCACGACGACCGCGGCGCCTTCCATGAGGGGCTCCTCGATGAGCCGGCGTCGACGGCTCCCGTCGACCGGGTGCACGACGTGAACGGGCTGCGTGTGATCGCGCTCGATTCGACCGTGCCAGGCCACCATCACGGCGAGATCAGTGACGCGCAGCTCGCCTGGCTTGCCGGCGTTCTGGAGACGCCCGCCCCGCACGGCACCATCCTCGCGCTGCACCACCCGCCGGTTCCGAGCGTGCAGGATCTTGCCGTGCTTGTGGAGCTCCGCGGCCAGGCCCCTCTCGCCCGTGTGCTCAGGGGCACGGATGTCCGCAGCATCATCGCAGGCCATCTGCACTATTCGACGACGGCGACGTTCGCGGGCATCCCTGTCTCGGTCGCATCCGCCACCTGCTACACGCAGGACATCGGCGGCCCGACGCGCAGCACACGACCTCAGGATGCTGCCCAGTCGTACAATCTCATCCACGTGTTCGACACGACGATCACGCATTCGGTGGTTCCTGTGGCCGGGCCGACGGCGCTCGGATTCACGTCGTCCGCCGAGACCGAGCGCATCCTCGCGAAGGCCGGCGTCAGCATCCCGCCGGCCGTGAACGCCCACGTGACGCCGCAGCCGGCGGCCGTGCCGATCGTCTAGAAGACGTCAGCCCTACTCGACGTCGGGGTTCTCCCACGGCGCGGGGATCGGGTAGTACTGCTCCAGGAAGCGGCGCACCTCGCGCTCCCGCTCGGCGGCGTCGAGCTCAGGGAAGCTGCCGTCGTTGAGGCAGAAGAAGTCGAGGTCGTGGCGGCGCAGCAGCCTGCGCATGTCGGCGACCCCCTGCCGTGCGGTGGTGTCGATGTAGCCGACGCGGGCGTCCTCCTGCAGCACCGCCCGCCCGGTCACGAACGCGTAGTAGTGGTACAGCGAGTTCGTCACCGAGACATCCGTCGCCTGCCGGAATGCCGCCGCAGCCGTGCGCGTGAACTCGGCCGGGAACTCCCGCTCGAGCTCCTCCACGACGGAGCGTCGCAGCGGGGTCGCCGCATGCTCCAGGTGGCGGGTGATGGTCACGCCGAAGCGCTCGCGCAGCAGCGCCCGGTTGACCCGCGCCGCGTTCTCGAAGCCGCTGCGGCCCTGATGCGATTCGCCCAGGCCGATACGCGTCGGCGCCTGGATGAACTTGGTCACCCCGCCGGGCGAGAAGAACATGCTCGGCGCCACCGGCCGACCGAAGAACATGTCGTCGTTGGAGTACAGGAAGTGCTCGCTGAGCCCCTCGATGCGGTGCAGCTGGCTCTCGACCGCGTGCGAGTTGTGGGTCGGCAGCACACTGGGGTCGGCGAAGAACTCCTCGCTGCGCACGAACGTGACTTTCGGATGCTCGGCCAACCACTCGGGCCGGGGCGAGTCGGTCGCCACGAAGATGCGCCGCACCCAGGGCGCGTTGACGTGCACCGAGCGCAGCGCGTAGCGCAGTTCGTCGAGCTGACGGAAGCGCGCCTCGTGATCGTCGCCCTCGCCGACGACGTAGCCGGCCATGCGGGCCGCCCGCTGCCGCTGCCAGTCGAGATCGGAGCCGTCGACCCACGAGAACACCATGTCGATGTCGAAGCGGATGTCCTCCACGAGCGGGTCGAACATGCCCTCAACGCTCGGCCAGTCCGTTCCGTCGCGCTGCACGTTCGTGCGCACGAGCTCCGCCGCGGGCGTGTGCCGGCGCATGAGCGCGTTCGGCGCGGGAGCGACGGCCTCATCGTCGCCGTGCCGCCAGAATTCGAGCCGAACGCCTTCACGCCAGCCGAGGCGCAGACCGCCGTGGTCGCCGACGCGCGGGCGGAACAGTGTGAAGGCCGGCGCATCCGGACGCTGCGACAGCAGCCCCTCGGAGAGCAGCACGGTGCGGTCGCCGCCGCGCGACGGCTTGTCGGCACGCCCGTAGAACGGCTCCCCCTTGCACGCCTCGGCGAGCGCGGCGGAGAGATCCTCACGCGATTCCCGGTCGACGGCGATGACCGGCCTCGCGTCATTGCCGCGCACCAGGATGAACGGGATCTCGGATGCGTCGAGCACGCCGCGCAGAAAGGCCAGATCCTGCCGCGCAGCCTCGGCGGGCGTGACTCCGCCCATGCGGAGCGCGATGCGGCCGCGGCGCTCCACGACGTTGTCGCGGGCTTCGAAGGCAGACGAAGAAGAATCAGTGAACAGGGTGGTCCAATCGTTGGAGCCGGGCGACCACTCAGAGGGCGCATCCGACCTTGAGCATAACCCCGGGCGGCTGTGAACGCGGGCGAGCGCGGTGCTACGCGGCGAGCGCGATCAGCTTGCGAACGGTTGCGAGGTTGCGGGCTGTGCCGGCGACCCCCAGCGCTTTCGCGAGGGCAGCCGAGTTCAGTTGGGCGCGACCGGCCCCGTCGGCGTACTGGATGAACTGCTCGCGGCCCGCCAACTGCCACTGGTCGGCGCCGCACGGCACGAGTCTCGCGCGGGCGATCGCATCCGGTGTCGGCTCCCCGACGAGAAAGTTCACGTACGAGAAGCGCTCCTCCACGACCTCGAAGGGGTAGCCCTCGAGCGCCGCGACCAGCTCATCGCGGCTGCGCGACATGACCTCACGAAAGAAGCCGAAGCGCTGCCGGATGCCCTCCTCGAGCGCCCGGTCGAAGGCATCCGGATGCCCCGGCACGGCGCACAGCAGATTGCCTGACGCGATGTAGGTGGCCACCTGGGTGGCGCCGAGCTCCTCGGCCAGCGCCCGCAGTTCTGCCATGGGCAGCTTTGCGGTGCCGCCGACGTTGACGGCGCGGATCAGGATGATGCGCTTGTCGCTCATGCGAACAGCATGCCACCCCGCACCGAGGCGCGCACGGGCGCGGGAGGGCTCAGTCGCGCCCGATGATCAGCTCGTCGAGCGGCCGGCGGCTGCGCGGCTGCACCTCGCGCTCGCGCAGCACCTCGTTGGTGAGCAGTTCCGGCCCGCCGAGCACGCCGAGCGCGGTGACGGAGAGGGGGCGCAGCGTCTCGTCCAGGCCGAAGGCGGCGCGCAGCCCGTCGACGAGGATGCCGCCCATCTGGTGCACGTGCAGCCCGTCGTGGTGCGCCTGCACGCTGAGGTGCGCGGCGGCCTGGCCGAGGTCGTACTCGGCGAACCTCATCGGCTTGCCCTCGGCATCCTGCGTCACGGCGATGTTCACGATGAGAACCGGGGCGGATGCGGCCCACACCTGGTTGAAGCCCATCAGGTTCTCGACGATGGTCGCATGCTCGGGGGTGCCGCGGCGGGCGACGACGAAGCGCCACGGCTGCGTGTTGCCGGCCGACGGCGACCAGCGGGCGGCCTCCAGCGCGGAGGTCAGCTGCTCCTGCGTCACCTCGACGGTGGTGTCGAACGAGCGGGGGCTCCACCTCTCGGCGAGCACCTCGACGATGGGGGCGCTGGTCTGGGCGGTGCGGCTGGGGATTGTGATCGACATTGTTGTTCTCCGTGGCTCGATGGGCGGTCGGTCGCCTTTGACCCAACTCCATACAACCGCATGAGTATCCGGGTATTCCCTCAGGCCCGCCGCCTATGGTGGAGACCATGCGTCTCCTCCTCATCCGCCACGGTCAGACCCCCGCCAATGTGCTCGGCCAGCTCGACACCGCACACCCCGGGCCGGGTCTCACGGAGCTCGGCCTGCGGCAGGCGGCGGCGATTCCGGATGCGCTCCAGCAGCAGCCCATCGACGCCCTGTATGCGTCGACCCTGCTGCGCACCCACCTCACCGCGGCACCCCTCGCGGGCGCTCGCGGACTCGACGTCGGCATCCGGCCCGGCCTGCACGAGATCGAGGCGGGCCGACTGGAGGGGCTGAACGACAAGCAGTCGGTGCGCGCCTACCTGGAGACCGTCTTCGCGTGGGGCAGCGGGCAGCTCGACGTGGCCATGCCGGGCGGGCCGAACGGTCACGACTTCTTCGGGCGCTACAACGACGACCTCTCAGCGATCGCCGGCTCCGGCGCGTCCGCGGCCGCCGTCGTCAGCCACGGCGCCGCCATCCGCGTGTGGGTGGCCGCCAATGCGCGCAACATCGACCCCATGTTCACGGCCGAGAACCCGCTCGAGAACACGGGCATCGTCGTGCTCGACGGCTCATTCGCCACCGGCTGGGATCTCGTGCAGTGGGCTGGTGAGCCGATCGGCGGCGCAGCGCTCGACGACCTGACGGCCGAAGACGCGACAGGCGAGACGCTGGGCGAAGCGAAAGCCGAAGCAGAGGCCACAGCCCCCGCAGAGTGACTACGCCTTGGCGAACCAGGGCGGGTGGATCGACACCCGCGGCGCGTGCGACGCCGAACGCAACGCCTCGCGCACCTCGTCACGCGCCCTGCTGTTGGCGACACCGATGAGCGAGATCGACTCGAACGGGAACGACTCCCACACGAGCAGTTCGGCGCGCGACAGCGGAGAGACATCGACGGATGCGTCGGCCCCCTCGTCTGCTGCGGCCATCTCGGCGGCCTCGGCGAGCATCCGGCGCAGCTCGCGCTCCCCCGCATCGGGGTCGACGGCGAAGCGCGTTCCCTCGGCGGCGGCGTCACCATCGGCGACCACCAGGTTCTCGCGCCCGGCCGCACCGATGGTGCTCACGAGCACAACGAAATCGGCGGGGGTGTGCGTGCGCGCCTCAGCGCTCAGACGCGGGTCGACGACACCGGAACGGATGCCCCGCCACAGCTGAGAATCAGGCGACACGAAGAACGGCACGAACTGGGCGACCTTGTTGTCGGCGCCATCACCATCGCCGACGGGCGCCTCGCGGCGCTCCTGCCGGGTGCTGCCCGACGAGATGTCGACCTCGGGGGCCGCACCATGGGCATCCGCCAGAAGGCCACCGGATGCGACGATGCGCTCAAGATTGCGGATGTGCGTCACATGAAAGATGCGCTGCTCGACGAGACTCACGGGCGGCTTCATGGGTGCGGCGTTGCGCGGCGAACGGCCCGAACCGCGGCGGGGCGTGGTGGAGCGCACAGGCTTGGGAGGCGCCGTCGGCGCAGCCTTCGGCGTGCACACATCGCACAACACTTCGTCGAGACCGTGAATGCACTCGCTCACGTCTGGTCCTCCACCCCGGCGACCGCACGGAACGGGCACCTACTCCTAGGCTACGTGCTGCTCGCGCCCCTCGTTCACCTGATCGCCGAAGTCAGCCGTCACAAGGATGGGCATGTGGTCGGATGTGCCGCGCGGCAGAGTCTCGACATTGTCGATCTGCAGACCGATCGAGGTGGCCAGATCGAAGTGCCCACGAAAGAACTTGTAGCGGGTGTAGGTGCGGTTGTCGCTGAGCGTGAGGTCATAACCGGATGCGACGATGCGCCTGCTCAGCTGGTTCTTGAAGATGGGGTAGTTGAAGTCGCCGACCATGAGCGTGGGCAGCCCCGGGCCCATGTCGTGCAGCTGCTCATGCGCGGACCGGATCTGCTCGCGGCGCAACGAATTGAGCGCCGTCAACGGTGCCGCATGGAACGACGCGGCAATGAACTCGCGCCCGCTCTCCAGATCGGTGAGGCGGCTGGCGAGCAGCCGCTCATGAGCCGGCTTCATCACGTGGTCGTGCAGCGACTTCTTCAGCTCGAACGCCTTCGTCGCTGTGCAGGTGAACTTCTCACTGCGGTAGTACAGCGCAAGGCCCAGCCTGTTGCGGCGCGTCGAATCGGCCAGACGCAGGCCGCCGACCTCCTCCATGAGCGTCGTCGTGTCCGACTCCTGCAGGCACAGCAGATCGGCCTCGAAACGGTTGACGAGGTCAGAGAGTTCCCCGCTGGCACGGTTGTTTCGCAGGTTGTAGCTGATGATCTTCACGTGGATTTTTCCCCGGGGTTCGTTGCTTCCACCATAGGCCCGCAAGGCCGACAGCCCACACAGGCTATTCAGCGAATCTCACGGCCTCCTGCAGGCGCGTGCGCACCTCGAACAGTTCGGTGCCGCCCAGCTGCGGCGCCCCGTCGAGGCCCGCACGCATGAGGCCGGGCAGTCGCGAACGGTGCACGACCGCTGTGGCGATTCCGCGCATCCGGCCCACTGTGAGCGCCTCGTCGATGGCGTCGTCGGGCACCACGATGGCGAGCGTCGTGAAGCGCACGCGGGCCGCCCGCGCGACCGCCTTGGCACGCACCGCGAGATCATGCAGCGGCCTCTCGCCGGCCGCGAGCACGTCGCCGACGACCTCGTTGCGCCGGATGCCGATCTCGCCGCCCCAGTCCTCCGACTGCACGGCGAAGAGGCCGCTCGGCCCGAGAACGATGTGGTCGAGCTTGGCGGGCACGACGGCGGCATTCGTGGCCACGTCATGCCACAGGGTGAACCCGATTCCGAGCTCGGCGAGCTGGGTGGCGGTCGCCTCCTCGGCGAGCGCATCGGCCAGCAGATGGCGGATGTCGCGCGGCGCCGAGCGCACCAGGTCGGCGGCGTACGGGTCGGCGAGGGGCACACCGCGGCCCACCCATTCGCGCATCAGCGTGAGATAGCGCTCACGATTGTGCCCGCCCGGATGCCCGAAGGCGCGGGCGGCAGGGCGGCTGTCACGAGGCTTGCGCGGCGCGGCGGGTGCCCAGCTTGCGCGGCTCCGCTCGGTGGGCGCACCCTTGCCGCGATCCCAGGCGGCGCGGGCCTGCGGGGTCCCGATGAGCTCCCAGGCGTGCTGCACGGCGTGGAAGCGCTTCGGGTCGCCGCCCGTATCCGGGTGCGTCTTGCGGAGCATCAGACGATACGCCCTGCGCAGTTCGTCGTCACTCGCGCCGGGGTGCACGCCGAGGGTCTCGTACGGAGACGGAGTGAGAGGACTGCGGGGCACCGTACAAGGGTAGCGTCGACTTCTCGCGCGTCACCCGAGGCTGCGCCCCCGGATGTGCGGGGTCAGACGCCGCCCCCGCCTCCGCCTCCTCCGCCACCGCCCGCCATGGCCCCACCGGAGGAGCCACCGCTCGACGCGCTGTAGGAGGAGGCCGTGCTGGTGGCGACGGAACCGATGCTGCTCGCGAAGAGCACCGCGTTGAACCCGCTGTGCCCCGCATACCAGCCGGGCTGGGTTCCGAGGTTCTCATAGTGCACCCCGAGCTCCTGCGCCCAGCGCTTCTCATGTCCGAACAGCATGGCGTAGGGCAGCAGGCGCTCGTTCAGCTTCACCAGCTGCGCCTCGTCGTCGGTGGCGATCGGCTCACGCAGCGCCCCCTCCGGCGACTGCAGGAAGCGGATGCGGTCAGCCTCGGCGAGCGCGATGTACTGCTCCAGCCCGGTCAGGTACTCCTTGAGTTCCACACCCTTCTCATCGAGCGGTGTGCGGAACAGCAGGATGCAGGCCACGACGACCGCCGTGATGGAGGCGCCCAGGAAGAGGCCCGGCCATGCCCCGCCGTACGCCTGATCGAGTGAGATGACGGCGAACAGCGCGCCGACGACAGCCGCGACAGCGGTGAAGCCCAGCACGGCCGAGATCGCGCCGGCCCGCACCTTGCGGCGATAACCCTGCGTGACAGCATCCTTCGGCACTGTCGCCACAAGCTTCGCGATGCGGCCGGCCGCCGTGCTGTCGGCCTTGCCGAGTTCGCGGTGCTCACCCGGGGTGAGTTCCTTGCCGAAGAGGGCATGCAGCATGCCGCGCTCGTAGTCGCCCGCGCCGTCGGCGGTGACGAAATCGAGGCGATAGCGGCCCTTCTTCCCTTCCTTGACGGAGCCGAGCTCGACGATGCGGATGTTGCCGGCGACGGCGAGCGCGATGATCTGCGCGGGAGTCTGGTGCGCCGTCTTTCCTGCCACGAGCGCCGACATGAGCACGCCGACGCCTTTCGGGGGCAGATATTCGGGCACGATGATGCCGCGGCCGGGGGCGTCGCGCAGCCGCGTGGCGCGCAGCACGCCCGCACCGCCCACCCCGAGAAGGGCCAGCAGCGCAGCGCCGAGCGACACCGACGGCCACGGCGCGGCGCCGAAACCGCCGTCGCGTGCCTCGAAGGTTCCCGGCTCGAAGCCGATCGCGAAGGTGAGCGTCTCACCCGGGCTGAGATCGTGGGCCGCAAAGCTCAGCCCATCGACCGTCGCGGGCTGCGCCTCACCCGCCGAACCGGAGACGGCCGTGACATCGCCGGTGAGCCGCGCCTCGAGCGACGCCTCGAGCTGAACGGTGGCCGTCACCTCGCCGAACTGCTGCGACCAGTCGACGCCGTTGACATCCCAATAGAACTCGTCGGCATCCGTGTCGGAGAAATACCGGGTCACATCCTGTTGCGTGTACTCGATCACATACGTCTGCTCGCCGTGCACATAGTCGTCACCGGCGATCGTGAGTTCCTCGCCGTCGAGCTCATACTCGCGCGGCTGGCCGGCCTCATCGACTACGGAGACAACGTTCAGGCCCGTCGGATGACCGTCATAGCGATCGACAAGGATGCGCCGGATGCCCCGATTCTGGTCGAAATCAGGGAACACGGCCACGATCGTCTCGACCACCCGCAGCGTCGACCGGCCCTCAGCATCCGTGCCCAAGTGGTACTGGCCGTCGAAACTGGCGAAACTGAAATCGTCGACATCGGCGGATGCGGCAGTCGCGGGCAGCAGACCGACAGCGAGGCCCAGCGCGGCAGTGATCACGAGGATGAGTCTCTTCACCCACCCCACGATAGGCGCGGATGCCGGCGCGGCGCCTCCTCCCGTCGGGTTACACCGTGCGACGGATGCGGCCGGCTGAGGGCCAGTCGTAGCCTCTGGCCAAGAAACTGTTACGAATCTGTGCGATTCCTCCCCCCGATGGGGGCGGTCGAGCGGTAAGACTTGAGTCAACCCACAGAAAGGTCGTCGTCGCGCCATGCCGGATCTGCAGCACATCCGACTCCCGGCCGGGTGGTACCCCGATCCTGATGGCGGCGATCACCGGCGCTGGTGGGACGGCAAGGCCTGGACGCAGCACACGGCACCCTTCCAGCGACCCGCGCCCGTCTACGACGTCGACGACCTCGCCGAACTGCGGGCGAAGGATGCCGTGGTCGGCTCCGTGAAGGCGCCACGACGCATCCGCACCGCCGTTCGCATCGGCGGCAAGCTCGCCGCGCTCGCGCACAAGCTGCCGTTCTCGCGGCCGCGCGACGACGAGCAGGAGGCGGCCGAGGCCTCGGCTGAGGCTGGGACTGAGACCGGAGCTGGGGCTCCCGCGAAGGCGGCACCGCGACCGCGCAGCACGCCGGCCCGCGCCGCGAAGGCCGCACCCGCCGCGAAGAAGAGCACGGGCGCCGCCGCGAAGGATGCCCCGGCGAAGGCTGCTGCGAAGGCGGCAGCGAAACCCGCCGCGAAGCCGAGCAAGGCCACGCTCGCCGCGAAGGGTTCCACGGTGACGACCCGCACGCCATCGAAGCGCACCCAGCCGAAGAGTAGCCAGCCGAAGCGCACCCCGGCGCAGACCACGGATGCCACAGCCAAGGCGGCGCGCCCGGCGGCGAAGACCTCCGCCCGCGGCCGCCACTCGCTGTAACCCGCTGTAGCTCGCTGCCGCCCGCCCGCGGCGCGCACTCCCTGCCCCGACGGCTGTGTTTTGTCGCGACGGCTGCGGAAAGTTCCGCAGCCGTCGCGACAAAACACAGCCGTGGCGACCACCGCAGGAGGTGGGGCCGCGGGCACGGGAGGCCGAGCAACGCGGGGTGCGGTCGCGACGTTTTCTCAGCCTCCCTCACTTAGGGGATTCCCTCGCGGTATATTCGGCCGCTATCCTGAGCTGTCAAGGCACAGACCGGAGGGGGAACCGGCGTGAGTAACGAGCCTTTCGGATATCCGAGCGCTCCAGATCCGCACGCGCAACTGCGTGCGCAACTGCAGGCGCAGCAGGCTGCCGCGCAGCAGGCATCCGCGCAGTACCCGTCGGGCCAGCTGGCCCCGCAGGAGCTGGGCGGTCTTCCCGCGCCACAGCCTGTCGCGCCCGGGAACCAACCGCTCGCCAACAGCGATCTCAGCGAGGACGCCTGGAAGGCATCCCTCCCCTCCTGGGGCGGCCCCATCAACATCGGGCCCGCCTCCCCCACCGCGGTGGCGCCCCCAGCGGTGACACCCGCCGCGAGCCAAGCGCCTCAGATGCAGGCAGCCCCCATGCAGACAGCCCAGACGCAGGCGGCCCCGGCCGCGCCCGCATTCCCCGTCGCTCCCGCCCCGGTTCCGCCCAGCAGCCTGCTCGGCACCGGCTTCGGCCTCGGCCCGGCCAAGCTCTCCGGCGGCCAGACGCTGCCCGCGATCGACCCCAGCAGCGACGCCGCGGGGCTCACGCAGCACACCCTCACCCGCACCTCGGGCGGGTTCCCTGTCGCTGCCGCGCCCGGAGCATCCGTCGCCCCTCCGCGCACGAGCGCGTACCAGAACTGGACCCCACCGCCCAGCACAAGCAACACTGCCGCCGTCTGGTGGCTCGTGGTCTCTCCCATCATCTTCTCTGTGCTGATGGTCGTCCTCGCCGTCCTGGCCTTCGGGCCGACCTTCATCGCCGTTCTGGCGGAGCTCGTACAGAATCCGGATGCCGCCTCCGCAGCGGTTCCGGCCTCATTCGTCGAAACCTACCTGGGGTTCCTCGGAGTCAACGCCGTCGCCAGTTTGGTGTTCCTGGTCGCGAGCATCTGGCTCGGCTACCGCGACCGCCAGGCGCTGAACCAGCTCGGCTTCACCGCCGCCGCATCCCCCTGGTGGATGCTGCTGTCGATGTTCATCTACCTGATCGTGCGCACCGTGCACGTGCGCAGGGTCACCGGCGGAGGCCAGGCGCCGCTCGTCGTCTACATCCTCGTGTACGTGCTCCCGCCGATCCTGCTGTCCGTCGGAATCGTCGTGCTCATGGTGATGACGGCAGGCACGACACTCTCGTAGCGGCGACGCCGTGAGACGCTAGGGGCATGGCGAACTCCCCGAGCGGTGACTCCCTCATCAGCAGGGTCGTGCGCATCCTCGAGACCTTCGACACCGACCGCAGCAGCCGAAGCATCAGCGACATCGCCCGCCGCACCGGACTGCCCGCATCCACCACCCACCGTCTCGTCGGCGAACTCGCCGAATACGGCCTGCTCGAGCGCGACGAACGCGGCAACGTGCACGTCGGCATGCGACTGTGGGAGCTCGCCATGCGCGGTTCACAGGCGCTGCGGTTGCGCCAGATCGCGACCCCGTTCATGGAGGATGTGCAGGCGAAGGTGCGCCAGCACACGCAGCTGGCCGTGCTCGAAGACGATGAGGCGCTGTTCATCGAGCGGCTCAGCGACCGCAACTCGGGCGCCAACATCACGCGCATCGCGGGGCGCCTGCCGCTGCACGCCTCCTCCTCGGGGCTCGTGCTGCTCGCCTACGGTGAGCACGAGCTCCAGCAGCGGGTGCTCGACGGGCCGCTCGTGCCGCGATCGGCCGAGACGATCGTCGACCCGGATGCCCTCAGAGTGAAACTCGCCGAGATCCGCAGTCTGGGCCACGCGATCGCGCCCGGCTACATCGCACCGGAGTCGACGGGTATCGCGGTGCCCGTGCGGGTGCCCGGCGGTGCCGTGCTGGCAGCGCTCTCGGTTGTGCTGCCGCGCGAGGAGACGCGGCACGAGTCGACGATCCTGCTGCTGAAGGCGGCGGCGCAGGGGATGTCGCAGGCCATGCGAGCGCAGCAATCCATATCCCATTGAATGAGATTTAGCTTGGGCTCTGCTGCCGGCGTGCCCAGAATGATGCTCACGGCACAGCACACGCGACAGCCCACGATCGCAGTGCGCGACCGCAGAGACAAGGAAGTCCCCATGGCAACACCCATCCGCACCCAGGTCGGCATCATCGGCGCAGGCCCCGCAGGTCTGCTCCTCTCGCACCTCCTCGACCGCGCCGGAATCAGCTCCGTCGTCATCGACAAACGCAGCCGCGACGACATCGAGAAGACCATCCGCGCCGGAATCCTCGAACAGGGCACCGTCGACGTGCTCGTAGGTACAGGCGTCTCCGACCGCGTGCTGCGCGAAGGCCACAAACATGACGGCATCGAACTGCGCTTCAAAGGCGAAGGCCACCGCATCGACTTCCCCGCGCTCGTCGGACGCTCCGTGTACCTGTACCCGCAGCACGAAGTTCTCAAAGACCTGGTCGCCTCGCGCCTCGCCGCCGGCGCCGACATCCGCTTCGAAGCATCCGACGCCGAACTGCACGGCCAACTGAGCGACACCCCCACCATCACCTTCACGGATGCCCAGGGCACCGAACACGAGATCCAGTGCGACTTCATCGCCGGCACCGACGGCTCGCAGAGCATCGCCAGGCGCAGCATCCCGGATGCCGACCGCCGCGACTACTTCAGGGCCTACCCCTTCGCATGGTTCGGAATCCTGTGCGATGCCGCCCCCAGCAGCGACGAGCTCATCTACTCGGCCGCGGACCGAGGCTTCGCGCTCATCAGCCAGCGCAGCGAAACCGTGCAGCGCATGTACTTCCAGGTGCCCACCGACACGAAGACCGACGACTGGAGCGACGCCCGCATCTGGGACGAACTGCAGGCCAGGGTTGACGGCGTCGACCTCCTGGAGGGGCCCATCTTCCAGAAGGATGTGCTGCAGTTCCGCAGCTACGTCTGCGAAACCATGCGGCACGGGCGCCTGTTCCTCGCCGGCGACGCCGCCCACACGGTGCCGCCCACCGGCGCGAAAGGCATGAACCTGGCCATCGCCGACGTGCTCGTACTGGCGGATGCGATGGGCGCCTACTACGACAACGGCAGCACCGAAAAACTCGACGGCTACGCCGACACCGCACTGCGGCGCGTGTGGCGCGGCCAACAGTTCTCCTACTGGATGACCTCCATGCTGCACGCCACCCCCGACGAGCAGCCCTTCGACCGGCAGCGCCGCTACGGCGAACTCGAAACCGTCACCAGCTCGGAGGCGGGGCGCACGTACCTGGCCGAGGCGTATACGGGTTGGCCCTTCGACGTGGGTTACAACTCTCCAGCGAGTAGTCCTGCGGGCTGAGGGAGCGCCGTCCACGGCGCTCGTCTCGAAGCCCAACCCCCGAAACAACTCAGAGGGCACCACCTCGACCGGCGGCTTCGCAACGGAATCGACAACCGGGGCACACGCATCCGCCCGTTCCGCTGTGGACGCCGCGCAATGACGTGGCGCCTGCGGCCCGCCTCGCCATACTTGAGGGCATGACGACGTCGTTTCCCCGCCTGCTCGCGCCCCTCGATCTGGGGTTCACGTCGCTGAAGAATCGGGTCATCATGGGCTCGATGCACACGGGCCTCGAGGACCGCGCCCGCGACGTGCCGCGCCTGACCGCGTTCTTCACGGAGCGCGCCCGCGGTGGCGTCGCCCTCATCGTGACGGGCGGTTTCTCGCCGACGCTGCGCGGCACGCTCATGCCGTTCGCCGCGAAGTTCACGACCCGGCTGCAGGCCAGGCGGCACAGGGTGATGACCGACGCCGTGCACGCGGAGGGCGCCAAGATCGCCCTGCAGGTGCTGCACGCCGGACGCTATGCCTACCACCCGTTCAGCGTCTCCGCATCCGCCATCAAGTCGCCGATCACGCCGTTCCGTCCGCGCGCGCTCAGCAGCCGCGGCGTCGCCCGCACCGTTCGCGCTTTCGCCCGCGCCGCGCGCCTCGCCCGCGAGGCCGGCTACGACGGCGTCGAGATCATGGGCGGCGAGGGGTACCTGATCAACCAGTTCCTGAGCGAACGAACCAACACGAGAACGGATGCCTGGGGCGGCACCCCCGAGAAGCGTCGCCGTTTCGCCGTCGAGATCGTGCGCCAGAGTCGCGCGGCCGCCGGGCCCGACTTCATCATCCTGTACCGCCTCTCCATGGCGGATCTCGTCGAGGGCGGGCAGGAGTGGAACGACATCGTCACGCTCGCGCGTGAGGTGGAGGCGGCCGGGGCGACGATCATCACGACCGACATCGGTTGGCACGAGTCGAGGGTGCCGACGATCGTGACGAGTGTGCCGCGGGCCGCATTCGCCGATGTGACGGAGAAGCTGGCGCGTGAGGTCAGCATCCCCGTGGCGGCCGCCAACCGCATCAACATGCCGGAGGTCGCGGAGGAGATCCTGTCGCGCGGCAGCACCGCGCTCGTCGCCATGGCGCGGCCCATGCTCGCCGACCCGGGCTGGGTGCTCAAGGCGCAGGCCGGGGCATCCGATCTCATCAACACCTGCATCGCCTGCAACCAGGCCTGCCTCGACCACACCTTCGAACGCAAGGAGGCGAGCTGCCTCGTCAACCCGCGCGCCGGGCGGGAGACGACGCTCGTGCTGGCGCCCACGCGGCGGCGGGGGCGCATGGCCGTCGTCGGTGCGGGCCCGGCCGGGCTGTCGGCGGCGCTCGGGCTGGCGCAGCGCGGGCACGCCGTCACGCTGTTCGAGGCGGGCGAGCGCATCGGCGGGCAGTTCGGCATCGCCCAGCGCATTCCCGGCAAGGAGGAGTTCGCCGAGACGATCCGCTACTTCACCCGGCAGCTCGCCGAGAACGGCGTCGACGTGCGCCTCAGAACGCGCGCCACAGCATCCGAACTCAGCGGCTTCGATGAGGTCGTCATCGCCACGGGGGTACGGCCGCGCGTTCCCACAATCGACGGCATCGACCACCCGTCCGTCATCAGCTACCCGGATGCGGTGCTCGGCAGGAAGGCGGTCGGCCGGCGGGTGGCCGTGATCGGCGCAGGCGGCATCGGCGTCGACGTGAGCGAGTTCCTCAGCCACGACAGCTCCGCCACCCTCGACCTCGCCGAATGGCAGCGCGAATGGGGTGTCACCCCCGACCCGGCGGATGCTGCGGGCTCGCTCACGAAACCGCAACCGTCACCATCACCGCGAGAGGTCGTGCTGCTGCAACGCAAGCCCGGCCGCATCGGCGCAGGGCTCGGCAAGACCACCGGATGGGTGCACCGGGCGTCGCTGAAGCACAAGCAGGTGCGGCAGATCTCCGGCGTCAGCTACGACCGCATCGACGACGACGGGCTGCACATCACCCACGCGGACGG
Source organism: Homoserinimonas aerilata (assembly GCF_006716125.1). Taxonomy (NCBI): domain Bacteria; kingdom Bacillati; phylum Actinomycetota; class Actinomycetes; order Micrococcales; family Microbacteriaceae; genus Homoserinimonas; species Homoserinimonas aerilata. The sequence goes on along the minus strand of NZ_VFOM01000001.1, from coordinate 133,816 downwards.
CACCCGGGCCGCGATCGCCGTCGACTCGATCGTCATCTGCGCCGGGCAGGAATCGGTGCGCGAACTCGCCGACGAACTCATCGCATCCGGGGTCACCCCGCATGTCATCGGAGGTGCGGATGTCGCGGGCGAGCTCGACGCGAAGCGCGCCATCGAGCAGGGCACGCGACTCGCGGCCCGGCTCTGAGGTGCCCCGGCTCGCTTGCGGGTGAGGTTTCGAGACGCTCGTTCCTCGCTCCTCAACCAGCAAAATGACCCGCTGGTCGAGGTGCACGAGCGCGGAGCGATCGCGCAGTCTCGAGACCGGCCCCCGGGGCAACCCGCTGGTCGAGGTGCACGAGCGCGGAGCGATCGTGCAGTCTCGAGACCGGCCCCCGAATCGCCCACCGGACACTTCGCGACAGAGCAGCCAAGTGCACTGGTACATCCGTGTCGCGAAGTGTCAGGCGGGCGGGGTCGAGTCGCTGCCCCTACTGCTGGCCGACGGCGAAGCTGACGGAGCCGTCGCTGGCGACCTGGGCATCCAGAACCTTGTCGGAGAGCACGAGTGTGGCACCTTCGTCGAGGTAGACGCGCGCGCCGTCCTGCTCGATGACGGCGTCGGCCGGCTCGGGTGCTTCGGCGATTCCCACCCCGAGCTCGGCGCCCGTCTCGGGGGCGTTGATGCGCAGGCCGACGGTTTCGGCGCCCGGGTTCTGGTCGATGATCGCCTTGACGATGTTGCTGGCGGTGTCGGTCAATGTGAGCATGTTGCTGCCTTTCGGATCGCGATCGAATCCTCCACGTTTCAGCACGGGGGCGGCAGCCACAAGCTCGGGGGCGGGACTCTGCGCGAACTCTGCGGCGATTCTGCGCGGATTCACACCTTCGGCGGCCGCCCCGCTGCTGAGTTTCCCCTAAGTGCTCTTCATCGGCAGCAGGAAGAGCGTTTGGCGGCAACTCAGCCAGCGCGCGGGCCGTGGGGTGTGCATCCGGATGCCCCGGCACCCGCTCCGTAGACTGGGGCGAGTACGGCAGACATGAGGGAGCCCAGCGCAGCAGTGAACGACGACACCCCGAACCCCGCACCCCAGACAGGCCCCGCCCAGCCCGCGCCCGCCCAGCTCACGAAGTTCGAGACCGCGCAGTCGGTGGACGACTTCGCCCACAACCTGGCTGCCGTGAACGCGCGCATCGCCGCCGCAGCAGCGCGTGCCGATCGCGACGCCGGCGAGGTGCGCCTCCTGCCGGTGAGCAAGACGGTGCCCGAGGAGCGGCTGCGCAACGCGATCGCCGCCGGGGCGACCTTCCTGGGCGAGAACAAGGTGCAGGAGGCGCTGCGCAAGTCTGAGGAGTTGGCCGACATCGAGGGCCTGCGGTGGGCGGTCATCGGCCATCTGCAGACCAACAAGGCCAAGTATGTGGCGCGCTTCGCATCCGAATTCCAGGCGCTCGACAGTCTGCGCGTGGCGGAGGCTCTCGATCGGCGCCTCGAGGCTGAGGACCGCACGCTCGACGTCTTCGTGCAGGTGAACACCTCGCAGGAGGACAGCAAGTTCGGCCTGCCGCCCGAGGAGGTTGCCGCGTTCATCACCGAGCTGCCCACCTTCTCGCGGTTGCGCGTGCGCGGTCTGATGACGCTGGCCGTGTTCTCCCCCGACATCGAGCGGGTGCGCGGATGCTTCGTGCTGCTGCGCGAACTGCGTGACCGGATGCGCGACAACGCCCCCGAAGGCATCGCCCTCGACGAGCTGTCGATGGGCATGAGCGGCGACTTCGAGACCGCAATCGAGGAGGGCGCGACCGTCGTGCGGGTCGGCCAGGCCGTGTTCGGCTCGCGCGCGACGCCCGACAGCATGTACTGGCCGGCGACGTGAGCGGCTCTGCTCACACAAGCGACTCCGTTCTGACGAGCGGCTGGGAGATGGATCGCCGCCCCGTCGAGGTCGTCGTCATCAGCTCGCAGGTGGCGTACGGCGCGGTCGGCAACACGGCGTCGGCGCGCGTGCTCACCGAGGCGGGGCACCGCTGCGTGCAACTGCCGACGGTGCTGCTGGGCACGCTCCCCCACTACCCGGTGCTGCACGGCGGGCCGGTGCCCGACGAATGGCTGGCCGGCATGCTCGACGACCTGCTCACTCTCGATGCGCTCGCGTCGCTGCGTTTCGTGCTCGTCGGCTACCTCGCGCATCCGGGGCAGGCCGCCATAATCGCCGACTGGTTCGGCAGGCTTCGGGATGCGGTGCCCGGCGTCGAGCTCGTCGTCGACCCCGCGATGGGTGACGACGATGTGGGCCTCTACACCGATCCGGCGGTGGCGGCGTCGTACGGCGAGCACTTGGTTCCGCTGGCGACGGGGCTCACGCCGAACCGTTTCGAACTCGGGCTCTTGACGGCTGACGCGCCCCGCGCATCCGGAATCGACGGCGTCTTCGAGGCCGCAGCGGGCCTCGTTCGGCCCGGCGTCTGGGTCGTGGTGACGAGCGCGACGGGCGGCGACGCTTCGACGGTGGCCAACGCGATCGTCACCGCCGACGGCATCAGCACGGTGCAGGAACACGAGCGCCTACCCACGGCCGCGAAGGGTGCCGGCGACATCTTCGCCGCCACGATCGTCGCGAGTCTGCTCGACGGGGCCGAGCTGGCGGATGCGACGGCGCGCGCGGGTGAGGCCGTCACACGGGCGATCGCGGCTCTGCGCTGATCGCACGCGAGGTCGCTGACGGCGCGAAGTCGCGGCCGCAGATCGCGCGAGGGGTCGCAAAGTGCCCTCCGCGTGCGCCCGGAAGGGCACTTTGCGACCCCTCACACGCCCGGCGGGGCCACCCTGCGGGCGCAGGCCCTCACGCGCCGGGTAGCGCCGCCAGCCACTCCTCGTACGTCTGCACGCCGTGGTCGACATCCGCCTCGCCGAGCAGCGTGCCGTCGCGCAGCGCCCTGCCGAACCCGCCCGGCAGCGGCACCTCCACGATGCGACCGCGCCCGCCGATGGCGGCGGAGTACGCCCTGACCATGTCCGCCATCCGCCTCTCCTCGGGCCCGACGAGGTCGCGCACGCGCCCCGCCGGCACACCGGTGGCGAGTTCGACGAGCCGTTCCGCGACCTCACGCGCGGCGATGGGCCGCGATCTCATTCTGGGTACGAGCATGAGCGGGCCGACCATGATCTGCCCGTGCATCTGCGCCGCGAATTCGTGGAACTGGGTCGCCCGCAGCAGAGTCCATGGCACGTCACCGGCAGCGACGACCCGTTCCTGTTCCGCCTTGCCCGCGTAGTACCCGTATGGCGCCTTGTCGCTGCCGACGATGCTGAGCGCGACGTGGTGCGCGACGCCAGCAGCCTTCTCTGCCTGGAGCAGATTCGTCGTGACCGTGCCGAAGAACTGCTTCGAGGCATCCGCTGACTGGGTCTGCACCGAGGCCACGTCGATCACTGCGGTCACGCCCTGCAGCGCCTCCGCGAGGCCCACACCCGTGACGAGGTCGATGCCCTGCGACCGAGCGAGCACGACCGGCTCGTGCCCGCGCTCCCGCACGACGTCGACGACGTGCCGGCCGACGGCCCCGGTTCCTCCCGCGACTGCGATTCTCATGTGCTCGCCACCCTTCGCTCTCTGGTCTACACCCTCTACGCCGAGGCGTCACCTTGCAGCGGGGAGGGCGAGGGCGGCCAGCTCGCCCAGCCGTCGGGAACGGAATCGATGACGGATGCTGCGGCAGCGAGCCGCTCCGGCGCCACCTGTTCGATCAGCGACTCCCCGCCCGACCTCGCACCGCCATCGACTGCCTCAAGGGTGTGCCCGAACTCCCTCCCGCTGTGGCGCTCGCTGAGCCCGCCGGCGACGACGGCGAGCACTCGCCATTCCAGTTCGTCGACCTCGTACTCCCACGGGGTGTCGCAGGCGTCGCATCCGCAGAACGGGAACAGGAAATCGACGAGGGTGCCGGCGTGCACGATCACGGAGGGGAAGGAGGTGAACACGAAGGTGAGCGGGGCCGCCGCCGGGTCGCGCGGCACGATCCGCACGGCCCGGATGATGTCGTCGCGTTCGTGCAGGATGTCCGCCCCATTCGCGAGGTCGTCGTCGACGCTCACATCGTAGGCGGCGGTGAGGTGCTCGATCAGCGCGGCGGCGACGGTGTGCAGCGGGAGGTAACGTTCCAGGTTCGAGGTGACGCTGCACGAGTCGTCGGGCGGCGAGTCGGCGCCCCACCGGTTGCCGTACTCGATGACCTGACCGGCGGCATCCGAGAACTGCCGAGTCTCGATGTGCGGACGACGGTACGGATTCATGGGGCGAGCCTACCGAGCGGCGCACAGAACGCCCCCATGCAGGCAGATGCCAGACTGTGCGGATGACCGTCCACCTTGTCCCGATCAGCGTCGAGCAATTTCCTGCCTGGCTCGAGCGGAGCCGCAAGGAGTACGAATCCGATCTCATCGAGTCAGGAGAGTCACCGGAGGATGCCCGCCGGCACGCCGCCGAGAGCCTCGCGGGCGAGTTCCCCGCACACGCCCCAACGGCGGACAACGCCGTGTTCGACGTCGTCGATGACGCCGGGGCGGTCGTCGGCTATCTCTGGGTCGGTCGCGATACGTCTGGGGACAGCCGGTCATGGTGGATCTGGGACATCGTCATAGATCCGGAGCAGCGCGGGAAGGGCCTCGGCCGGGCGACCATGCGACTCGCCGAAGAGTATGCGCGCTCCCAGGGCGCCAGCACCATGGGGCTCAGCGTCTTCGGGTTCAACCACACGGCACGGGGGCTGTACGAATCCCTCGGATACGAGACCGTGACCGTGAAGATGCGCAAGACCATCTGAGGGCTCAGAACCCGCGGCGGCTGGCTCGCTGCGCAAATTCGTCGACGACTCCGCGCAAACGCGATCAGTCGGATTCCGCGAGGCCCACCGCCGCCGCGCTGACCTCCCACAGCCTGCGAGCGAGCTCGGCATCGTAGGCCTGCGGGTTGGTTCGGGCGATGTGCTGGTTCTCGTAGAACTCGCCCGAGACCCAGTCGACGCCGGGTGCTCCTTCGGCGAGCGCGACGAGCCCGCTGGCACCCTGCTCCGGGGTGAGCAGCCGCATGAGGTGCCGCAGGGGTGTGCGGTAGGCGATCCGCATGAAGCTGGTGGTGTCTGAGGCGAAGCTCGTCGCGACGACGCCCGGGTGGAACGCCGCCGCCGACAGCCCCTCGTCGCCGAAGCGCCTGTCGAGTTCGCGCGCGAACAGGATGTTGGCGAGCTTCGCATCCCCATACGCCTTGTTGATCGTGAACCTGCGCTCATTGTCGAGGTCGTCGACGTCGAGGCGGGCGAAGAGCCTCGCTGCGGCGCTGGAGGTGTTGATGACGGATGCGCGGCTCGCCAGCAGCGTCGGCATCAGCAGATTGGTCAGCAGAAATGGTGCCAGGTGGTTGATCTGCATCGTCTTCTCGTGCCCGTCTTCGGTGCGCTCGCGGCTGCCGAAGATGCCGCCGGCGTTGTTGGCGAGAACGTCGATGTGCGGGTGGGCGGCGGCGAGAGCATCCGCCAGTTGTCGCACCTCGCTGAGCCTCGCGAAGTCGGCGATGTGAAACGGTGCGCCCAGCTCATCGGCGATGCGCTTGGTCTTCTCCGGCGAGCGCCCCACGATGACCACGCTGTGGCCGTCGGAGTGCAGTTGCCGCGCGGCGGCCGCACCGATGCCGTCGCTCGCCCCCGTGATGATGATGGTCTTCATGCGCCTACTCTGCACCATGCGCTCACAGCAGGTAGGCATCCACCATGAACGAGCCGCGGATGTCGCGGAGCCGGTCGATCAGTCGGCCCAGTGCGCGTTCGGTCACGGATGACAGCTGCAGGTCGTACGGCCCGAGCGGCTGCAGCTTGCCGGCGCGGATGCGCACGACCTCCCATCCGGCGCCGCGAAGTGCGCGGTCTTTGCGGCGATCGGCCTGCTCCTTCTTGCCGACGTGCTCGAGCCCGTGGCGTCCGGTGCTGTCGTACTCGATCGCAATGCGAAGCTCTGGCAGCAGGATGTCTGGCCAGACCTCCAGGTGTCGAAAGAACGGTCGCGCAACGCGCACCGCGTTCACGCCCTGGGTCTGCTCGATTCGGTCGAACAGGTCTGCTCGCAACTGCGCTTCGACCGCGGATGCCGGCTTCGGCGCGCACACACTGGCGAACGGTTCGCCGACGGGCAGCAGTGGTGTCTTGTCGCACACCGGCGGCGCGGGGCGCCTGGGTTTCGCCTTCGACGGCACCGCGATGCCGGCCTGTACCGGCCGCGGCTTCGCTTGGGCGAAGCATTCCGGGCACCAGGATGATCGCCGTCGCTCTCGCCCGGGCCGCTCACGCTGCTCGGTGGGCGTCGCGACGAATTTGTGCCCGAACTCGCACTGCCACAGCAGGAGCACCTCGGCAGCAGGCGGGATCTGCGTGAGGGTGATCCCGCCGTTGAACTCGGGATGGTACTGCCGCACCAGCGCCGGGAACTGCGCCCACGCATCCCGATACGTGCCCACCGGGTAGGGCACCTCAGCCCCGCGCGAGAACTGGCGGCGCGCCCACCAGTCCTGAATCCTCTCGGCCATGCACGGAACGGTACCCGCAGCCGCTGACACTGCAGCGGCCAGCTCCGCTCGCGCCGAACGCAGGACAGCAGCGCCGAAGGTACAGACGACAGTTAGCGACATAGGTGTACAGCTAGATCTGTCGCCCATGTCGCCAAGTGGCCCCTGAAACACCACTAACCCGCTGGTCGAGGTATGGCGCTCTCGCGCCGTGGTCTCGAGACCAGCCCGCCTGCAAACGTTGGGGTCTCAAGACTGCCGCGTAGAACGCGGCACCTCGACCCGCAGGTCAACGAGCATACGCACAGGGTGCCCCTGGAGGGATTCGAACCCCCAACCTGCTCCTTAGGACGGAGTTGCTCTTCCGTTGAGCTACAGAGGCCAGCCCTGCGAGTTTAGCGAAGATCGCGGCAGGGAGAGGAACGCGGCGCTCTCGCCCTGAAAACAAGGACGAACAGACGGAGTCGAGCAAGAAAGTCCTTCATCTCGCGCTGACCGCCGAAAAGCTCCTCGATTTTGGCGGGGCGGGGTGCGGGGTGCGGGCGGGGGCGGGGTGCGGGCGGGGTGCGGGGGCCTGCGAGAATTGGGGCGTGCTGACGTTCACCGATCTGGGGCACGGCGCCCACTTCGGCTGGGCGCGCGTCGACGAGCTGGCCGAGCACCATGATCGCGCGCTCGCCCTGCTGAGCCCGGCCGAGCGCGAACGCTACGACGGCACCGCATCCCTCACTGCGGCGGAGGGGTTCCTGTGGGGGCGGATGCTGCTGCGCGAGCTCGTAGGCCGCCTCACGGACGTGCCCGCCGCATCCGTCGCCTTCGACGCCACCTGCCCCGACTGCGGTCGCCAGCATGGCAAACCTCGCCTCAAGAAAGGCGACCTCGCGGTCAGCGTCTCGCACTCCCCCGGCGTGGTCGCGGTCGCCGCAGCGTGGGGTGCCGCCGTCGGCGTCGACGTGGAGCCGCGCTCCGGCAGCACGCGAACGGCGGATGCGATCACCGCCGTCGCCGGGGCATCCGCCGACCCTCTACGGCACTGGACGCGCATCGAGGCCGTGCTCAAGGCCGATGGCCGCGGCCTGCGCGTCGACCCGCGCACGGTGGCCGTCGCGCGACGACACGCGACAGTCGACGGCGTCCGCTATCGGCTGCTCGAGCCGACCGTCGCCGAGCATGCGATCACCGTCGCGGTCAGCGAGAAAAAAGCCAGCTGACGAGCAGCCGACAAGACGACCTCACCGCCGCCGCGACTTCGCCTTAACCAGCGACTTAGCCGGCGACGCAGACGACGCAGGAGACGACACCGTCGGCAGCGTCGGCAGCGGCAGCGAGAACAGCCACGCCTCGAACACCCCGTCGAGCGACTCGTCGTAGCCTGCGGCGAGCGCCCTGAAGTCGTCGGTCGTCGCGGTGGAGTGCCTGTGGGCATCCGTCCATTCCTTGACGAGCGAGAAGAAGGCCGAGTCGCCGATGGTCAACCGCACCGCGTGCAAGGTCAGGGCCCCCCGCTTGTAGATGCGGTCGTCGAACATGTCGGCCGACCCCGGGTCGCCTACGAGGATGTCGGCGGGCAGCCCTTTCAGCTTGGTGCGGGCCGCGCGGGCGAGGCTGTCGGCGCTCTCCTTGCCGCTGTGCTCCGACCACAACCATTCGGCGTAGCAGGCGAATCCTTCGTTGAGCCAGATGTGCTGCCAGGCGTCCAGGCCGACACTGTTGCCGAACCACTGGTGCGCGAGCTCGTGCGCCATCAAGCGCTCCTCGCCGCCCTCACCGTCGATGTGGTTCGCGCCGAAGATGGCCATGCCCTGCGCCTCGAGCGGAATCTCGAGGTCATCGGGCGTCGTCACGACCGTGTAGCCGTCGAACGGGTACGGGCCGAACGCCTCCTCGAAGCAGGCCATCATGCCGGGCAGTTGACCGCAGTCGGCCTCCACCCGCGCCTCGATCTCCTTCGGGTAGGCGAGCGTGCCGGGCACCCCGCCCAGCTCGATCGGGGTCGTCGTGTAGCGGCCGATCTGCACGGTCGCCAGGTAGCTGGCGGTCGGCTGCTGCTGCTCGAACTGCCAGCTCGCCCGCCCCGAGCTGACGCTGTGGCCGGTGAGCACGCCATTGCACAGCACCGTGTACGCCTGCTCTGTGGTGACCCGGATGCTGTAGCGCGCCTTGTCAGACGGGTGGTCGTTGCAGGGGAACCAACTGGGCGCCCCCGACGGCTGTGAGGCGACGATGACGCCGTCCTCAAGCTCCTCCCAGCCGACGAGCCCCCACGCGCTGCGGCGCGGCGCCGGTGAGCCCGAGTATTCGATGACGACGGTGAAAGCCGCCCCCGAGTCGATTGGCGTCGCCGGTGTGATGGTGAGCTTGCCGGGCGACAAGACGCTCTTCGCCCGGCGCCCGTCCACGAGCACGCGGCCCGCCTGCAGGCGGTTGAAGTCGAAGCTGAAGCGCGTCAGCTGCTGGGTGCTGACCGCCTCGATCGTGGCCGTCGCATCCAGCCGGTTGGTGAGCATCCGGTAGCGAAGGTCAAGCGTGTACGACTCGGTGCTGTAGCCGCCGTTGCCGCTGCCGGGCAGGTAGGGGTCGCCGGCGGTGCGCGCGCCGACAGCGGGGCTCATGAGCGCTTCGCGTGGTAATCCGCGGTGGTGACCTCACGCCAGGGGCCGATCGGGTTTCCACTCCAGCGCGTGCCAGCGGGCACCGTCTCGCCGCGCATCACGAGGGACGCGGGCCCGACCGTGCCGTCGGTTCCGATTGTCGCGGCCGGGAGGACCACACTGTGCGGCCCGAGGGTCGCGCCGGCGGCGAGGGTGACGGTGTCCATGCTCATGATTCGATCATGGAACAGGTGCGTCTGCACAACGCAACCCCGATTGACGGTCGCGCCGTCGTCGAGATGCGCCAGGTCGGCCTCGGGCAGCCAGTAGCTGTCGCACCACACGCCGCGGCCGATCTTCGCGCCCAGGCTGCGCAGCCACCACACGAGGGCGGGCGAACCGGCGGCGGCCTGCGCGAACCACGGTGCCGCGACCATCTCCACGAAGGTGTCGGCCACCTCCGTGCGCCACACGAATGACGACCAGAGCGGATGTTCCCCCGCCCGAATGCGCCCGACGAGCGCCCATTTCGCGGCAGTCGACAGGCCGGCGGCCACGGCCCCCGCGGCGAGCATGACGACGCCGCTGAGCAGCACCGCCCACACGATTCCCCAGTACAGGGCGAGCGCTGCGAGCGCGAAAACCACCCCGAAGCCGATGGCGCAGGTGACGACGACGGGCACGAAGCGGCACAGTTCCCACAGGGCGCGCGCGACGCGCAGCCCGACGGGCGGGTTGAAGGTGCGACTGTCGTCGGAGACGGTCACCTGGCGGCGCATCCGCACGGCCGGTGAGCCCATCCACGACGAGCCCGACTTGGACTTTCGCGGTGCCGACGACAGAACGGCGACGAGGCCATCGCGCGGCACCTTGTGCCCGGCAGCGGCCATGCCGGAGTTGCCGAGGAAGGCACGCTTGCCGATCTCGACCTCGGCGATGCGCATCCACCCGCCGCCCAGCTCGTACGAGCCGATCATGGTGTCGTCGGCGAGGAACGCGCCGTCCTTGATGGTGGTCATCGACGGCAGCAGCAGCACGGTCGACGCCTCGACCCCGCGGCCGACCTTGGCCCCCAGCATCCGCAGCCAGACGGGCGTGAACATGCTCGAGTAGAGGGGGAACAGGAAGGTGCGGGACAGGTCGAGCACCCGCTCGATGCTCCACGCCTGCCAGCCGATGCGGCTGCGCACCGCGAAGGTTCCCTCCGTCAGGCCCAGGCTGAACAGGCGCACCAGCAGCACGACGAGCCCGGCGAAGACGACGCCGGCGATCGCCACGGCGGGCACAAGCCAGGCCGCGGCCCGCAGACCCGCCTCGCCCAGCGATTCGGAGCCCCGGATGCCCGCCACAACCAGCAGGAATCCGGCAGCCAGCGACACCACCGGCAGCAGCGAGACGACGAGCGACGACAGCCCGAAGGCGGCCACCCAGCGGGTCGCCTGCGGCGGGCGGTCGCCCGACCACCAGGCCCGGCTGGTGCCCACACGCTTCGCCGGCGAACCGGCCCACAGCTGCCCGGCCGGCACCCGCCCGAACACGGCGGAGCCCGGCGCGATCTCGGCATGCTTGCCGATGCGGGTGCCCGGCAGCAGCGTGCTGCGCGCCCCGACCGTGCTGCCCGCGCCGATGCGGATCGCCCCGATGCGCACCACGTCGCCGTCGATCCAGTATCCGGCCAGGTCGACCTCCGGCTCGACGGATGCTCCGGCGCCGATGGTCAGCATGCCCGTCACCGGGGGCAGGGTGTGCAGGTTGACGCCCTCGCCGATGCGGGCGCCGAGCGCCCTCGCGTAGTAGCTGATCCAGGGTGCGCCCGCGATGCCGACGGCGCCCACGAGGCGCGCCGCCTGCTCTGCCAGCCACAGTCTCAGGTGCACGCTGCCGCCGCGGGGGTGGTCGCCGGCCTGCACCCCGGAGAGCAGCAGGCGGGCGCACACGACGGCGATCGCCATCCGCCCGAACGGGGTCGCGAAGACGAGCAGCCCCACGATGAGAACACTCACGGGCGCCGTCGGCAGAAAGTCGAAACCGCCCAGCCACGACAGCACGGTGCCCGCCGTGAGCAGATACAGCAGCCAGCGCACACCGTTCAGGATGAACAGCGGAACCACCAGAACCGTCTGCAGCACGCGCATCCGCAGCGGGGTCGGCAGCACCGTGTGACGCCGCTCGGCGGCCACCGGGGCGTCCTCATCGGCCGCGGCGAGCGCATCCGCCATCGACCGCAGCCTCGGATGCGCGTAGATGTCGGCGACCGAGAAGTCGGGGTTGTTCTGCCGGATGAGGCTGACCAGTTGGGCCGCGGCGAGCGAGCCGCCGCCCAGGTCGAAGAAGTTCGCGGCGGCATCCGTGACGGGGAATCCGAGCACCGCCTGCCAGCTCTCGGCGAGGCGCTGCTGCGGCTCACTCAGCGTCGACGGGCTCGTGTCGAGATCGGCGAGCGGCCATGGCAGCGCGGCCCGGTCGACCTTGCCGGAGGTGCGCACGGGCAGCTCCGTCAGGAGCGCCAGCAGCGGCACGAGCGCGGCGGGAAGCTCCTCGCGCAGCCGGGCCACCGCAGCGGCCCGGTCGAAAGCGGCGGGGTCGGCGACCTCGAGATAGCCGACCAGAAGCTGGTTGCCCGCATCCGTCGTCTTCACGGCCACGGCGACACCCGAGACCCCGGCAAGCTGCTGCAGCGCGGCCTCGATCTCGCCCAGCTCGATGCGGCGACCGCCGACCTTCACCTGGTCGTCGGCGCGGCCCTGGAACACCAGACCGGCCGACTCGAAGCGCACCAGGTCGCCCGAACGGTAGGCGCGCGCCCAGCCGAGGCCCTCATGCGCGGCGTATTTCTCGGCATCCTTCACGGGGTCGAGGTAGCGGGCCAGACCGACCCCGCCGATGACGAGCTCGCCGACGCCGCCCTCCTCCACAGGTTTGCCGTCCTCCCCCACGACGGCCAGATCCCAGCCGTCGAGCGGAAGACCGATGCGCACGGGGTCGCTGCCGTCAAGCAGAGCAGCGGATGCCACGACCGTCGCCTCGGTCGGACCGTACGTGTTCCACACCTCGCGGCCGTCGACGGCAAGCCGCGCGGCAAGCTCCGGTGGGCACGCCTCCCCGCCGAAGATCAGCAGGCGCACATTGTCGAGCGACTCGGCCGGCCACAGCGACGCCAGCGTCGGAACCGTCGACACGACCGTGATGCCGCGCGCCGTCAGCCACGGTCCCAGGTCCATGCCGCTGCGCACGAGCGAACGCGGTGCCGGAACGAGGCACGCGCCGCCCCGCCAGGCCAGCCACATCTCCTCGCAGGAGGCGTCGAACGCGACCGAGAGCCCGGCCAGCACGCGGTCGCCGGGGCCGATCGGCTCGTCCTGCAGAAAGAGGCGCGCCTCAGCATCCACGAATGCGGCCGCCGAGCGGTGCGTCACCGCGACGCCCTTCGGCGTTCCCGTCGACCCCGAGGTGAAGATGATCCACGCGTCGTCCTCGAGCTGCGGCGGCGCCACAACGGCCACGCTCGCGGTACTCGGATGCGGCGGCACCAGATCGAAGAGCGGCGACGGCCCGAGCACTGCGACAGCAGGCTCCTCTGCGGCACCGACTTCGCCGGCAGCATCCGTTTCACCGACGGGATCCGGCCGCACCGAGCGGTATTCGCCCGCGCCCGTGATCACGCCGACCACGTCGGCCTCCGAGAAGACAAGCTCGGCGCGCTCCTCCGGGTCGTCGGCATCCACAGGAACGTAGGCGGCCCCCGCAGCCAACACCGCCAGGATCGACACATACAGTTCACGGGTGCCCGACGGCATCCGCACGCCGACCCGGTCACCGCGCCCCACACCCGCAAGCTGCAGCCTCGACGCCGCCTTGATGACGCGCGCCATCAACTCGCGATAGCTGAGCGCTCCCGCCGCGTCCTCGATGGCGGACGCCTCCGGGTGCAGCCGCGTCGTCTCGCGCAGCACATCGAGCAGCGTGCGCTCAGCCGGCGCCCGCTCGCCCCCCAGCATGATCCCAGCTGAGGCTTCGCTCACAGTGTTGCTCCGATTCGAGACAGGCAGCCGAGCGGATGTGTGCCCGGCGAAGAGGATGCGTCACCGTAACCCCACAAGGTAAAGCTCCGGTAAACGCGCCCCGCGCTACTTCTGCGCCAGCCTCTCCACCAGTTCGGCCTTCGTGAGGCGCGAATAGCCGCTGAGGCCGGCAGCCTTCGCCTGCGCGCGCAGCTCCACAAGGGTGGGGCCGGATGCGGTGCTCGCCGTGGCCGCAGAGGCCTTGGTCGCAGGCGTCTTGGTCGTGGGGGTCTTGGCCGCAGGCGCCTTCGGTGTTGCGGCCTTCACCGCAGGGGTCTTCGCAGCGGCCGTCTTCTTGGGTGCGGATGTCTTGGGTGCAGCAGCCTTCGCGGCAGCAGGCTTCGCGGCAGCAGGCTTCGCGGCAGCAGGCTTCTTCGGCGCGGCAGCCTTCTTCGCCACCGGCTTCTCTACGGCGGCGACCTCTGTGCCGGCAGCCTTCACCGCAGCCGGCTTCGCCTTGTCCGCAGCCTTGCCCTTGTTCGAACCCTTCGGCTTCGCCCCCGTTTCGACCTTGTCGAGGCCCTTCTCCAGTTTGCCGACCAGGGCATCCGCATCCTTGCGCGCGCTCTTGTCGAGCTTTCTGGCCGCCCTGATGGCCTTCTCTATGGCCTTCTTCGCGTCCTGCACGGCCTTCTTCGCCGCTATCTCCAGCTTGTTCGGTTTCGCCATGTCGTGCCCTCCGTCTGTTCTCGTCGCGGACTTCGCGACCCCTGCCATTCTCAGATCTCTGATCCCGGCAGCGAGCATACGTGCCCGGCAGCGCAGCCTACGCCGCGACCGGCGTCAAGAATTCTTCCCACTGCGGCAGCGCGCTCTCCACCCCGCGCACCATCCACGATGTTCCGTGTGGCGGCTGCGGGCGGATGCGCAGCTTCCACCCCATCTCGCGCGGGGTGTGGTCGCTCTTCTTGTTGTTGCAGCGCAGGCAGCAGGCGACCAGGTTCTCCCAGGTGTCCTTGCCTCCCCGCGAGCGCGGCAGCACGTGGTCGATGGTGGTGGCACCCTGCCCGCAGTAGGCGCACCGCTGCTGGTCGCGGCGCAGCACTCCCCTCCTGCTGACGGGGATCATCCGGCTGCTCGGGATGCGCACATAGCGCGTCAGCAGGATCACGGACGGCCGATCGAACGACGCCGAATGGGCCCAGACCGGATGCTCCGCGTCGTGGGCCACGACGGTCGCCTTCTGATTCATCACGAGCACGAGTGCCCGTTTGAAGCTGACGATGGCGAGCGGCTCGTAGCCTGCGTTCAGTACAAGGGTGCGCATTGCTGTCCTTATCGATCTCGCCCTGGACGGCTTCCAGGGGCCCGACTGCCCTGCGATTCTGCGGAGTGGGAGCGGCCTTTAACGACAAAAGGCACCGCCATGATGGCGATGCCTGGGGTCTGGGGCGCGCAGAACACTGCTCCGCGCCGGCCGCTGGGGCGTATGAGTCCGTACCGGAGTGCGTGCGCACCCCGGGGGCGGACAGGGCGAGTCGCATCCGCGGTTCGGATGGTCTCACCCCTGTTCATACGCTCTCCCGACTTACTCTCAGAATTGCAAGGACTCCAGATTAACGCATCCGCGCCCGGGTGCCGCAGTCATACGGCACCGTTTCGCGCAGCCGTAACCAAGAGTTCATAGAACGTCGAGGCTACTTGATGCCGACGTAGACGTGCTGTGCGACCTCATTGGGCAGCTCGAGCCCCTCTTCGTTGCCGTCGACCTCGACGAGAACATAGGAGCCGGATGCTGTGAAGGTCGCCTTCGCGCCCGGCACGACGCCGGCGGAGCGCAGCTGCTCGAGCAGCTCCATCTCGTACTGCACAGGCTCGCCGAGGCGACGGATGACACCGTTGATTCCGCCGACGGCGCCCAGCGTGTAGTTGACGATGTTGACGACGCCGCTGCCGAAGCTGGCGGTGGGCGTCTCGCCCAACTCGTCGAGCCCCGGGATCGGGTTGCCGTACGGGGAATGCGTCGGGTGATCGAGGAGCGTGAGGATGCGACGCTCCACCTGCTCGCTCATCACATGCTCCCAGCGACATGCCTCGTCGTGCACGAGCGCCCAGTCGAGCCCGATGACGTCGGCGAGCAGCCGCTCGGCGAGACGGTGCTTGCGCATGACGGAGACTGCCTTCGCGCGACCCTCCTTGGTGAGCACCAGATGCCTGTCGCCTTCAACGACGACGAGACCATCGCGCTCCATCCGGCCGACCGTCTGCGAGACGGTGGGGCCGGAGTGGCCGAGGCGCTCGCTGATGCGCGCCCGCAGGGGGATGATGTTCTCTTCTTCGAGTTCGTAGATGGTGCGCAGGTACATCTCAGTGGTGTCGATCAGATCAGCCAAAGTCGCCCCTCCCGGTGCCGCAAGCCTGTCAGGCAAGCCTAACCTGTCAGGGGTGTCAGCATCCCCATCCGCCGCCGTAACCGAGGCCGGCGCGACTATAGAATTGCGCCATGGCCGAGCTGACGATCCCCACTGACCTCCTGCCCACCGACGGACGATTCGGATGCGGCCCCTCCAAGGTGCGTCGCGAACAGCTCGACTACCTGGTCGGCGAGGGCGCGAAACTGCTCGGCACCTCCCACCGCCAGGCGCCCGTGAAGAACCTGGTGAAGCGCGTGCAGGATGGCCTCGGCCAGCTGTTCGACATCCCTGAGGGCTACGAGGTGGTGCTCGGCAACGGCGGCTCGACCGCGTTCTGGGATGCCGCATCCTTCGGCCTCATCGAGAAGCGCAGCCAGAACCTCACCTTCGGCGAGTTCGGTGGCAAGTTCGCGAAGGCCGCCGGCGCCCCCTGGCTTGAGGCCCCCGATGTGATCACGGCAGAGCCCGGCTCACGCAGCGAGGCGGTCGCCCGCGAGGGCATCGACGTGTACGCGTGGCCGCACAACGAGACCTCGACGGGCGTCATGGCCCCCGTCACCCGGGTGAACGGCGACCAGGGTGCGCTCACCGTCATCGACGCGACGAGCGCAGCCGGCGGCATCCTCTTCGACGCGAAGCAGGCGGATGTCTACTACTTCGCGCCGCAGAAGAACCTCGCCTCCGACGGCGGCCTGTGGTTCGCCCTGTTCTCCCCGGCAGCCCTCGAGCGGGTCGACCGCATTGCGGCGAGCGACCGCTACATCCCCGAGTTCCTCAGCCTCAAGCAGGCCGTCGACAACTCGCGCCTCAACCAGACGCTCAACACCCCCGCCGTCTCGACGCTTCTGCTGCTCGAGAACCAGCTCGACTGGATCAACGGCAACGGCGGGCTGGCGTGGGCGGATGCGCGCACCCGCGAATCCAGTTCGGCTCTCTACGACTGGGCCGAGGGCGTGTCGTATGCGACGCCGTTCGCTGCCGACCCCGCCCACCGCTCGCAGGTGGTGGCGACCATCGACTTCGACGACAGTGTCGACGCATCCGCCGTCGCCAAGGTGCTGCGCGCGAACGGCATCGTCGACACGGAGCCGTACCGCAAGCTCGGCCGCAACCAGCTGCGCGTGGCCACCTTCACGGCGATCGACCCCGCCGATGTGCGCAAGCTGATCGCGTCGATCGAGTACGTGGTCGGCGCCCTCTAACCTCGACGAACGCCCCGGGCCGCGGCCCGGAGCGGGAGGCTACTCTTCTTCGGAGTCGTCGTCTGACTCGTCATCCGAGTCGTCGTCGGAGTCGTCCGAATCATCATCGTGCTCGTCGATCGAGTCGATGTCGACGCCGTCGAGGTCGCCGCCGTGCAACAGCGGGACGTCGTCGTCATCATCGTCGTCGTCATCGTCATCGTCATCGTCATCATCGTCGTCTTCGTCATCGAAGTCGTCGTCATCATCCGAGTCGTCGCCGTCGTCGGTGTCATCCGAGTCGTCATCCGCTTCGCCCGCTTCAGCGGCGGCAGCCTTCTCGGCCTCCTGCGCAGCCTGGTAGTCGGCGAGCCGATCGGCCCACGGAATCCAGTCCGGAGAGAGGAGCGCGTCATCGCCGGGCGTCAGCTCGGTCTCGAGCACCGTCGGCTCTGAGCCTTCGACGCGGGCCATGCTGACCGTCCAGCGCCAGCCCGGGTATCCGGCCTTCTTCGACTCGAAGTACATCGTGACGGTGCCCTGGCCCTCATCGACGGAGCCGGCGGGTTCACCGATGGTGTCCGCTGAGGTGATCTCGAGCAGCGCGGTGCGGGCCAGCTCGAAGTCGGCCGGCATGGCTGCCGCCCCCTCGGAGGGCGTCACGTCAGGCATCCAGCTCCTCCGCGACCTTGCGCAGCATGGCCGCGATCTTGCGACTGTGGCTGGACTCGGGGTAGCGGCCCCGCTTGAGGTTGCTGCCGATACCGTCGAGGAGCTTGACCAGGTCCTCGATGATGATGGCCATGTCGTCGGCCGGCTTGCGGGCCATCTTGACCATGCTCGGCGGGGCGTCGAGCACCCGCACCGACAGTGCCTGGGCTCCGCGCTTGCCGTCGGCGATGCCGAACTCGAGCTTCATCCCCGCGCGAACGACGGTTCCGGCTGGCAGCGCTGAGGCGTGCAGGAAGACCTCCTGGCCGTCATCAGAACTGATGAAGCCGAAGCCCTTCTCGTCATCGTAAAACTTAACCTTGCCGGTGGGCATGGCACTACCTTCCGTTGCTGTCTGCCGCTGTGACCCCTAAGCCTAACGGGCTTCTCCGACCCCGTATTCTTGTGTTCGTGAGCAATTCCGAGCCTGAGCCCGCCAACCGCCTCCAGCGGGTCCTCGCCTTCATGGTGGCGGCCCTCGTAATCCTGGCGCTCCTGTGCTTCGCGGGGGCGATGGTCGGCTACTTCATGGGCGCGCTCGAGAACGGCGTCTCCGGCTTCTGGATCACCCTGGTGATGATCCCGTGGTTCGCTCTGCCGGCCGCGCTGCTGCTGACGGTCGCCCTGCTCATCGTGACGGGCATCCGCCGTTCGCGAGAGAATCGCCGGTAGCCGAAAGCCAGCCGAACACGTCAGCAACCGGCATCGACGCCGAGACAGATCGCGGGGAACAATGAGCAGCACCCTCTCCCTCGCCACCCGACTGCGTTCGCTCGGTGACGAGCAGCTGCATGAGGCGATCACCGCACGCGAGCTTGTGATGACGCCGTCGACGCTGGCCGGAATGGCCGACTTCTTCGATCTGGCCGACGTGTTGCTCGACCATTCGGCGATCCAGCGGGCCCTCGTGCGCCTCGACCGCGGCATGCTGTCGTGTCTGGCCGTGCTGGCCGATTCGGGTCAGCCGTTGACTCCGGATGCTGTGGCTGAGCGCCTGCGCGGCCTCGGCTCCGAGCATCCGGACCCCGCTGCGCTGCGTGCCCGGCTCGATCGTGCCGCCGCATTGCTGCTCGCAGAAGAGTCGGACGGCGCCTTCGACGTCTACGACGGCGTGCGCGAGCAGCTGAGGTCCTGGCCCGTGTTCGGGCTTCCGGGGCTGGAGCAGCTGGCCGGCACGACGGCGCCGGCCGCGCTGGAGCCCGTGCCCGAGGTCGAGCGGCGCTTCGTGGATCGTCTCGCCGCGGAGCGCGCCTTCGCCTCGACGGGCGCCGTGACGGAGCTGCTGTTCGAGTTGGAGCGCCAGCCCGCCCGCGAGCTGGCCAAGGGCGGCGTCGCACTGCCGGATGCGAAACGGCTGGCGAGCACCATGTCGGTCGATCTCGACACGGTCGGCGTCTACCTGCACCTCGCCGAGCGCGGCGGGCTGGCCTGCCGTGAGTCGGGCACCTGGATGACGACGGAGCGGGGCAGCGGATGGCTGGGGCGACCCGTGCGCTCCCGGTGGCGCGCGCTCGGCGACGCCTGGTTCGGGATGCTGCCGCCCGACATCCGCCAACTGCTCGGCGAACGCTCCCACTCCGTGTGGGGCGACGGGCTGCGCTCCTACCTGGACTGGTTGTACCCGGCCGGCGTCGACTGGGTGGGCGAACGCATCGCCGCCTACGTGCACGAGGCGGAACTGCTCGGCATCACCGCCGGGCAGGCGCCGAGCAGCCCGGGCGCGCTGCTGCTGCAGGGGCGCGGCGATGACGCCGAGCAGGCGGTGCGCGAGCTGCTGCCGGCCGAGGTCGACAGCGTGTACCTGCAGCACGACCTGTCGGTCGTCGCGCCGGGCCCGCTCGAGCCGGCCATCGACGAGCGCCTGCGTGTGCTCGCCGATGTGGAGAACCACGCCCTCGCCGCCACCTACCGGGTGTCGGCGGCGAGCGTGAACAGGGCGCTGACGGCCGGGGAGACGGCCGAGAGCATGCGCGAGTTCCTGTCGGCGATCTCGAAGACGGGCATCCCGCAGCCGCTCGACTATCTGATCACTGAGGGCGCGACCCGCTACGGCCTCATCCGCGCGGGCGAGCTCAGCGGCGAGGCCGACCCCGATTCGCCTGAGGCCGGCGCGCACAGCTACCTGCGGTCATCCGACGCTCACCTGCTGCGCACCGTCGCGGTCGACCAGTCGCTCGCCGCGCTCGGCCTGGTGCGGGTGGACGACCACCGCCTCGTCAGCCGCTTCGCGCGCGACATCGTGTTCTGGTCGCTGAGCGACGCCCGCTACCCGGTCGCGGCGGAGGACGCCCAGGGTGAGATCGTTGCCCTGCGCAGGCACCGTCTCGCGCGGCCGCCCCGCCCCGATGCCCCGGATGCGCTGCACGAGCTGATCGCGCGGCTGCGGGCGGATGCGCAGCAGTCCGACTCCGCGGGCGAGCCGAGCGGCCAGGCGTGGCTGGTGAAGCAGTTGGAGGCGGCCGTGCGGTCGCGTTCGGTGCTGACGGTGAGCATCCGGATGCCCGGGGGCGCGATCGTCGACTACCGTCTGGAGCCGACCGGCATCGCGGGGGGCCGCCTACGCGCCCGCGACACGGCCGGCGACGTGGAGCGCACCCTCCCGGTGTCGAGCATCGCGTCGATCTCCCCCGCCGACTGACGCGCGCAGGGAGGAGCTGCCTGCCTTCACCCGACACTTCGCGACATGACTGCACCTGTGCGAGTGGCGGGCCTGTCGCAAAGTGTCGGGTGAACAACGGATGTCCGCGGTGATGCACCGCGCAACGGCGGCCACGTAGACTGGAACGTTATGACTGACGGCCCCCTCATCGTGCAGAGCGACCGGACCGTGCTGCTGGAGGTCGCGCATCCGGATGCCGCCGACGCGCGCCACGATCTGGCCATCTTCGCCGAACTCGAACGTGCCCCCGAGCACATCCACACCTACCGCATCACCCGTCTGGGCCTGTGGAATGCGCGCGCCGCCGGCCACACGGCCGACGACATGCTGGCGACCCTGGAGCGGTACAGCAAGTTCCCCATCCCGCAGTCGGTGTCGATCGATATCGCCGAGACGGTGGGCCGTTACGGCCGCCTGGTGATCGACCGTGACGAGGATGGCACGCTCACCCTGACGGCGTCGGATGCTGCGGTGCTGGCCGAGATCGGCCGCGCCAAGAAGGTGGCCGGGCTGCTGTTCGAGAAGCGCGAACCCAACACCTATGTGGTGCAGCAGTGGGCGCGCGGCGAGCTGAAGCAGCAGCTGCTGAAGCTGGGCTGGCCTGCCGAGGATCTCGCCGGCTACACCCCGGGCACCCCGCATGACATCGAGCTCGACACGGCCGACTGGCATCTGCGCCCGTACCAGGAGCAGGCGGTGGATAACTTCTTCGAGCACGGCTCGGGCGTTGTGGTGCTGCCGTGTGGTGCGGGCAAGACGCTTGTCGGCGCGGGTGCGATGGCCGCGGTGAAGGCGAACACGCTCATCCTGGTCACGAACACGGTTTCGGCGAGGCAGTGGCGCAGCGAGCTGCTACGGCGCACGAATCTCACGGAGGATGAGATCGGCGAGTATTCGGGGCAGGTGAAGGAGGTCAAGCCGGTCACGATCGCGACCTACCAGATCCTCACCGCCAAGCGGAAGGGCCAGTACGCGCACCTCGCCCTGCTCGATGCGCTCGACTGGGGCCTCGTCGTGTACGACGAGGTGCATCTGCTGCCGGCGCCCGTGTTCAAGTTGACGGCGGAGCTGCAGGCGCGCCGCCGGCTGGGCCTCACCGCCACCCTGGTGCGGGAGGACGGCCGCGAGGGCGACGTGTTCAGCCTCATCGGGCCGAAGCGTTTCGATGCTCCCTGGAAGGAGATCGAGGCGCAGGGTTTCATCTCCCCCGCTTCCTGCTACGAGGTGCGCATCGATCTGCCGCAGGAGCAGCGCCTGCAGTATGCGGCGTCCGCCGATGACGAGCGCTACCGTCTGGCGGCGACGGCCCCCGCGAAGCTTGAGGTCGTGCGCGAACTCGTCAAACGGCATGTGGGTGAGCGCATCCTCGTGATCGGCCAGTACCTCGACCAGATCGACGAGCTGGCGGATGCTCTGGGTGCGCCTTCACTGACCGGCAGCACGCCTGTCGCCGAACGCGAGCGGCTCTACCAGGAGTTCCGCGACGGGCGGCTGACCGTTCTGGTCGTCTCCAAGGTGGCGAATTTCTCGGTGGATCTGCCGGAGGCGACTGTCGCCATCCAGGTTTCCGGTTCGTTCGGGTCACGCCAGGAGGAGGCGCAGCGCCTCGGCCGGCTGCTGCGTCCGAAGGAGTCCGGTCTGCCCGCGAACTTCTATACGCTCGTCGCCCGCGACACGGTCGACCAGGACTTCGCGCAGAACCGGCAGCGCTTCCTGGCGGAGCAGGGCTACTCGTACGAGATCCTCGACGCGCACAGCCTCGCCGCCTGAGGCCCCTCCGCCGCGTGTCCAGGTGTCGGCCTGTCCCCCTCCGCGGGTCGAGGTGTCGCGCTCTGGCGCGACAGTCTCGAGACCCCAACGCGTGCCGCACACGACCGGTCTCGAGACTGTCGCCGTGGACGGCGACACCTCGACCAGCAGTGTGACGTCAGGCGCGCACGTACCGCAGCAGCAGTGTTCCGTCGTCGGCGGCGAGCGCGTGCGCGAGTCGCAGTTCGCGTGACGTCGCGAGGTGCCCGTCGGTGATGCGCCGGGCGGTGCCGCCTTCGAGCCGCGGGCTGACTGTCAGGCACAGCTCGTCGATGGAGCCCTCCTCGATCATCGCCCCGAACAGGTGCGGGCCGCCTTCGCTGTGCTGCTGCGGCAGGCCGCGTTCGGCGAGCCGCTCTTTCAGTTGGAGGGTATCGACGGATGTCTGCCCGCAGTCGATCACGTCGGCCACCTTCGACAGTGCGGCACGCTGCGCATCTGGGGCTGCCTCGCAGCTGAGTACGATCGGCCGGCGTGCCGCCTTGGTGAACACGTCGCTGTCGGGGTCGAGGTCGAGCCGCCGGCTGACGATGGCGAACACGGGCTGCTCGGGCAGGCCGCGGGCGGTGCGCCAGGCGACGGCGTCGTCGTCGAGGCGCACCCCGCCGTAGCCTTCGGCGCGCACCGTTCCGGCGCCGACGACGATGACGTCGGCGAGTCGGCGCAGCACGTCGAACACGCGCCGGTCGGCGGGTGTGCCGAGCCCACCGGAGAGCCCGTCGTGGGTTGCGGCACCGTCGACGCTCGAAATGAAGTTCGCACGCAGCCACGGCTTCGTGCGGTCGCGCACCTCGTAGAGCGCGGTGAGTTCGTCGTCGCTGATGCCGCGTTCGTCGGCCGCGCCGAGCATCCGGATGTCACTCATTTGCTTCTCCCATGTTGTGCCGCAGGTAGGCGGGCTCGCGCAGCCCCAGCACCGCTTCGGCCATGCGCACGGCGGTGACGGTGGGCGCGACCTCGTGCACGCGCACGATGCGGGCCCCCTGCAGCACCGCGGTGACGACCGTCGCGAGGGATCCTTCGAGTCGCTGCTCCTTGGGCAGGTCGAGGGTCTCACCGATGAAGTCCTTGTTTGACAGCGCCGCCAGCAGCGGCAGCCCGATGGCCGCGATCTCGTCGAGCCTGCGCAGCAGCTCCAGGGTGTGAAGCGTGTTCTTGTTGAGGTCGGGCCCGGGGTCGATGATGATGCGTCGCGCGGGCAGCCCGGCCTGCACCGCCCCGTCGGCCTTGCGGCGCAGGAAGCCGGCCACCTCGCCGGCCACGTCCATGTAGCGGGGGCGCGGGTACTGGGTGCGCGGCTTGGCGAGGCTGTGCGTTATGACGAGCGAGGCATCCGAGGCGGCGACGATCCCCACGAGGTCCGGGTCGCTGAGCCCTGTCGTGTCGTTGATCACGTCGGCGCCGGCGGCGATGCTGCGGCGCGCCACCTCCGCATGGAACGTGTCAACCGAGATGACGACATCGGATGCTGCGCGCACAGCCTCGATGACCGGCACGACCCGCTCGGCCTCCTCCTCGACGGGGAGAGGCTCGCCCGGGGCGAACGGCACCCCGCCGATGTCGACCCAGTCGGCACCGTCCTCGACGGCCTGCAGTGCGGCGGCCACGGCGGCGTCGAGCGCGAAGTTCCTACCGCCGTCGTAGAAGGAGTCGGGGGTTCGGTTGATGATCGCCATGACGGCGACCCGTTTCGAGAAGTCGAACTCGTGCGCGCCGATGCGGCGAAGCGGCGACGTCAGCGGCGGCAGCGTGAAGCTCATTGCCCTATCGTCTCACCACCTACCGGTCTCGAGACTGTCGCGCTGGGGCGCGACACCTCGACCAGCGAAGAACCCCGCGGGTTGAGGAGCAATGGCGCGAAGCGGCATTGCATGAGTCAGATCGCGCAGCGATACGACCAGTACGGCGAGCGTCTCGAAACCTCACCAACGAGCAACCCGGTCTCGATACGCTATTCGCCCGCCGCGGAGGCCAGCGGCGCATCCGGGTCGGCGAGCTTCGCCGCGTCGACTGCTCTGCCGCCGGAGATGAGCGCCTTGATGTCGTCGTTCACGTCCCACACGTTCACGTTCATCCCGGCGACGAGTCTGTCGCCGCGCAACCAGAACGCCACGAATTCCCGCTTCTCGCGGTCGCCGCGGTACACGACCCGGGCGTCCTGCAGCAGCGGGCTGTAGCCGGCGAACTCCATGCCCAGGTCGTACTGGTCGGTGTAGAAGTAGGGCACGACGTCGAGCGCGGCAGGCTGGCCCAGGATGCTGCGAGCCGCCACCTTTCCGCTGTCGATGGCGTTCGCCCAGTGTTCGCTCCTGAGCCGCTCGCCCAGGTAGGCGTTGAAGGGGTTGGCGACGTCGCCTGCCGCGAACACGTCCGGGTCGCTGCTGCGCAGTGATTCGTCGACGAGAACACCGTTGTCGACCTCGAGACCGGCCGCCTCGGCGAGCACCGTGTCGGGGGTGGCTCCGGCTCCGACGATGACGAGATCGGCGGGCAGTTCGCCCGCATCCGTCATCACGCCCACGACCGCCCCGTCTCGCACGGTGAAGGAGTTGGCCGCTGCGGGCATCCGGAATTCGACGCCGTTCTGTTCGTGCAGTTGCTTGAACATGGTGCCCAGTTCGGTGCCGAGTGCGGCGGCGAGGGGCGTGTCGCCGTGCCCGACGACGGTGACCTCGTTGTTGTAGCCGCGGGCGGCTGCGGCCAGTTCGAGGCCGATCCAGCCGGCACCGATGACGACGACGCGACGGCCGCCATCCGACAGCGCCTTCTTCAGTTCGAGGCTGTTCTCGAGGGTGCGCAGATAGTGGATGCCACGGGCATCGGCCCCGGGAACGTCGAGCCGTCGCGGCTGCGCCCCCGTCGCGAGCAGCAGCCTGTCGTACGGCAGCGTGCGGTCGTCGGTGAGCGTGACGTGGTGCCCGGCGAGGTCGACGGATGCGACGCGGCTGCCTTCGGCGACATCCACCTCGACATCGTTCTCGGCGTACCACTCCGCCGGTTTCACGAACACGCTGTCGCGGTCTTCCTTACCGAGCAGGTACCCCTTCGAGAGCGGCGGGCGCAGATAGGGGAGGTGGCGTTCCGCGCCGAGCATCTGGATGGTTCCGTCGAATCCGGCGGTGCGGAGCTCTTCTGCGGCGGTGGCGCCTGCAAGCCCTGCTCCGATGATCAGGATGGTGTCCGTGCTCATGCCCACTCCTCGGTTGCTCAGAGATGATTCACTGAGATGATTCACTGCGATGTTTCATTGCGGTGTCTCACACTGGCGGCGCGATCGTGCCGCCCTCTCTCCTGACTCTACGCCCGCGAATCCGAAGCTTTCAGGCTACATTCAGCAAACGCGCAGATACTGGGCGCATGAGCGATGGACCCAAGATTCTGATCGTCGATGACGAGCCGAACATCCGCGACCTTCTCACCACCAGCCTCCGCTTCGCCGGTTTCGCCGTGCGCGCGGTCGGCAACGGAGCCCAGGCCATCTCGGCCGTGCTCGAGGAGGAACCCGACCTCATCATCCTCGACGTCATGCTCCCCGACATGAACGGTTTCGGCGTGACCAAGCGGCTGCGCTCCTCCGGCTACACCTCCCCCATCCTGTTCCTCACCGCGAAGGACGACACCGAGGACAAGATCACCGGCCTCACCGTCGGCGGCGACGACTACGTCACCAAGCCGTTCAGCCTCGACGAGATCGTCGCCCGCATCAAGGCCATCCTGCGGCGCACGATGCAGGACGAAGAGGATGCCATCATCCGCACCGGCGAACTCACCATGGACCAGGACACGCACGAGGTCACCGTCGGCAACGAGCAGGTCGAGCTGAGCCCGACCGAGTTCAAGCTGCTGCGCTACCTCATGCTCAACCCCAACCGGGTGCTCAGCAAGGCGCAGATCCTCGACCACGTCTGGGAGTACGACTTCAACGGCGACGCCGGCATCGTCGAGTCGTACGTCTCCTACCTGCGCCGCAAGCTCGACCAATACTCCGAGGAGCCCATCATCCAGACCAAGCGCGGCTTCGGCTACATGCTCAAGGTCGACAAGGCATAGTGCGCTCCGCACACACCGAGCACCGGATGCTGCGGGCACGAAGCGCGCACCCAGCCGCCACCGCGTAGCCTGACACTGTGAAGCACGAGCAGCCCCTCGACTGGTGGAGTTCCGTCTCGCTGCGCACCAAGATCACCGGGGTCACCGTCTTCATCGTGACGACCGGCCTCTTGGTGGCGGGCGTGGGAACGATGACGGTCCTGCGCACCTACCTGCTCGACATGGCGGATGCGCGCATCCGCGCCGCGGCATCCGAATTCACGACGCTCGAGATCGACGTCGACGACCCCAACGTCTGGGTGGGGCAGTCGATGTCGACCTACCTGGCCCTCGTGGACTCATCCGGTCGCCTCATCGACGACAACCTCGACCCCGCCGAGGAGCACCTGCAGCCGGATGTGAGTGAACTCACGCTGCCGTTCGTGATCAAGCAGGAGGGGCCTGTGACCCTCCAGAATCAGGCCCACACCAGCCAGACGCGCGTCATCGCCGTGCCCGTCGTGAACAAGCAGACGGGCGACGTTGCGAGCTTCATCGTCGGCGAGAGGCTCGACGGCGTCAACAACACGATCGGCCGCTACACGGCCATCTTCCTGGGGTTCTCCCTCGCGGTCGTCGTGCTCAGCGCCATCCTCACCAGACTGCTCGTGACCTCCACCTTCCGACCGCTGCGCGAGGTGGAGGCGACAGCCGCAGCCATCGCGGGCGGCGACTTCAGCCAGCGCCTCCCCGGCGCGACGCCCAACACCGAGGTCGGTCGCCTCAACCGGTCACTCAACGTCATGCTCGGGCGCATCGACCGCGCCTTCGCGGATCGCGCCAGAACCATCGAACAGATGCGCCGCTTCGTCGGCGACGCCAGCCACGAACTGCGCACCCCCCTCGTGTCGGTGCGCGGCTACGCCGAGTTGTACCGCATGGGCGCGCTGCCGACCTCCAACGAGGTGGCGCAGGCGATGGAGCGCATCGAGAAGGAGGCGATCCGGATGGGCGAGCTCGTCGAGGACCTCCTCGAGCTGGCCCGCGCCGACGAGAAGAAGCCCCTGCGTCTCGCCCCCGTCGACCTTCTGCCGCTCGCCTACGACGCATCGCTCGACGCCATGGCGCAGGCCCCCGACCGCACCGTGTCGGTGCGCGTGAGCGAGCCCGAGCTGCCCGCGGCCGACAACATCGAGGCGACCCCCGAGCCGACCGGGCGGCCGCTCACGACCGCGACAGGGCCGATCGCCTTCGCCGGTGCCCAGCTCGCCCGCCTGCGTTCGCTGCGCCAGCGCAACCAGCGCGCGACCGCCGGCGACGGGTCGACACCGCAGCCACCGCGGCCGCTCGCCCAGCTGGAGGCGTCCTCGCTCGTCGTGCCCGCCGTCATCCTCGGCGAGGAGAACAAGCTGCGCCAGGTCATCACCAATCTGCTCGGCAACGCGCTGCGTTTCACCCCCGCCGGCAGCCCCATCGAGCTTGCGGTGCGCGTCGACACGAAGACCAGCACCGCCCAGCTCGACGTCATCGACCACGGAGACGGCATTGCGGCGCCGATCCGCGAGAAGATCTTCCAGCGCTTCTGGCGGGCTGACACCTCCCGAGCGCGCGAGACCGGAGGCAGCGGGCTCGGCCTGTCGATCGTCGCCGCGATCGTGGATGCGCACAAGGGCAGCATCGACGTGCTCGACACGGAGGGCGGCGGCGCCACCTTCCGCCTCACCTTTCCCCTCCTCCCCGAAGACTTCGTAGCACCCTCCTCCACAGTCCAGCGCTGATCCGGGAACGAGCCGCGGATGCCCGCATACTCTTGCGAGCATCCGGCGGCCACCCGAGGCCCCGCGACACGACAGGAGAGACCATGACCCAGTACCGCGTCGACAGCGAAGCCGTCATCGCCGCAGAGGGCGCCGTGCGCGCCTCAGCCGGCCGCATCCAGGCGGAGGTGAACGGGATGCTCGGCCAGCTGCTCAACCTGCAGGGGTCGTGGTCGGGGCCCGCCGCCGCGGCCTTCCAGTCGGTCGTGAACGACTGGCGCGCAACCCAGCAGCGCGTCGACGAGAGCATCACCGGCATCGGGCAGGCCCTCGGCCGCGCCGGCCAGCAGTACGCCGAAGCCGAGCAGGCCAACGCGAGCCTCTTCGCGCGCTGACCTGCCCCGCAGGCCGCGCCTGAGGTCCCGCTCGCGGAAACGCAGAAGGGCGGCTCCCGAAGGAGCCGCCCTGTGCGGTGAACCAGGTTTCGAGACGATCGGCCGGAAGGGCCGATCACTCAACCCTGATCCGGTCAGACGCTGGCGCGTCTGCCGCGGATCAGAAGTCCATGCCACCCGAGGGGTCGCCGGCCGGAGCCGGGTTCTTCTCGGGCTTGTCGGCGACGACGACCTCGGTGGTGAGGAACAGGCCGGCGATCGACGCAGCGTTGAGCAGCGCCGAACGGGTGACCTTCACCGGGTCGTTGATGCCAGCGGCGAGCATGTCGACGTACTCACCCGTCGCCGCGTTCAGGCCGTGGCCGGTGGGCAGGTTGCGCACCTTCTCGGCAACAACACCGGGCTCGAGGCCCGCGTTGGTGGCGATCTGCTTGAGCGGCGCGTCGATCGCGACGCGAACGATGTTCGCACCGGTCGCCTCGTCGCCGAGCAGGTCGGTCATCGATCCGCCCGCGAAGGCGACCTCGCCGGCCTGGATGAGCGCGACGCCACCACCG
The DNA here is from genome assembly GCF_006716125.1 of Homoserinimonas aerilata. Taxonomy (NCBI): domain Bacteria; kingdom Bacillati; phylum Actinomycetota; class Actinomycetes; order Micrococcales; family Microbacteriaceae; genus Homoserinimonas; species Homoserinimonas aerilata. The sequence continues at coordinate 105,179 of NZ_VFOM01000001.1, read as the reverse complement.
GCGACGATGCCCTCTTCGACGGCAGCCTTCGCGTTGCGGACGGCGTCCTCGATGCGGTGCTTGCGCTCCTTCAGCTCGACCTCGGTCGCGGCACCCGCCTTGATGACGGCGACGCCACCGGCCAGCTTGGCCAGGCGCTCCTGCAGCTTCTCACGGTCGTAGTCGCTGTCGGTGTTGGTGATCTCCGAACGGATCTGCGCAACGCGACCGGCGATGGCCTCGGCGTCGCCGGCACCCTCGACGATCGTGGTCTCGTCCTTCGTGATGACGACCTTGCGGGCACGGCCGAGCAGGTCGAGGGTCGCGTTCTCGAGCTTGAGACCGACCTCCTCGCTGATGACCTGACCACCGGTGAGGATGGCGATGTCCTGCAACTGCGCCTTGCGGCGGTCACCGAAGCCGGGAGCCTTGACGGCGACCGACTTGAAGATGCCGCGGATCTTGTTGACGACCAGCGTGGCCAGAGCCTCGCCGTCGACATCCTCGGCGATGATCAGCAGCTGCTTGCCGGCCTGGATGACCTTGTCGACGATCGGCAGCAGATCCTTGATGTTCGAGATCTTGCCGTTGACGATGAGCACGTAGGGGTCTTCGAAGACCGTCTCCTGGCGCTCCGGGTCGGTGACGAAGTACGCCGACAGGTAACCCTTGTCGAAGCGCATGCCCTCGGTCAGCTCGAGCTCGGTGCCGAACGTGTTCGACTCCTCGACCGTGACGACACCCTCGTTGCCGACCTTGTCGATCGCCTCGGCGATCAGCGCGCCGATCTCGGGGTCACCGGCAGAGATGGACGCCGTGGCGGCGATCTCTTCCTTGGTCTCGATGGGCTTCGCCTGCGCGATGAGCGCCTCGGTGACGGCCGCGACGGCCTTCTCGATGCCACGCTTCAGACTGATGGGGTCGGCGCCGGCCGCGACGTTGCGCAGGCCTTCGCGAACGAGCGCCTGGGCGAGGACGGTGGCGGTGGTCGTTCCGTCGCCGGCGACGTCATCCGTCTTCTTGGCGACCTCCTTGACGAGCTCGGCACCGATCTTCTCGTACGGGTCGTCGAGCTCGATCTCCTTGGCGATGGAGACACCGTCGTTCGTGATGGTGGGGGCGCCCCACTTCTTCTCGAGGACGACGTTGCGACCGCGCGGGCCAAGCGTCACCTTGACGGCGTCGGCGAGCGTGTTGAGGCCACGCTCGAGGCCGCGACGGGCCTCCTCGTTGAAAGCAATGATCTTTGCCATGTGTTCCTCTCGTCCTTTCGGGACGTTACGAATTTGCAACAGCTTTGGCACTCCCGATGGGAGAGTGCCAGACAAGTCTGGCACTCGGACCCTGTGAGTGCAAGCTCACCGGGTGGGGCATCCGGAAGGCTACGCCGCAGGCGGAATGATCTCGACCGAGCCCTCGAGCGGCACGAGCTCCACCCAGGTGTTTCCGGCGCCCAGGCGCAGGACGATACCGTCGTCGCCCAGCAGCGTTATGGCATCCGTCGCTGCCGCCTTGTGCCAGCTGCCGTGCACTGTTCCGCCGCCCGTCGTCACCCACGCCTCGCCGCTTCCGAGCAACTCGGTCTTCGGAACACCGGTGCCATGCGTGATCGGAACCCGAACGGTCACCACATTCGTCGCCGAGAGCTGCGCACCCGAGGAGTCGAGATCGGGGGCGCCATCCTGAAAGCGCAGATAGCGACCGGATGCCGCGTCATAGCCCCACGCGGGGCGGAACCCGTTCGAGAAGGCCAACTGCAGCGTGCCCGTCGGGGAACCCTCCTTCGCGGCCGTCGACGAGGCCGCATCCAGCGAATAGGCGAACTGCTGCTTCGGCGCCGCGATGTCAGGCTGGGTGGCCAAGAATTCGCGCGCCTTCACGATCACATTGTGCGGGGCGCTGCGGTCGCCCGCCCGATACATGTAGGCGGCCGTGTCACCCTGGCCGTGGATGGCGTTGTACACGGGTGTGCTGCGCATCATGCTGACGAACTGCGGCTGCCCGCCCGCATAGAAGATGATGCCGCCGAAGGGCGACGCGATGTCCGGATCCATGGGCCGGATGGAGCGGATCGGGCCCAACTCCTCCGGGATATCGCTGTGCCAGACCGCCACATAACGGGTGATGCCACCCTCGACGAGCTCCTCGAAGACGATGTCGGTGCGCTCCAGGCCCAACTGCGGGCGCGCATCCCAGTGATTGTCGATCTTGGCGGCGACGGATGCGTGCGCCAGCGACCCGGCCTCGACCGTCGTGCCCCGCAGCGGTGCCAACTCGGTGGGTGCGGGCGGCTCGTAGGTGGAGGTGTAGTCGGGTGAGGCGGACGGCGTCGGCGACGGTGTCGGCAGCGCCTCGCATCCGCTGATCGCCAGCGCTGCGGCTGCCGCGACACCCCAGACCGCGAGGCTGCGGCGCACGCGGGCGCGCCGCCACGTGTCAGCCGGCTGGGGGCACATAGTCCGCACCGAGCAGCACCGTGATGGGCGACGCCGGGTAGTCATTGGAGAGCACGGCCTCGCCGATGCCCAGATTCTGGATGATCATGCGCACCGCCCCCTCATGGGCCGCATCGCTGTAGAACACCTGGGTGGTCGCGACGTCATCGGCGGCGGCGTTCGCCCGGCTGCCGGCGCCGAGAGCGGCACCCTCCCAGCCCTGGCTCACGAGCAGGTCACCCACCTCGGTGGCGAGGCCGCTCGTCGGCGTGCCGTTCAGGACGGAGATCGCGACGGTCGGGTCGAGCACCGGGTCGGCCTCCACCGCCGGAGCGGAGTCGCCGCCATCCGCGGTGCCCGGGTCGTTCACCGCAGTGTCGATGCCCGGGATCTTGATCTCCAGATCGGGCACGAGCAGCGACAGCCCGAACACGCCGCCCACGACGAGCACGACGGTGGCGAGCGCCGCCCAGCCGAAGCCGATCCACCCGCGCCACCGTTGCGCCGGGGCGCGGTGAGCGCCGACGCGCAGCAACTCGGCAGGGATGTCGTCGTAGCGGTCCTTGATCGGGGTTGCCATAGTTTCTTCCAAATGGTCGGGGCCTCGACGCCGGGCGGGTGGCGGGCGCCGTTCGGGCTCAGCCGCGAGCGGTAATGGGCGACGCCCCCGCCGGGTCTCCCCCGGACACGCCGCGCCGACGGCCGTCACGCAGCCGCCGAAGCCGCCTGATGAGCATCGGATCGTACTTGAGCGCGGCAGGCGAGTCGATTGCCGCATTCAGCACCTGATAGTAGCGGGCCGTGCTGAGGCCAAGCTCCACACGGATGGCCTCCTCCTTGGCACCCGGATGCCGCCACGGGCGACGCTCGAAGGCCAGCACCATGAGCTCCCGCTCGGGGAGCTCCTGGCCCTCGCCCTGATCGGCTCGCTCGGTCTCGTACATCGCCGCAATCCTAGGCGGGCACGCCCCGAAGCCGGGCAGGTCGCGCGGCAGTTCGCGAACAGGGAGACGTCCATGGTGATTTCAGGCTTCTTTGGTTAGGATTACCTAAGAGGTGCTGCCTCTCGCGCTGCAGCATCCGCGCCCCCTCCCAGCCCACAGCCCAAGGACTCTCCGCTTGTTCGCCCGCCCCAGCATCCGACCGCTCGTCGCCGCCATCGCCTCGATCGCCGCCATCGCGATGCTCGCGGGCTGCGCAGGCGGCACGGCCGGCGCCCAGGAGCCCGAGGCGAGCACGCCCGGCGCACAGTCGGTGCCGCTCGCGGAGCTCGACCTGCTCGACGACCCGCTCTCCTGGCACGGCGAATCGACCGCGATGCTCGCATCCGCATCCATCACCGCCGTCGAGGAGTCGCCCTCGCAGACGCTGCCTGCGACCGTCACCTCGCATGACCTCGACGGCGACACCGAGGTGACCGTCGACGAGACCTCCCGCGTTCTCGGCCTCGACATGTCCGGTTCGGTCGCCGCGACGATCGTCGGGCTCGGCTTCGCCGACAGCCTCGTCGGGCGCGACGTGTCGTCGACGTTCGCCGAGGTCGCGGACCTTCCCGTGGTCACCTCCGGCGGGCACTCCATCAACAACGAGTCAGTGCTCGCGCTGCGGCCGACACTCGTCATCACCGACGGCACCATCGGCCCCATCGACGTCATCCTGCAGCTGCGCGACGCCGGCATCCCCGTCGTGTTCGTCGACGCCGAACCCGGCTTCGACGGCGTCGGGCAGCTCGCCCGACAGGTTGCGGCGGCATTCGGCGCCCCCGACGCCGGCGAACTGCTCGCGACGGCGCTGCAACAGCAGATCGACGCAAAGGTCGCCGAGATCGCCGGCATCGCCCCGAAGGCGGAGGGCGAGAAGCTGCGGATGCTGTTCCTGTACCTGCGCGGCGGCAGCGGCATCTACTACCTGTTCGGCAGCGAATCGGGTGTCGACGACATCATCACGGGCCTCGGCGGCATCGATGTCGCCGCCGAGATCGGCTGGACGGGCATGAAACCGATGACCGATGAGGCCGTCATCTCGGCCCGGCCCGACCTCATCCTGGTGATGACCTCCGGGCTGGAGAGCGCCGGCGGCGTCGACCAACTACTGGACACGAAACTCGCGCTCGCGCAGACCCCGGCCGGCATGAACCGCCGCTTCGTCGACATGGCCGACGGGCAGGTGCTCAGCTTCGGGCCGCGCACCGCCGACGTGCTCGACGCGCTCGCCCGCGCCGTCTACGCGCCCGCGGCGTAGCCCCTCAACCCGCGAGACCACCCGCTGGTCGAGGTGCAATGGCGCGCAGCGGCATTGCATGAGGAAGCTCGCGGAGCGAGTCGATCAGTGGTCTACCGCTCCAGTCTCGAGACCGGCCGCCGAGCTACCCCGCGAGCGGCTCGAGTGTCTCGCCGTGCGGCCCCGCGTAGGCGAGCGGATGCCCGTCGAGCGCGAGCACGAATCGCCCTGCACCACTTCCGGCCGGCAGTCTCTCCGCCACGTCGGGCAGCACGGCTGAGCCTTCAAGCGACACCCAGGAGGCGTCGAGCCTGCGGATCTTCTCGACCAGTCGCATCCGCTGCGCGTAGGGAATGTAGACGAGTACACCCGCTGTGACGATGACGAGTGTTGACCCGTCGGGGGCGAGGCCGGCCACCTCGTCTAGTTTGTCTGCGGCGTCCCCGCGCACGAGCATCCGTTCGTCCGCCTGCGCGATCGTCATGGCGCTGCGCAGCCGGGCGAGGCGTTTGTGCTGCCCGGGCCAGATGAGTGCTTCGAGCCAGTCACGGTCGCGCGGTTCTGCCGGGTCGAGCGGTTCGAGGTCGATCCCTGCCCTCCACACGATTTCGGGCATCCGGAGCGGTTGGGGCGGGTTTCCGTCGCAGTGGAGGAGCAACTCGGATGGCCCCGCGGCGGGGTCGAGGCGTGTGGCGTTGTAGTCGTAGCTGTAGCGGTCGGGGTGCAGGCAGAGCCCGGCTGACGCCCCAAGTTCGAGCAGTGCGATCGGCCCGGGGATTTGTGCGAGCGCCGGCAGCAGTGCGGCGCAGCGGGCGGGCTCGTTGGTCTGCATGGGGCGCACCGCAGCTTCGGTCGCCACCTGCTGCCAGTTCTCGCGCAGGAACTGGGCGAGACCGTCGTAGTCGCCTTCTGCCGCGCCGATGAGGCGTGCTGTGGCGAGCACGAGGGGTGGTTGTCTTTTCTGTTCGGGAAGCGTGTCGATGAGGGCCCGGATGCTCACGTCGCCGGCGATTCCGTCGGCCCAGGCCTCGTAGACAGGCGAGACGCCGGCCACCTGTCGCGCGAAGTCCCGGTACCACTGCGCGGTGTCGCGTTCGGCGGTCGGGCGGGGGCTCATCTGTCGATCATGCCCCACCGGGTGCGCCCGGTGGGGCATGTCGTTGGGCTGGCGGCGGGTCAGCCCTGGGTGGCGCGGCGACGGACGATGATCACGACGGCTGCGGCGATCAGCAGCACCAGCAGCGCGAGTCCGGCCCAGAGCAGCCAGCCGAGGTCGGGGCCGGCGGAGATGGGCGTGACGGTCGCCTGCGGCTTTTCGTCGCTCACGCTGGTCGTGGCCGCGACCGCACACTCGGGGTCGAGGGTGGCCGTGAATGTGACCGGGTCAAATTCGGTTCCGACCTCGTAGGTGCCGAACGCGGCTGAGCCCAGCTCGGTGAGCGTGGCCGGGGCATCCTGAATGCTCAGCAGCGCGTCAGTGCTGTTGTCGGTTGCGGCGCTGAGGTCAAGCTCGACGAAACGCACCCCCGTCTGCTTGATCTCTTCGCCCTCCTGCGTGGTGCCGGTCACATCGAGCAGCACGTAGGCGGTGTCTGCGTCGATGATCTCGAGCCGCGGGTTGGCGACAGTGGTGTCGAGGATGCCGCCGTGGCCGGTGAATCGGATGGCTCCGGCGAATGCGATGTCGCCTTCTCCGGTAGCGCTGTCGTAGCCGCCGACGCCATCACTCCAGCTGAAGTCGGGCGTCTCGTAGGCTGCACCATCGCTGACGATCCATTCGCCGTTGGCAATGGTTCCGCTGATGTACGAGCGGAAGGCCTCCTTGAAACCCCAAACGAGCTTCGCATCCGTCACCGCACAGCTCGCGAGAGAGGTGAGCTTCGTGGATGCGGGGATGTCGATGACGACGCCGCGGTCGACGGAACCCTGCAGGGTGAGCGTGTGCTGGCCGGTGAGTCCGGCGGGCAGGGTGCCCGTCCAGCTCACACGCCCCGTGCTGTCTGCTGTGGCGTTGCGGTCAAGCACTGTGGGCTCGGAGTAGATGACGACAAGGATGCCCGTCTCGCCCGGCTGGAAGCCGTCGGCGGTGATGGTGATCTTGCCACCCTCCTTGACCTTGTCGGTGCCGCCGTCGACGATAACGCCTGTTGTTGCGGGCGGTGTCGCGGCCGGCTGTGCAGTCGCGGACTGTGTCACCGCCTGCTGCACGTAGGAGGCGATCACGGCGGTACCACCGCCGGTGTTGCCGGGCGCTCCGATGGTGAAGCTGAGCGGGTCGAGTGCTGTGCCTGCGGCATAGAAGGGGCTGCCGTTGAGGGCGAACGCCTGAGTGCCCTGCGCGGTCAGTGTCGCCGGAACGCCTGAGTAGGTCACTGCGGCGCCGCTCTCGCTGCGGCTCCCTGCCGCAAGGTTGAGGCTGGCGATTGCGATGCGGCTCCCGTTGCTGCTGACGTAGAGGGTGCCACTGGTGGCGGAGTCGACCTGCACGACGGGGTTAGCGAATGTCAGGTCGAGCACCCCGGCGTGACCGGTAAAGCGCACCGAGCCGGAGTAGTTCGCGGTGCCGACCCCGGCATCCTTGGTGAAGCTACCCCCTGCGGCCTGGCCGAAGACGAAAGCGCCTCCGGATGCTCGTGCGCCGGTCGTGCTGATGCTGCCGTGGGCGACGGAGCCGGTCACGTAGCTGCGGAACGAGTCCTTGACACCCCAGGTGAGCGAACCGGCCGTCGTCGGAACGACAACCTCAGGCGTCGTCGGCGGAGTCACAGGCGGTGTGACCGGTGGCGTCACGGGCGGGGTGACGGGCGGGGCTGCCGTCGCGAACGCGATCGGCACGGCGAGCTCGTTCGCCGCCTGCACGACACCTCCCGCACCGGAGGTGAACACGGCGAGCGTCGCACCTGCGCGGGCGACGGCGTCAAGCTTCGCCTTCGTCACCTCGACCGTCCAGCTGAAGTCGGCCGTGCCGTCGCCGTTGTCGCTCCACACCGTGTAGCTGGGCGCCGCGCCCTCCTCCTTCACCCACGTCGAGTAGGCATTCGAACGGGATGCGGATGCCGCGTCCTCACTCGGCTGCCAGTTCGCGTCGAGGTAGCCGATCTGTGCGTAGATGCCGGCCTCGTTGACCACACCCGGGCGCACATGCGTGTTCACGAACCCGGTCACGATGTTGGTGCCGGTGACGGTGATCGTCTCACCGGCCGGATTCAGACCGGTGACCTTCGAGACCGTCAGGCTCGGGGCATCCGTCGCCGTCGCGAACGACAGCGGGGTGTAGGTCTCGAATGCCGCGACCTTGGCGCCGCTACCGGCATAGCTGTAGATGCCGTAGTTGCCGGCAAGCGCCTCATTCGCCTCCGTAGCGGAGACGGTCAGCTCGATCGAGAAGGAACCATCGGGGTTCAGTGCGACAGCACCGGCACCCGTGCCGCCGATCGTTGCGACATCCTCCGGCATGACAACCCACTTCTGCTGGCCATCGAGCACCTTGCGCGCCGAGGACGCGGCACCCTCACTCGGCTTCCAGGCATCGGCGAACTTGCCGAACACCACATAGGCGCCCGCGAATTTGTCGGCCAGCGGCGGGCGGGCACCGTTCGTCGCCGTGCCATCCGCAACGAAACCGGTACCGGTCACCGTGATCGTCTCACCCGCAGCATCCAGACCGGCCGCCTTCGACACCGTCACCGTCGGGGCTGCCGGCGCCTCCGGCTCAGGCTCAGGCTCCGGCTCGGGCTCGGGAGCCGCGGCGAACATGATCGCCGTGGTGGAATTCTGCGACGGGTCAGACACCCCCAGACCATGTGCCTTTGACGTGTAGACGGCGTACGCCGGCGCGGCCTCAGTGGGCGCAGGCACGGTGAACGTCACGGAGAAGGAGCCATCCGCCTGAAGCGGCGCAGTACGCCCCATCCCAGATGAGCCCTCCGCGTTGTCGGCGGCCACCCAGACGGTCTCGAGCATCGAGCCCGTGTAGAAACCGGTCTGCCCGGCCGAGCCGAGCCCGACATACACTCCGACCCCGGCAGGATCGAACCCTGTTCCGACAACCGTCACCGCACCACCATCGCTGGGAGCAGTTGAGGCAGTCAGCACCGGACTTTCCACCGCACTCGCCGGGGCGGCTGCAACGAGTGTGCCGCCGAGGGCGACGAGCAGAGCAATGAGCAGGGCGAGTGCGGCGCGCAGGGGCTGCGGGCGCGCGAACGAGATATTCACGACGGATGTGCTCCAGTGGGTGCTGTGGGGTGCGGTGCCGACGATCGGCGAACTTAGGCATGCCTAAGCTAAATCGACTCTAGTGGGCTGCGGCATCCGGAGTCAAAAAATTCCTTAGGGTGCCCTAAGTTTCCCGGCGTAATGCGGAACAAACCGGGCCCGCGCACGCTTAAGCTAAATGAACCCCCCACTCCTCCGGAAGGTAGCGCCATGAGCAAGCCCACCAGCGACAACTACAAGGTCACCAAGACCGAGGACGAGTGGCGCGCCGAACTCGGCGAGGAGCGCTACCAGGTGCTGCGCCAGGCCGGCACCGAACGGGCCTGGTCGGGCGAGCTTCTCGACGAGAGCCGCGCCGGCGTCTACACCTGTGCCGCGTGCAACGCCGAACTGTTCAAGAGCGGAACGAAGTTCGAATCCGGATGCGGATGGCCCAGCTTCTACGAGTCGGTCGACCCGGATGCCGTCAAGCTGATCGAAGACATAAGCCTCGGCATGGTCCGCACGGAGGTGCGCTGCGCCACCTGCGGCTCGCACCTCGGCCACGTCTTCCCTGACGGCTTCGGCACCCCCACGGGTGACCGCTACTGCATGAACTCGCTCTCCCTCAACTTCGAAGAGAAGTAGGAAGCGCCCGGGCCACCTCCGCTACTATTGCGGAGGTGCGCTCGCGCACGCCCGCCTCCTTAGCTCAGTTGGCCAGAGCATCGCTCTTGTAAAGCGAGGGTCATCGGTTCGAATCCGATAGGAGGCTCCACCAGCCGCCCTACGGCACGCCCCGTGGTGTGCGCGTCGGCAGCGGGCTACTCCGCGGGTGCTTCCGCCGACGGACTCGGGCTCGTGCTCGGCTCCATGGTGGCCTTCAGCTCGTCGCTGAATGCATTGCCGCTGGCGGTGCTCACGAACTTGGCGAACACCGTCGCATCCGTGATGTCACCGGTGAACTGCACGCCGTTGACGAACACGGTAGGGGTGCGCTCGATCTTCTCCACGTCGACGCCGGGAAGCGGCCCCTCGAAGGCGCGCGCCGTGGCCGCATTCACCCACTTCTTGAAGCGGTTGTCCTTGATGCACGACTCGATGGCTGATGAGCTCTTCACTCCGGCGTCGCCGACGATGCCGATCAGCTGCTCATCGTTCAGCCCCTCGGTTCCCTCCGCGGGCTGCTCGGCGAAGAGCAGCGAGCTGAAGTCGAAGTACTGGTCGGGTGCGTAGTTGGCGACGCAGGCGGCCGCATTGGCGGCACGGCTGGAGTACTTGGTACCCAGCGAGGAGCGGTCGAGGAACGACACCGGGTGGATCTCGACCGTCGCGGCACCGCTCTGCACCCAGGTGGCGATCTGCTCGTTGTTGGCCTTCTCGAACGCTCCGCAGGCGGGGCAGAAGTAATCGAGGTAGATGCGGATGTCGACGACCTCCGGGTCATCGCTCGGCACCGACGGCACCGGCTCCTGTTCGGGCTGCAGCGCGGCCGTGCGATCCGCCGTGAAGTCGGCGCCGATCCGGATGCCATCGCTCAGCATGTTCAGCGGGCCCGGGTTCGGCTTGGGGATATTCGAGACGATGACGAGCACGACGACGACGATGACCGCCAGCACGCCGACGATGACGCCACCCTGGATCAGCGCACGATTGCGCTTCTCCTTCTTCTTCTGCTCGAGCCGACGAAGCTTCGCCTTGTCACGCGCGGCGACACGTTTCTCGTTCTTGCTCGGCTGGGCCCCACCCGAAACGCCGTACGTCATCAAACCTCACTAAGACCTTCTTGGAAATGCACGTCACGGGCCGAGGGCTCGCAGCAGGACGGCTGTCGTCGTGCAGTCCCCATCCCCCGCAGGAAGCGGGAGTCAGCGGGAGCGGTAAGCGGCCGCGCGGGACTCTACGATGCTAAACAGCCAGTCTGGGAGTTGGCCAGACGGATGCTGCACAATCCTAGCCAGCCGCTCACCGCATCCTGACCCCCAGGACGGGGGCATACAGCCCACTCCTCCCCCGCGGGGTGCGCTTCGCCCCCACCATGGCATAATGAGGCGCAGTGTCTGCCGCCCCGGCGGCGGGCCATCATCCATTCACTACGGATCGTCCGGCACGTACCTGCCGGTGAAGGAGAAATACAGTCATGGCATCTGTCACCTTTGACAAGGCAACCCGCCTCTACCCGGGTTCCACCCGCCCCGCGGTCGACCAGATCGACCTTGAGGTCGCCGACGGCGAGTTCCTCGTACTCGTCGGCCCCTCCGGTTGTGGAAAGTCCACGACCCTGCGCATGCTCGCCGGCCTCGAAGAGGTCAACGATGGCCGCATCATGATCGGCGACCGCGACGTCACCGACGTGCCGCCGAAGGACCGCGACATCGCGATGGTGTTCCAGAACTACGCGCTCTACCCGCACATGACGGTCGCCGAGAACATGGGCTTCGCGCTCAAGATCGCCGGCGTCAACAAGGACGAGCGTGCCGCCCGCGTGCTCGAGGCCGCCAAGCTGCTCGACCTGGAGCCGTACCTGGGCCGCAAGCCGAAGGCCCTCTCGGGTGGTCAGCGTCAGCGCGTCGCCATGGGCCGTGCGATCGTGCGCAGCCCCCAGGTGTTCCTCATGGACGAGCCGCTGTCGAACCTCGACGCGAAGCTGCGCGTTCAGACCCGCACGCAGATCGCGTCGCTCACGCGTCGTCTCGGCGTCACCACCGTCTACGTCACGCACGACCAGACCGAAGCGCTCACCATGGGTGACCGCATCGCCGTGCTGAAGGATGGCGTGCTGCAGCAGGTCGGCACCCCGCGCGAGCTGTACGCAGAGCCGAAGAACGTGTTCGTCGCCGGCTTCATCGGCTCGCCCGCCATGAACCTGTTCCCCGCCGACCTGATCGAGGGTGGCCTCAAGTTCGGCACCAGCAGTGTCGCGCTCGACCGCGATGTTCTCTCCAGCGCCAGCGGCTCAAGCGTCACCATCGGTGTGCGCCCCGAAGACGTCGTCGTCTCGAACACCGGCGAGGGCCTCCCCGTCGAGGTCGACATCGTCGAGGAGCTCGGCGCCGACGGCTACCTGTACGGCCACACCGAGGTGAACGGCGACCGCGTGGACATCGTCGCTCGCGTCGACGGCCGCAGCCACCCGAGCACGGGCGACAAGGTGTTCATCCTGCCGACGCCGCAGCACGTTCACGTGTTCGACACGGCCAGCGGCGAGCGCCTCAGCAAGCCCATCGAGGACTGAGCAGAAAAACCATCGGGTGAGCCTGCCGGAATCCGCCCAGCGCGGCATTCCGGCAGGCTCATTCCTTTCACCGCACCGTTAGGACCTCAGATGGCAGGCTCACTCAGCATCACCTCCGCCACCGTCGACTCGGCGCTGCTCGACCTCCCCTGGGATCTGCCGCTCGACCTGTGGCCCGACGATGTGATCGCGGCCCTCCCGAAGGGCATCTCCCGCCACCTGGTGCGCTTCGCCCACCTGAGCGGCTACGTGATCGCCATCAAGGAGACATCCGAGGAGTTCGCCAAGGGCGAGTACGACATGCTGCGCACGCTGCAGCGCCTCGACATCCCCTGCGTGGAGCCGGTCGCCGTCATCACCAACCGCACGGATGCTGAGGGCGAACCACTCGATGCGGCGCTCGTCACGCGTCACCTCAAATTCTCGCTCCCGTACCGCGCCCTCTACTCGCAGACGCTGCGGCCCGAGACGGCGACGAGGCTCGTCGACGCGCTCGCCGTGCTGCTGGTGCGCCTGCACATCATCGGCTTCTTCTGGGGTGACGTCTCGCTCTCGAACACGCTGTTCCGCCGGGATGCCGGCTCCTTCGCGGCCTATCTGGTCGACGCCGAGACCGGCAAACTGTACGGCAGCCTCTCCAACGGGCAGCGCGAGCACGACCTCGAGATCGCGCGGGTCAACATCGCGGGCGAGCTCCTCGACCTCGCCGCCGGCAACCGCCTCGACGAGAACCTCGACCCGGTCGAGGTGAGCAACGGCATCGTCGCCGCCTACCGCAGCCTGTGGACCGAGCTGACGGGCGCAGAGTCATTCGAGGCATCCGAACGCTGGCGCATCACCGAGCGGGTCGACAGGCTCAACGAGCTCGGCTTCGACATAGAAGAGCTCGCCATCAAGACGGATGAGTCGGGCACGAAGGTGCGCATCCAGCCGAAGGTCGTGGATGCGGGCCACCACCAGCGCAGGCTGCTGCGGCTCACAGGGCTCGACGCCGGCGAGAATCAGGCGCGACGCCTGCTCAACGACCTCGACTCGTACACCGCCACCTACAACAAGCAGGATCTCGACGAGGAGATGGTCGCGCACGAGTGGCTCGCGCAGGTGTTCGAGCCGATCGTGCGTGCGATCCCGCGCGACCTGAAGGGCAAGCTGGAGCCGGCCGAGGTGTTCCACCAGCTGCTCGACCACCGCTGGTTCATGTCACAGCAGGAGGCGCGAGACGTTCCGCTCGCGGAGGCCGTCACCTCCTACGTGGACACGATCCTGCGGCACCGGCGCGACGAGGCCACCGTCATCGACCCCGTCACCGGCACCATCACAGTGCCCATCGCCGTCATCCGCGATGATGACGACGAGGTCGACTGGCGCACGCTCGTCTGACGCGTGAACATCCGAACGATCCGGTCAGCCCTGACGGGTTACCTCTTCTTCTTGGCCTCAGCACGGAGCTTCGAGATCTCGTAGAGCGTGACACTGGCCGCGATTCCGGCGTTCAGCGACTCCGTCGACGCGCTGATCGGAATCGACACGACAGCGTCACAGGTCTCCGTCACGAGACGCGACAGCCCCTTGCCCTCGCTGCCGACCACGATCACGATCGGCTCGCCAGCCCAGCTGAGCCCGGGCAGCTCCACATCGCCGCCGCCGTCGAGCCCCAGCACGAACACACCGCGCTCCTTCAGCGCCTTGAGCGTCTGCGTCAGGTTCGCCGCCATCGCGACGGGCGTGCGCGCGGCCGCTCCGGCCGAGGTCTTCCAGGCAGAAGCCGTCATGCCCACCGAACGACGCTGCGGCACGATGACGCCCTGGCCACCGAACGCGGCAACAGAACGGATGATCGCACCCAGATTGCGCGGGTCGGTGATGCCATCGAGCGCCACGAAGAGAGGCTTCTGGCCGCGCGCGACAACCTTCTCGAACAGCTCCAGCGGGTGCTCGTACTCGTACGGCGGAACCTTCAGTGCCACCCCCTGATGCACGGCGTCGAAGCCGGCGAGACGGTCGAGCTCCGGGCGCATGACCTCGAGCACGGGCAGGCCACGCTTCGTGGCGAGACCCATGATCTCCTTCACGCGGTCGTCGTACTCGATGCGGGTGGCAACGTAGAGCGTCGTGGCGGGGATCTTCGCCCGCAGCGCCTCAACCACAGAATTGCGGCCCGTCACGACCTCCACCTGGGCGGAGCCGTCATTCGTCTTGGCCCGCGGCGCGCGCTGCTGACGCGGCGCAGCATCCGGAGTCGGGCGACCGCCGCGCTTCTCATTCAGGCGATCCTGCGCGATCTTGCGCTTGCCGGCGGGGTGGTACGGCCGATCCTCAGCCTTCGGCGTCGGCTTGCGCCCCTCGAGCGCCTGGCGGCCCTGCCCGCCAGAGCCCACCTGGGGTCCCTTGCGGCCTTTGCGCACAGCGCCTGCGCGAGGCTTGTTTCCGCTGCTCTTCATGGGTTCCTCAGATCGGTCGTGGGGTTATTCGTTCGCCAGGCTCCAATGCGGGCCCGACGGGGTGTCTTCTATCTGGATGCCTGCGGCGGCCAGTTCGTCACGGATGCGATCGGCCTCGGCGAAATCGCGGCGCTCGCGAGCGGCACGCCTGCCATCGAGCAGATTCCCGACCAGCGCGCCCAGCGCCGCAGTGGCCGGCTCGTTCGCCGCAGTCTGCCACTCTACGGCCAGAGGGTTGATTCCGAGAACTTCTGCCATCGCCAGCACCTGACCGTTCGCCCGCGCGGCCGACGCCAGATCCTCGCCGTCGAGGGCCGCATTGCCGGCCCGCACAGTGTCGTGCAGCACGCCGAGCGCCTGCGGTACCGACAGGTCGTCGTCCATCGCCGCGGCGAAGGCATCCGGAATGTCGATGACGATGTCGGATGTGAAACGGGTGCCGGAGAGACGACGCTCGACCCTGCGCAGGAACACCTCGATGCGCTCGAGGGCCGCCTCCGCCTCCACAAGCGCACCGTCGTGGTAGTCGATCGTGGAGCGGTAGTGGGCCGAGCCGAGGTAGTAGCGCACGACGAGCGGGCGGGCCATCTCCAGGAAGTCGCTTGCGTAGATCGAGTTGCCGAGCGACTTCGACATCTTCTGCCCGTTGACGTTCACGAGGCCGTTGTGCACCCAGTAGCTTGCGAAGCCGTCGCCGGCGGCCGACGACTGCGCCAACTCGTTCTCGTGATGCGGGAAGCGCAGATCGAGCCCGCCGCCGTGGATGTCGAAGGCCGGGCCCAGATAGCGCGACGACATCGCCGAGCACTCGATGTGCCAGCCGGGTCGGCCCTCACCCCACGGGGACGGCCACGAGGCCGACGCGGGCTCCTCGGGCTTGTGCCCCTTCCAGAGTGCGAAGTCTCGCGGGTCGCGCTTGCCTCGCGGGTCGGCATCCGTCGCATCCGCCATGTCCGACAGCTTCTGGCGGGTGAGCGCCCCATAGTCGGCCCAGGATGCGGTGTCGAAGTACACATCGCCCGAACCATCCGGCGCGGCATAGGCGTGACCGCGGTCGATGAGCCGCTGGATGATCTGCTGCATCTGCCCCACACTCGCCGTCGCGCGCGGCTCATAGGTGGGCGGCAGGATGCCGAGGGCGTTATAGCCCGCCGTGAACTCGAGCTCGAAACGGTAGGCCAGAGCCCACCACTCCTCCTCGGCTGAGGCGTTCGCCAGGATCTTGTCGTCGATGTCGGTGACATTGCGCACGAGCGTCACATCGAATCCGCGCCAGCCCAGCCAGCGGCGCCACTGGTCGTAGACGAGCGCCGAACGCAGGTGGCCGATGTGCGGCGACGACTGCACGGTCGGCCCGCACACATAGATGCCGACCCTGCCTGGCTCGAGGGGCTCGAAGTCGAGCAACTCCTGCTTGCGGGAGTCGTAGAGGCGCACGGTCATTGCACCAGCTTATTCGAGTGCCCGCTCTGCGCCCTGTCCTTCGCCGAGAGGTCATTCCTGGCCCCACCACCACGTCAGGAAGGGCCGAGAATGACCTCTCGCGGAAGGGGATGGCTCAGGATGCCTGGAGCAGCGCCGTCGCGATGGCCGTGATGCCTTCGCCCCGCCCCGTGAAACCGAGCCCGTCCGCCGTCGTCGCCGAGACGCTCACCGGCGCCCCGAGGAGCGCGCCCAACCGCTGCTCGATCTCGACACGGCGAGCCGCGAGCTTCGGATGGTTCGCGACAAGTTGCACCGCAACGTTGACCACGGTGAAACCGGCCCCCGCGACAAGCCGCGCCGTCTCCGACAGGAAGACGTCGCCGTGCGCGCCGGCGAAGCGATCATCCGATGTTCCGAAGCGCCCGCCGATGTCGCCGAGGCCCGCCGCCGACAGCAGCGCATCGCAGACCGCATGGCTGAGCACATCGCCGTCGCTGTGCCCGCTCAGGCCCGGCTCGTCAGGCCAGTAGAGGCCACCCAGCCACAGCGGGCTGGCGTCGTCGAAGGCGTGCACGTCGACACCGATGCCCGTACGCAGTGTGGGCTGTGCGCTGCCGCCGAGCAGCTGCTCGGCCCTGCGCAGATCCCAGCTGGTGGTCACCTTGAATGCGAGCGCATCACCCTCGACCGTTGACACCGGATGCCCCGCAGCGGCAAACAGGGCGGCGTCGTCAGTGAACTCCTCCGTCGCGGCCTCGTAGGCGGCGAGCAGCTCGGGCAGCGGGAAGCCCTGCGGCGTCTGCACCGCTGCCAGCTCGGAACGGTCCACCGTCTGCAGCACGGCACCCGAGGCATCCACCCGCTTGATCGTGTCGGCGACCGGAAGCCCGGGAATCACGCCCCCCGCGGTCGACTCGACCGCAGCAACGACCGCGTCGAACAGGGCTGACGGGGTGAGCGCACGCGCAGCGTCATGGATGAGCACCGTGCCGGTTCCGGGTGCGACGGCGGCGAGGCCCGCCGCGACGGAGAGCTGCCGGGTCGCGCCGCCCACGACGACACTCACACGATCGGATGCCACGCCCGCCGCATCCTCGACGATCGCGCGCGCCTCATCCAGCCTCGACGCGGGTGCGACCACCACGAGCTGCACAGAACGGCCCCCGTCGAGCCCCTCGCCCATACCGAAGACGGAATCGAGGGCGTGCGCAAGGAGGGGGCGACCCGCGAGCGGCACGAAGGCCTTCGGCTCGGCACGGCCCAGACGGGCACCGCTGCCCGCGGCGACCACAACGACGGCGACAGAAGGCGACTGCATGCCTACGAGCGTAACGCCAGCCCGCGGCGGGAACTGCCGGGGCGGCGCCGCGGTGCGCACGAAAAAGCCCCGCCCCACGAGGTGTGGGACGGGGCCGAGTCGTTTCGTTCGAGCGTGACTACGAGGCAAGCACCTCGTCGAGCATGCCCGAGGCCTTCTCCTCGTCAGTCTTCTCTGCGAGCGCGAGCTCGGAGATCAGAATCTGGCGGGCCTTGGCGAGCATGCGCTTCTCGCCAGCCGAGAGGCCACGATCCTGATCGCGGCGCCACAGGTCGCGGACGACCTCGGAAACCTTGATGACGTCGCCGGAGGCGAGCTTCTCAAGGTTCGCCTTGTAGCGACGGCTCCAGTTGGTGGGCTCCTCAGTGAACGGCGCGCGCAGGACCTCGAACACCTTGTCGAGGCCCTCCTGCCCGATGACATCGCGGACGCCGACCAGATCGACGTTCTCTGCGGGGACCTCGATGACAAGGTCACCCTGGGTGACATTAAGCTTGAGGTAGAGTTTCTCCTCGCCCTTGATGGTTCGTTTCTTGACCTCGGTGATTGTTGCTGCACCGTGGTGGGGGTATACGACGGTTTCGCCGACCTCGAAAAGCATGCGTAAAGCTCCATTCCGTGGCCACCAGTTTACCACAGCAGAGCTCATGTTAGGCTGCCCTAACTCCCCGACCGCCCAGCGCTCTCGCTAGACTAAACTCTCAGTGTCTTCCTGCGGGTTTCGCCGCGGGCGCATACGCACAAATCTCGTGTTCTGGAGGGTCCCGTGAGAGCTCGTATCGTCGCATCCACAAGTCTGGCAGCGGTCGTGATGCTCACCGCAGCCGGCTGTGGCTTCATCGCCCCGCAGGCGACCACCGAGCACTATGACCCCAGCGACGGCACCAGCGCCACCATCGCCAGCGTGAAGGTGCTCAACGCGATCGTGCTGAGCAACGACGGCGAGACCGGCAACCTCATCGCGAGCGTCGCCAACATCGGCAACGACCGGGTCACCGTCACCCTGCAGTACGAGGGCGATGGACAGAAGATCGACAAGAAGGTCAGCGTCGCCGGCAACACCGTCAAATCGATCGGCACCGACGAGCAGTTCCTGCTCGATGGCATCGACGCCAAGCCCGGCAGCCTGATGCCCGTGTTCGTTCAGTACGACGACGAGACCGGCAAGCAGATGCTCGTACCGGTGCTCGACGGCACACTGCCCGAGTACACCCAGTACCTGCCGTAACCGCAGACGAGGTTTCGATACGCTCGCCAGCGCTCGCCACTCAACCCGCCGAGCCACCCGCGGGCTGAGCAACCCGCCGCCTACTCCTCGAAGCGGTAGCCGAGGCCGCGCACCGTCACCAGCATGACCGGCTCCGACGGGTTCGTCTCGATCTTCGAGCGGATGCGCTTGATGTGCACGTCGAGGGTCTTCGTGTCGCCGAAGTAGTCGCTCCCCCACACCCGGTCGATCAGCTGGCCGCGGGTCAGCACCCGGCCCGCGTTGCGCAGCAGCACCTCGAGCAGCTCGAACTCCTTCAGGGGCATGGCGACCTCGACGCCGCCGACCTCGACCGTGTGCCGGTCGACATCCATCCGCACGGAGCCGGCCTCGACGATGGCGAAGTCCTGCTCGTCCTCCACTTCGCTGCGGCGACGCATCACGGCACGGATGCGCGCCAGCAGTTCACGCGACGAGTACGGCTTCGTCACATAGTCGTCGGCGCCGAGCTCCAGCCCCACGACGATGTCGATCTCGCTGTCCTTCGCCGTGAGCATGATGATGGGCACCTGCGAGCGCGTGCGGATCTCGCGGCACACCTCCGTGCCGGGGATGCCCGGAATCATGAGGTCGAGCAGGATGAGGTCGACGTTGCCAGCCGCGAACGCCTCGAGCGCCGCCGGCCCGTCGTCGGCGATCACCGTCTCGTAGCCTTCGCGCTCCAGGAGGAACGCGAGCGGCTCACTCAGCGCGTGCTCGTCTTCGACAATGAGGATGCGGGTCACTTGGTCTCCTTGACGTGGTCGTTGCCGCGACGCGGCTTGGTCGTCGGTGCAGGGTCATGGTCGGCGAGCCGGGCGTCGGCATCCGTGAGTTCGGGGATTCGGATCGTGAACGTCGAGCCCTTGCCGGGCTGCGACCACACACGCACATCGCCCCCATGGTTCTGGGCGACATGCTTCACGATGCTCAGCCCCAGGCCTGTGCCGCCCGTGTTGCGCGCCCTCGCCGGGTCGATGCGGTAGAAGCGTTCGAACACCCGGTCGAGGTCCTGCTCTTCGATACCGATGCCCTGGTCGGTGACGGAGATCTCGAGCACCCCGTCACCCGAGACGACACCCACACCGATGCGCGAATTATCGGGCGAGTACTGGATGGCATTCGACACGAGGTTCTGCACCGCGGCGATCAGCAGGTCCTCGTCCCCGTAGGCCCGCGTGCCCGCGTCACCGCCGCTGGCGAGACGGATGCCGTGCTTGTCGGCGATCACGCGGTTCTGGTCGATCGCGGAGGCGACCACATGGTCGACGTCGACGATCTCGGGCCTGGCCAGAGCATCCGCCGCCTGCAGCCTCGACAGTTCGATGATCTCGCGCGTGATGCGGGCGAGTCGCTCCGACTCCTTGCTGAGGCGCTTCGCGAAACGCTTCACCTGCTCCGGCTCGTCCGAGGCCGCCGCGAGGGCCTCCGCCAGCAGGCTGACGGCGCCGATGGGCGTCTTCAGCTCGTGACTGATGTTCGCCACGAAGTCGCGGCGCACCGCGTCGAGCCGATACGACTCGGTGCGATCCTCGGCGACCAGGAGCACGAAGCGCGTGCCCAGCCGCGCCACCCGAACGAAGAGGTGCACGGATGCATCGCTGTAGGGGCCGCGCGTGAGCACGACCTCCTCGGCGAGCGGCTCACCGCTGCGCCGCACCCGGTTCACCAGCTCGACCATCTCGGGGTGCACGAGCACCTGATTGCCGACGAGGCCGAATGCGAGCGCACCCGGCGACACCTTGAGCACGTTGTTCGAAGGGTCCACCACGACCGCGGCTGACTCGAGCGCGTCGAGCACCTGGGAGACGCCGTCGGGGATTCCGCCGTTGACGACCATCGCAGCCCGCTCGCCGCGCCGGGCGGCGTGATGCACGAGGCTGACCAGAGCTGCACCCACGGCTACACCGAAGACCAGCGACAGGGCAACCAGCAGGCTGGGTTCCATAGAGACTAGATTAGTTACATCTACGACCGGCCGATTCTGGCAGGGGCGGATGGCAGTGCCGAGCACGTCGTTGTTCAGGCAAAGATCACCGGTCGTTAACTTTCCCGCGAAAGAATCAGCGGGCCGGACGGTCGCAGACGAACCACGACCGGACACAAGACGAGAAGAGGATCTGTCGATGCGCGAAGTATTCCAGCAGGAGCTGCAAGAGGTTCAGGAGCGTCTGGTCGAGATCGCGAGCCTCGTGGCCGTGTCGATCGAGAACGCCACAAGAGCCTTCAACGAGTCGAACGTGTCGCTCGCCGAGCAGGTCATCGCCGACGACGACAAGATCGACGAACTCGCGATCAACCTCGACGAGCTCGCCATCAACATCCTGGCCCGGCAGCAGCCGGTCGCCCGCGACCTGCGCATCGTCGTCAGCGCACTGCGCATCTCCTCATCGCTTGAGCGGATGGGCGACATGGCCGACCACATCGCGCAGCTGGCCCGCTACCGCTTCCCCGACAAGGTCGTGCCCAAGAGCCTGCGCAAGACCTTCGTCGAGATGGGACAGCTCGACGTCGAGATGGCGCGCAAACTCGCCGAGCTGCTGCGCACAGAAGACGTGCAGCTGGCGGAGGAGATCCGCAACGACGACGACCGGATCGACGCGCTGCACCTGAGCGTGTTCGAGAAGGTTCTCGGCGAGACCTGGAAGGGCGGCGCCGAAGACACCGTCGACGCGACCCTCGCGTCGCGCTACCACGAGCGCTTCGCCGACCACGCCGTCTCCATCGCCAAGAAGGTGCACTACCTGGCGACCGGCGACTGGGTCGCCCCCGAAGACTGAGCCTCAGGCTGTGAACGACCCCGCCGGTTTCGAGACTGTCGCGCCAGAGCGCGACACCTCAACCAGCGGGGTCGTTCGCACACGCCAGAGCGCGACACCTCAACCAGCGGGTCACCTGCTGGTCGAGGTGTCGCGAAGCGACAGTCTCGAGACCAACCGCGAAGTGACTCGGCGGGCTACTTCTTGCCTTGGGCTGCAACCGCGGCCGCGCCGGCAGCAGCAGCAGCCGGGTCGAGGTACTCGGACGGCTTCGTCGGCATGAAGTCGTCGCCGAGCTCGTAGACGAGCGGGATGCCGGTGGGGATGTTCAGCTCGGCGATGTCAGCATCCGAGATACCGTCGAGGTGCTTCACGAGCGCCCGCAGCGAGTTGCCGTGCGCGGTGACCAGCACCGTCTTGCCTGCTGCGAGGTCGACCTTGATGTCGGACTCCCAGTAGGGAAGCATCCGCTCGATGACGTCCTTCAGGCATTCGGTGCGCGGCAGGTCGGCGCCGAGCTCGGCGTAGCGCGGGTCGTGTGCCTGCGAGAACTCGCTGTCGTCGTCGAGGGGCGGCGGCGGGGTGTCGAAGCTGCGGCGCCACGTCATGAACTGCTCCTCGCCGTACTTCTCGAGGGTCTCCGCCTTGTCGAGCCCCTGCAGGGCACCGTAGTGGCGCTCGTTGAGGCGCCAGCTGCGCTTGACGTCGATCCAGTCGCGGTCGGCGGTCTCGAGGGCCAGGTTGGCCGTGTGGATGGCACGCTTCAGCAGCGAGGTGTACTGCACGTCGGGCAGCAGGCCGGATGCGGCGAGCAGCTCACCGGCGCGGCGCCCCTCGGCGCGACCGTCGTCTGTCAGGTCGACATCCACCCAACCGGTGAACAGGTTCTTCTCGTTCCAGTCGCTGCGGCCATGGCGCAGCAGAATCAGCGTGTACGTCATGCGAACAGCCTAGCGAGCGGAGAAGAGCGGCGGATGCGCGCGGCTCAGCGCGGTCGCGTGACCGCACCCAGGCGCGGCAGGCGCGGCACATTCGCCTCGGCCCCTGCGCCGGGCGGCACGATGAGCTCCTGCGCTGCGGCGACACGCGCCCCGTCGGCGACGACGACGAGCTCGGCGACCGGGTCGGTCATCCGCTTCACGACGGCCAACGCGATCGAACCCAGCTCGTGGTGGCGGGCTGCGGATGTCACCGAGCCGACAACCTTGTCGACCCCATCGGCGACGAGAACGACCTCGTCGCCGGCCGCGGGGAGCACGGCGTCCGATCCGTCGAGGTGCAGCATGACGAGCCGACGCGGCGGGTGGCCCAGGTTATGCACCTTCGCGACCGTCTCCTGGCCCCGGTAGCAGCCCTTGCTGAGGTGCACGGCGGAGCGCAGCCAGTCGAGCTCGTGCGGGATGGACCTCTCGTCGACCTCGGAGGCGAAGCGCGGGCGCCAGGCGGCAATGCGCAGCGCCTCCAGCGCGAGCACCCCGGCGGCAGGCACATCGAGCGCGTCGAACTCGGCCCACGGCACGAGCGCCTCGGAGTAGTCGAACTCTGCGCCTGCGTGCTCGCCCTGGGAGTACTGCCAGCCGCCCTCGGCGACGTGCGACCACGAGTCGCGCCAGAGCAGCGGGACACCGTTCGGGGCGGCCGTGGGCAGGTCGAGATCGCCGAACGCACCCACCGTTGCAAGCTCCGCGCTGCGGTCGGCGAGCTCCACGCGCAGCATGAACCGCATGCGCTCCAGCCAGCCGAGCAGGGCCGCCGTCTCGGAACCCTCGACGAGCATCCAGAGTGTGACGCCGTCGTCGACAAGACGCACGGCGTGCTCGATGCGGCCCGTCTGGTCGAGCAGAAGCGTCTCGGAGGACTCGCCCGGCTGCATCCGTGCGACGGACTGGCTGGTGATCGAGTCGATCCAGGTGAGGCGGTCGGGGCCGGTCACCGAGATGACGCCGCGGTTCGACAGGTCGACGGCCGCCCTGCCCGCCACAAGCTCGCGCTGCTCCCTCACGGGGTCGCCGTAGTGGGCGGCGATGCCCGCGTCGATGCCCGTCGCCTCGACGGCGCCCGCGCGCGACAACCACGGCGAGCGGATGCCCGCAGCCGGCTGGTCACCAGGCACAGCCGCAGACACAGGAACGTCAGTCGACACGGGAGAGCCTCGCAGACGCGTGGGACGTGAGCGGCTGGCCCAACGCAGCCAGATCCCACGCCCACAGGAGGTGATTGTCGACAAGACCATAGAGGCGGGTGGACGCGGAATGCTCGTGCGCCGTCGCCGACCGCATCACAGCATCCGTCGCCAGATCGATACGGGCAGCCTTCACCTGGCCGAGATACAGCTCGCTGACCCCGCCCGGGTGCACGATCGTCGCCTCGACGTCAAAACCGGAGTCGGCATTGCGCAGCGTCTCGACCTGCTCCGCAGACGAGAATGGGGCCGGCCCGCCGCCGGGAAGCATGCCGGGGCCGGCATCCGCCGCCTGAACCGGCCGCGAGAGACGCCAGTAGCCGACCTCGGATGCGAGCGGCGCGCTGTCAAGAGAAGAAGCTTCGGCCTCATCGAGGACCCAGGCAGACGAGGTGTAGTTGAGGTAGGGCAGGCCGTCATGGCTGAAGCTCACACGCTGGCCGAACTCGAAATTGCGAACCTCATCGCCCACAGGGAAATTGACGACCCCCGAGCCCTCCCAGACGCCGATCAGCCACGACAGAGGCACCAGCTCAGGGGGCAGCGACGCATCCAGTTCGATCATGAGTACATCACCGCCAAGACAAGACGGAGCTGCGTGCGGGGGCGGATGCCTCCCTAGCGCTGGCCCCGGAAGAGGTTGTAGAGAACGACAGCGGAGATGCCCCCGATAGCCAGAACGGCGAGCACGAGGAGTCCGACGAAGAAGAGTTCGAGTGCGAGCAGCATGCTCCGATTCTAGCGGCACCGCGCCGCAGGCCGCGAAGATGCGCCCGGGGCGCCGGATGCTCTCAGCCGAGCAGCAGGACGCCGGTGGCCACCGCCAACACGACAACAGCGCCCACGATGCTCGCCATCAACCGATCGACGAGCCCCTCCTTGCTGTCGAGCGACAGCTGCAGGGAGAACGCCAGAAGCACAGTGACCGCCAGAACGATCGGGAACCACACCATGTGCTGCCCCGCCACCCCGAAGACCAGCACGAGCACGGCGCCGACGACAGCCGCCACCCACACGACGACGACACTCAGCCTCGCGCTCCAGCGTGGCGGGCCCACCCGCGGCTGCGCAGGATCTGCCGGCTGCGGCGCGGAATCGGCTGACATCATGACTCAATCCTGCCGCATCCGAGCACAAAGAACACTGCGCGCACGAGGGCCCACGTCACTGGATAGACTGGCGACCTGAAAATCTGGAGGCCCCGTTGGCGCAGCTGTTGATACTGACACCAGCGGTCGACAGCGAGGTCTTGCCGGTGCTGGGCCTGCTCAGCCACAGGGTGAGACAGCTGCCGGCCACCGCAAGCCAACTCGTCAACCCGCCAAGCTGCGACGTGATGATGATCGACGCCCGCCACGACCTGGCCGGGGCGAAGGCGCTGTGCAAGATCGCCGCCGGCACCGGCATGACCGCCCCCCTCGTCCTCATCGTCACAGAAGGCGCGCTCACCGCGGTCAACTCCGACTGGGGCATCGACGACGTGCTGCTGGTCACCGCAGGTCCGGCAGAAGTCGATGCCCGCATCCGCCTGGCCATGGGGCGCAGGGCCGGTGACCAGACAGACCAGAAGATCCGCGCATCCGGTGTCGTCATCGACGAGGCCAGCTACTCGGCGAAGGTCAACGGACGCACACTCGACCTCACCTACAAGGAATTCGAGCTGCTGCGCTTCCTCGCCAGCCACCCCTCCCGCGTGTTCACCCGCGAACAACTGCTCAGCGAAGTGTGGGGCTACGACTACTTCGGCGGCACCCGCACCGTCGACGTGCACGTGCGGCGGCTGCGCGCCAAACTCGGCGAATTCGACCTGCTCATCGGCACCGTGCGCAACGTCGGCTACCACTTCACCGGAAAGGACGACAACGATGGCGACTGACGCCCCCACCGCCGTGCCCGGATGGCTCGGCCCGCTCATCGAACGAGCCCGGCAGGCCGACGGCCAACCGCCCTTCTCCGACCAGGCCCTCGTCGAACTGAGAACCGGGCGACGCGAACTGCTCGCCGCAGACGAGGCCGGTGCCGCCGTGCTGCTGCGGGGCGACCCCGGCGAAGCAGAACTCGTCGTCGACCCGACGGAACGCCGGCACGGGATCGGAGGGCGGATGCTCGCGCAGCTGCTCGACGAGAACCCGCAACTCCTCCTGTGGGCACACGGCGACCACCCCGCCTCGCGCGCCCTCGCCGCCCGCCACAGGCTCACGGCCGTGCGCACGCTGCTGCAACTGCGCGCCGACGTGCCCACCGACGTGCCCGCAACGGAGGGCGTCAGAGCGTTCCGCCCCGGAACCGACGACGACGCCTGGCTGGCGCTCAACGCGCGCGCCTTCGCGTCGCATCCGGAACAGGGCTCCCTCACGCAGGGCGACCTCGACGAGCGGATGGCAGAAGACTGGTTCGACGCGGACGACTTTCTGCTGCTCTGGCACGGCGACGACCTGGCAGGCTTCAGCTGGCTGAAAATCGACGACGGCATCGGCGAGTTCTACGCCGTCGGCGTCGACCCCGAACGGCAGGGCGAAGGCCTCGGCCGGCGCCTCGTGACCGCCGGCCTTGCCCGACTGGCCGCCCGCGGCATCCGCACCTCGAACCTGTACGTCGAAGCCGATAACAAGCCGGCCGTGCGGCTGTACCGCTCCTTCGGATTCGGCGAGCACACGGTGGACGTGCAGTACAGCACGTAAGAACCGCTGCTCGAGGTGGTGCGCCCTCGTGGGCTGGTCTCGAGACTGCACAGACGCTTCGCGCCGGTGCACCTCGACCAGCAGGGTAGCGTCGCGGGGCGATTCGACCAGCGGGTGGGGCGTTAACCGCGGATTCACCTGCGGGTGCCAAGATTGTGCAATGGACGGCGACAGCATCATCGACGACACCGGGCTGGCCACGGACAGCCTCGACGACGACTACGACTCCGAGTCGGCCTGGGTCGACGACGGAACGCTGCCCGCGAACCGCTACTTCGACCGCGAGCTGAGCTGGCTCGCATTCAACACGCGCGTGCTCGAACTGGCAGAGGACGAGACGCTGCCCGTGCTGGAGCGCGCCAACTTCCTGGCCATCTTCGCGAGCAACCTGGACGAGTTCTTCATGGTGCGGGTCGCCGGCCTCAAGCGTCGCATCGCGACAGGCATCGCCGTTCCCACGAACATCGGCCGCGCGCCGCTCGACGTCCTCGACGACATCAGCCGCAAGGCGCACGAGCTGCAGGAGCGCCACGCCCGCGCGTTCCGCGAACAGGTCAAGCCCAGTCTCGATGCGTCCGGCATCCACATCGAATCGTGGAGCGACCTCGACCAGGAGGACCGCGAGCGCGTCGACGAGATCTTCTCCGCCCAGATCTATCCGGTTCTGATGCCGCTCGCCGTCGACCCTGCGCATCCGTTCCCCTACATCTCCGGGCTGTCGCTGAACCTCTCGGTGCGGGTGCGCAACCCCAAGACGGGCAAGGTCGAGTTCGCGCGCGTGAAGGTGCCGAGCATCCTGCCCCGTTTCGTGCAGTTGCCGGATGACGCGCGCGGCCTTCTGAGGTTCATCCCGTTGGAGGACCTCATCTCGAACCACCTCGTCGAGCTGTTCCCGGGGATGGAGATTCTGGAGCACCACGAGTTCCGGGTCACCCGCAACGAGGACGTCGAGGTCGACGAGGACGAGTCGGAGAACCTCATCCAGAGCCTCGAGCGGGAGCTGCTGCGCCGACGCTTCGGGCCGCCCATCCGGCTCGAGATCACCGACGACATGGACGACGTCACGCTCGGCCTGCTCGTGCGCGAACTGGGCATCACCGAGCAGGAGGTGTTCCGGCTGCCGGCGCCGCTCGACCTCGGCGGGCTGTTCGAGGTGTTCAAGATCGACCGGCCGTCGCTCAAATACTCCAAGCATGTGCCGACCACGAATGTGGCGCTGCTGCCGCCCGAGCCGGGCGCGAGCCCCGACGTGTTCGCCTCCATCGCGCGCCGCGACATCCTGCTGCACCACCCCTACGAGTCGTTCGGAACGAGCGTGCAGGCGTTCCTCGAGCAGGCCGCCGCCGACCCGAACGTGCTCGCCATCAAGCAGACCCTCTACCGCACGAGCGGCGACAGCCCCATCGTGGAGGCGCTCATCGACGCCGCCGAGGCGGGCAAGGCGGTTCTTGCGCTCGTCGAGATCAAGGCGCGCTTCGATGAGGCCGCCAACATCACCTGGGCGCGCAAACTCGAGAAGGCCGGCGTGCATGTCGTCTACGGGCTCGTCGGGCTCAAGACGCACTGCAAGCTCGCGCTCGTCGTGCGCCAGGAGAAGGGCGGGCTGCGCCACTACAGCCACATCGGAACAGGAAACTACAACCCGAAGACGAGCCGCGTCTACGAAGACCTCGGGCTGCTCACCGCCGACCCCATCGTCGGCCGCGACCTCAACCGTCTCTTCAACGAGCTCTCCGGTTACGCCATCGAGAAGAAGTTCAAGCGCCTGCTGGTGGCCCCGCTGCACCTGCGCAAGGGCCTCATCAAATGCATCACGACGGAGACGCGCAACGCCCTCGCAGGGAAGCCCAGTGGCATCCGCATCAAACTCAACTCCATCGTCGATGAGCAGATCATCGACGCTCTGTACCGCGCCAGCCAGGCCGGCGTGCCCATCGATCTGGTCGTGCGGGGCATCTGCGGCGTCAGGCCCGGCGTCGAAGGCCTCAGCGAGACCATTCAGGTGCGCTCGATCCTGGGTCGCTACCTGGAGCATTCGCGCATCTTCAGCTTCGTGAACAACGGCGACCCTGTGACGTACATCGGCAGCGCCGACATGATGCACCGCAACCTCGATCGCCGCGTCGAAGCACTCGTGCGTCTGACGGATGCCGCCCATCTGGCCGACATCGACGCCATCTTCGAGCTGTCCATGTCTGACAAGACCTCGTCGTGGCGCCTCGAATCGGACGGCGAATGGACCCGGCAGCACCTCGCCGAGGACGGCACACGCCTCGAGGACATGCAGAATGTCCTCATGAAGAACATCAGCTCACGGAAGAGGGCGGGGACCACCCGGTGAGCCCCGCGGCCACACCCGTGCTGGCAGCCGGGGCGCTCTGCTGGCGCGTCGTCGACGGCAGGATCGTCATCCTGTTGGTGCATCGCGAACGCCACGGCGACGTCTCGCTGCCCAAAGGCAAGGTCGACCCGGGCGAGAGCCTGCCGCAGACCGCCGCACGCGAGATCGAGGAGGAGACCGGCCTGCGGGTCGCCCTCGGAGCGCCCCTCGGCACGACCGAGTACACCCTTCCCAATGGGCGCGAGAAGATCGTGCACTACTGGACGGCGGAAGTCGACGACGATGCGCACACAGCCTCCTCATTCACCCCCAACGATGAGGTGCAGAAGCTCGAGTGGCTGAGCCTCAAGAAGGCCCGCGCCGCCCTCACCTACCCGCATGACCGCGAGGTTCTCGAACGCTTTCAGGCTCGGGTCGACAACGACACGCTGCGCAGCTATGCAATCATCGCGCTGCGGCACGGCAAGGCCATCTCGCCCGGCGAATTCGATGGGCAGGATGCCGAACGCACGCTCCTGAAGGAGGGGCGGCGACAGGCTGAGGCCGCGGCGGGCGGCATCGCCGCGTTCGGGCCCGAGAAGCTGTTCAGCAGCACGGCCGTGCGCTGCGTCGAGACCGTCAAGCCGCTCGCCAAGCGCACGGGCCTGCATGTGAAGCAGACGTACAAGATCAGTCAGGATGCCTACGAGAACGGTGCCGCACCGATCGACGCGGTCGTCGCCCGCAGGCTGGAGCAGCAGAAGACGGTCGTGCTGTGCAGCCACGGCCCTGTGCTGCCCGAGATCATCGCCGCGATCGCGCGCGACACGAACACCCCGCTCAATGCGAGCGTGCGGGCCGCCGGGCTGCTCCCGACGGGCGGCTACGCCGTCGTGCATCTGGCCCGGGACCGCAAGGATGCCGGCATCATCGCCATCGAGGTTCACGGCCAATAGCCTGTTCCCCGGATGCCGCATCCGGTCGGGGCCGGTAGCCTGTTCACTGTGATGTGGGCAGCGACGACAGACCGTGGATCTCGGCGCGGACGCGCCATGGCGGCCTCGGCCGCCGCAGCCGTGCTGGGCCTGACGCTCAGTTCGTGCGCGGTGAACGAACTCGGCCCGGGCAGCGGCGACTCCGTCGGCATCATCGTCGGCGGGGGTGCGAGCTCCCAGCAGGCCGCGCAGGAGGCGTGGGTCGTCGGCTTCCAGACCGCCCACACGGGCGCCACGGTCGAATATGACCCGGCAGGTTCGGGCGCGGGGCGCGACATGTTCGTCGCGGGCGGCAGTGCATTCGCCGGATCCGATCGTGCCTTCACCGTCGAAGAGCTCGCGGAGTCCGACTTCGTCGGCTGCGCCCCCGGCAGCAGCGTCATCGAGTTGCCGGCCTACATCTCTCCCATCGCGCTCGTCTTCAACCTTGACGGGATCGACGAACTCAGGCTCGACCCCAGCACGATCGCCGGCATCTTCTCCTCTGAGATCACCCGTTGGAACGACGACGCCATCGCCGAGCAGAATCCGGGCATCGACCTGCCAGACCAGGCGATCACCGCCATCCACCGCTCCGACGATTCCGGCATCACCGAGAACTTCACCGCATATCTGGCTGAGGCAGCACCGGATGCGTGGAAGCACACATCTTCAGGCATCTGGCCGCTTTCCGGTGGCGAGGCAGCCCAGGGCACCTCGGGTGTCGTCAACTCCGTCTCCCGCGGGCACGGCACGATCGGCTACATCGATGCCTCCCGGGCGGGAGAGCTGGGGGTCGTCTCGGTGAAGGCCGGCGACGACTACGTGCCGTATTCGGCCGAGGCCGCCGCCGCGATCGTCGACGCCTCGCCTGCCGCAGAGGGCCGCGCCGAAGGCGACCTCGCGATCGAACTCGACCGGAGCGGAACCGCGCCGGGCGCGTACCCGATCGTCCTGGTCAGCTATCTGATCGGATGTTCCAACTACAGCGATGAGAAGACGGCGGGCCTCGTCCGTGAGTACTTCGCCTACGTCGTCAGCCCCGAGGGCCAGCAGGAGGCGGCGACGCACGCCGGTTCCTCCCCCATCTCCGCCGAGCTCTCCGAGCGGGCAGCGGCCGCCGTCGCTCTCATCTCGTAGGTGAGTGAGCCCTACTGCAGTTGATCGCATCCGGGTGGCGTCCGGCTGAATGGTGGAACCTCTCGGTCGCGTGTGGACCAATCAACCAATTAAAAATAAGGGCTCTGCGTCCAGCGCTCGCTCGATGAAGTCCCGGCTCAGATCAAGCTCCGCAGCAATGTCGTCAACGGTGGCCCCTCGCTTCACTTCTTCGGCAATATAGTTCTTCAACTGCACGGAGTCCCGATGAAGTCGTTGTGCTCTCTGGACTAGCTGAGCGGCAGCGCGATGTACTTCCGCGCTATGCCCGGGCACTTCGCGCGCCTCTCGTGGACGAGAGAGATCCAGGAACCATGCTCGAGGATCGTTACTTGGATTTGTCATACGTTGCTCCCTCGCTTGATGTTACCGAGCAAAAGTGTGCCGAGCTGGGTGCAGCTCTCCGCGCGGGCCGCAGCCGCCGTTGCGCTGATCTCTTAGGGAATCGCGCCCGCTCGACGCTGCAGCCGCATCCGCTGTTCGCCACTCGTTAACCTGCCGTTCACCCGCAGGGCCGACGCTGGTTAACCCGCCTTCGTAGCGTCGTCCGAGGGGCCAGCACCGGCCTCTCAAGTCACATCACATTCCCGAAAGGAACACTGTGAAGATCTCGCGCATCGGCAGCATTGCTGCCATCGCCATCGCAGGAGCCGTCGTCCTCTCCTCCTGCGCCGCGAACGAAGGCGACACCGCTGGGGGCACCACCGACACGACCAGCTCGCTCTCCGGCACGCTGGTCGGCGGCGGCGCTTCGTCGCAGGGCACCGCTCAGGAGGCTTGGGTCGCCAAGTTCCAGACCGCCAACCCCGACGTGACCGTCGAGTACGACCCCACCGGCTCGGGCACGGGCCGCGACAACTTCATCGCCGGCGCCAACACCTTCACCGGTTCGGACCGCGCGTTCAAGGACGAGGAGCTCGCCGAGGACAACTTCGCCGGCTGCGTCCCGGGAAGCCCCATCGTGGAGATCCCCGCCTACATCTCGCCGATCGCGATCATCTTCAACCTTGAGGGCGTCGACAGCCTGCAGCTTGACGCTGCGACGATCGCCAAGATCTTCAAGGGTGAGATCACCACCTGGAACGACGCCGCGATCGCCGACCAGAACGCGTCCGCGACACTTCCGGACACCGCCATCACGGCCGTGCACCGTGCGGACGAGTCCGGCACCACCGAGAACTTCACCGACTACCTCAAGGCCGCAGCGCCCGAGGTCTGGGACGCTGAGGTCAGCGGAGACTGGGCTTACCCCGGTGGCGAAGCCGCGAACCAGACCTCCGGTGTCGTCGACGCCGTGACGGGTGGAACCGGAACCATCGGTTACGCCGACGCCTCGCGCGCCGGTGACCTCGGTGTTGTCGCCGTCAAGGTCGGCAGCGACTACGTCGAGTACTCGGCGGAGGCCGCAGCGGCCATCGTCGACGCCTCGCCGCTCGCCGAAGGTCGCGACTCCGTCGACCTGGCCATCGAGCTGGACCGCACGTCCGAAGCAGCGGGCGTCTACCCGATCGTGCTCGTCAGCTACCTGATCGCATGCTCCGAGTACGCCGACGCCGACAAGGCTGAGCTCACGAAGGCCTACCTCGACTACGTGATCAGCGACGAAGGCCAGCAGGCCGCAGCCGAGTCCGCGGGCATCGCGCCCATCTCGGCCACGCTGTACGAGAAGGCCAAGGCCGCGGTCGACACCATCAAGTAACGCCAGAACAATCTGCCCGGTGCCCCCTCGTGTTGTGCGAGAACACGGCACCGGGCAGACTGGCTCTGTGAGAGTTCTCGCAGGCCACAACCCAGCACAACCACCCACACAAGCCAGGGGAATTCGAGCAGATGACGACGCCTGAGACAACCGTCAGCCCTGTGCGGCGCAAGCCGAAGCAGCGGCGGGGCGACCGCATCTTCTCGGGCACTGCGCTCACTGCCGGCGGAATCATCCTGGCGATCCTCGCCGCAGTCGCCGCCTTCCTCCTCGTCGAGAGCGTGCCCGCCTTCACCACGGACCCTGCGGACATCAACATCCTCGCCGGAGAGCCATTCTGGTCGTACGTCGCCCCGTTCATCTTCGGAACACTCTGGTCCTCGTTCCTCGCCCTCCTCATGGCCGTTCCCGTCGCCATCGGCATCGCGCTCTTCATCTCGCACTACGCGCCGCGACGCCTCGCCGCGGGTCTCGGCTACGTCATCGACCTGCTCGCCGCCGTGCCCTCCGTCGTCTTCGGCCTCTGGGGTGCCAACGTCCTCGCCCCGGCCGTGCAGCCCCTCTACACCTGGCTGACCGAGAATCTCGGCTGGATCCCCTTCTTCGCGCCCCCCGCATCCGGAACCGGGCGCACCATCCTCACCGCCGCCGTCGTGCTCGCCGTCATGGTTCTGCCGATCATCACCGCGCTCACCCGCGAGGTCTTCCTCCAGACGCCCGTGCTGCACGAAGAAGCAGCCCTCGCGCTCGGCGCGACCCGCTGGGAGATGATCCGCACCGCGGTGCTCCCCTTCGGCCGCTCCGGAATCGTCTCCGCCTCCATGCTCGGCCTCGGCCGGGCGCTCGGCGAAACCATGGCCGTCGCCATGGTGCTCTCCTCCGGCGGCGGCATCACCTGGGCGCTCCTCACCTCGAGCAACCCCGGCACCATCGCAGGCAATATCGCCCTGCGCTTCCCCGAGGCATTCGGGACCAACACGAACCTGCTCATCGCGACAGGGCTCATCCTCTTCGCCATCACCCTCGTTGTGAACATGATCGCCCGCTGGATCATCGGCCGCCGCAAAGAATTCTCGGGAGCGAACTAATGACGCAGATCGCAACGAGCGCCACCACGGGCGCGAACCAGATGCCGAACCCCTACTCGGCGGACCTGCTCGGCAGGCGCACCCCGTGGCTCGTACTCGGCGGGGCGATCGTTGTCGGCTTCATCGCCGTGTGGCTCGTCAGCGCCGCAGACAGCGCCGCTGGCTTCAACATCGTGGGCGCCGTGCTCCTCAGCGCCGTGCTGTACACGGTGGCCATCTACATCACATCCTTTCTCGTCGAAGGCCGCCGCAAGGCCACCGACCGGTTGATCACCGCACTCGTCGGCGGCTCCTTCGTGCTCGCGCTCCTCCCCCTCATCTCGCTGCTGTTCACCGTCATCGTCAACGGCTCGGCACGCTTCGACCTCGAGTTCTTCACCTACTCGATGCGCAACATCGTCGGGGAGGGCGGCGGCATCGTGCACGCGCTCGTCGGCACGGTGCTGATGACCGTCGCGGCCACCGTCATCTCAGTGCCCATCGGCCTCATGACATCCATCTACCTGGTCGAGTACGGCCGCGGGCCGCTCGCACGCTCGATCACGTTCCTCGTCGACGTGATGACCGGCATCCCCTCCATCGTCGCCGGTCTCTTCGCCTACTCGGTCTTCGCGCTCATCTTCGGCCCCGGCATCAAGCTCGGAATCGCCGGCGCCATCGCACTCTCCGTCATCATGATCCCCATCGTCGTGCGCTCCAGCGAAGACATGCTCAAGCTCGTGCCCAACGAGCTGCGCGAAGCCGCCTACGCGCTCGGCGTGCCCAAATGGCTGACCATCATGAAGGTCGTGCTGCCGACATCCATCGCAGGAATCATGACCGGCGTCACCCTCGCCATCGCGCGCGTGCTCGGCGAGACGGCCCCGCTGCTCGTCGCCGCAGGTTTCACCAACAACCTCAACTACAGCCTCGTTGAAGGCCGGATGCAGAGCCTCCCCGTTCTCGTCTACAACCAGTACGTCAGCCAGGGGTCCATCCCGCAGGCGTACATCGACCGCGCCTGGGCGGGCGCGCTCACCCTCATCCTGATCGTCATGGCCCTCAACCTCATCGCCCGCCTCATCGCCAAGTACTTCGCGCCCAAAACGGGCCGGTAGGAGCTAAGGAACACCGTGTCAAAACGAATTGAAGTACGCGACCTCGACGTCTACTACAGCAAGTTCAAGGCCGTAGAAGGCATCAGCCTCGACATCGAACCGCGCAGCGTCACCGCATTCATCGGCCCGTCCGGCTGCGGCAAGTCGACGTTCCTGCGCACGCTCAACCGCATGCATGAGGTCATCCCCGGCGCCTACGTCGACGGGGAGGTGCTCATCGACGGCAGCAACCTGTACGGAGCGGATGTCGACCCCGTGCTCGTGCGGCGCCAGGTGGGCATGGTGTTCCAGCGCCCCAACCCGTTCCCCACGATGTCGATCCGCGACAACGTTCTCGCCGGCGTCAAACTCAACAACAACCGCATCAGCAAAAGCGACGCGGATGACCTGGTCGAGAAATCCCTGCGCGGCGCCAACCTCTGGAACGAGGTCAAGGACCGCCTCGACAAGCCCGGCAGCGGCATCTCGGGAGGCCAGCAGCAGCGCCTCTGCATCGCCCGCGCCATCGCCGTGCAGCCCGACGTGCTGCTCATGGACGAGCCCTGCTCGGCCCTCGACCCCATCTCGACGCTCGCCATCGAGGACCTCATCGAGGAACTCAAGGCCGAGTACACGATCGTCATCGTCACCCACAACATGCAGCAGGCCTCACGGGTCTCCGACCGCACCGCGTTCTTCAACATCGCGGGCACCGGCCAGCCGGGCAAGCTCATCGAATACGACGACACCAACACGATGTTCTCGAAGCCGTCGGTTCAGGCGACCGAGGACTACGTCTCTGGCAAGTTCGGATAAGCCGACGCATCCTTCGCTCGCATCTTTCGCCGCATCCGGCTCGCGAGTGGTCGACATCCGCCCCATAACAACGGTTGTGGGGCGGATTCTGGCCTCTCGCGGATGCTCAGGGCAGAGAGTCAGGGCATGAGAATGCCGGGCCACAGAAACGCCTCTCGGCGCGAGGCCGCTCGAAGCGGCTAAATTTGGAGCCCGGGGTTACTGTGGCCCGGCATGAGAAGTCTAACCGCACTCGCTGGATGGCTATTCCCCCCGCCGCACCGCGGGTGCGGGTGCGCGCAGCTCGCCTCGGTCGGGTGCGCCCAGCTCGCCTCGAGCGCGCGTCGCCCTCTTCGCCGAGACTGCACGAATCGCACGGTTCAGGCGCGAAAGCGTGCAATACGTGCAGTCTCGACGAAGAGGGGGCCAACCCCGCGGGAGGTGCGAGGTCGAAGGCTTCGGATGCTTCGGATGCTTCGGATGCTTCGCGAGAGTACGCAAATCGCACGGTTTTTCGCCCGAAGCGTGCGATATGCGTAGTCTCGCGTCACGGATGGGGTCGGTCGGGCATCGGCGAGGGTCGGTCGGGCATCGGCGAGGGTCGGTCGGGCATCGGCGAGGGTCGGTCGGGAACCAGCGACGGCCAGCCGGGCACCGGCGAGGGCCAGCCGGGGGTCGGTCGAGCCTCAGCGGGCCTCAGCGGGTCTCAGTCGAGCGAGCCCGCACGCCACAGCCGCGCGCAGGCGACCAGATCTGCTGACATGTGCGCCAGGCGCGAGGCCTTCACCGTGAGCTCACTCGCGCGCTCAGGCGTGATCAGCTCGACATCGTCGGCGACGCCCGTCGCCCCGTGCGCGGTCACCCGGCAGAACGCTGCAGCCCGCTCGAGTGCCACCGCGAAGTCGCCATCGAAGAGACCACGCAGGATGCGGTCGGCGAGCGCCATGATCTCCGTCGGGCCCGCCGGGTCGGGGGCCCCGGCGACGACCGGGTCGATCGTCGCCGCCGTCTCGGTGCCGCGCTGGAACAGGAAGCTGGACTGCTCGGCATCCTGCCGCGTGAGCGCCCGAAGCAGGTAGATGCTCCAGAGCGCTCCCGGCAGCGAGCGCGGGCTTGCGCGCGACCACAGCTCGGCGATCGCGTCGATGCCGTTCTCGTCGGTGTACGTGACCAGCCGGTCGATGAACTCGGGGCGGGGGTCGCTGCGCACGCGGCCGAGCAGGGCGGCTGCCGTCTCGTGGGCGACACGGCTCACATGCGCCGGATCTTCACCGCCCAGAAAATCTTCGAAGCGGGAGCCCGCGAACAGGGTGGGCTTGTGGAACTCATCGCTCATCACCCCACTGTACGACCTGCTGCTGGGTGGCGTCAGTGCCCTTGCACAGCATCCAGCGCCGCATCCACGCCCTGCGACCAGGGCGCCCCGTGACCGGGCAGCACCCACTTCGCCCGGGTGGAGCGCAGCCGTTCGAGCGATTCGAGTGCCTGCGCCGGATCATCCGTGAACGGTGCCGGCTGGGGGCCCTTCGCGCCTGTCAACACATGGCGGGTCGTGAGCGCATCGCCGACGAATACGGCGTCGAGCGCGGGAACATGGATGGCGACGCTACCCGGCGAATGCCCCGGAAGCGCGATGATGTGCGGGCTGCCGGGGGCGTCGAGCACCTGCCCGTCGTGCAGCTCGCTCACGGAGCTGAGGTGCTGCGTGCGCATGCCGCCCTTCGTGACCGCGTACGCCATGAAGCGCAGCAGCGGGCCGAGACGCATCGTGCCCCACTCGGGCTTGCTCGACTCCTCGCCGCGGGCCCGGGCGGCGTCGGCCGCGTGCACATACACGGGCACACCGTGGTCGCGGCGCAGTCGCTCGGCGAAACCGACGTGGTCGGTGTCGCCGTGGGTGAGAACGAGGGCCCGGATGTCGTCGACGCTTCGCCCGATCGTCTCCAGCTCGGCGAGAAGGTCCCGCCAGTGGCCGGCGAGCCCCGCGTCGATGACGGTGACGCCGCTGTCGTCGTGGATGAGGTAGGCGGCGACGATGTCGTTGCCGATCCTGTTCAGTCCGGGGGCCAGTTGCATGGCGGTTCCTTTCCTTGCGCTTGATAGCTACGATACATAGCTATCATGGCTATGCGCAATAGCTATGCTGGTCTGATCGTCACAAACAGCAGGGAGAACGGATGCCGACACCGGAGCGCACAAGCATCGCCGAGATCGTCGCCGCCGCACGGGAGATCCTCGAACTCGAAGGGCTCGCCGGGCTCACCATGGCGGCCGTCGCCGAACGGGTCGGCGTGCGCGCCCCCTCCCTCTACAAGCGGGTCGGAAGCCGCGACGAACTCATCGGACTCGCAGCGGATGCCACGGTGCGCGAACTCAGCAGCCGGCTGGGGGCGCTCGACCGGGGAGAACCGCGCACGGCGATCGCCGCCATGGCCCACGGTTTCCGTGCCTTCGCCCGCGAGAAGCCCGCCGGATACCACCTCGTTTTCGCGCTCGGCCCCGAGGCGACCCGCCCGCGCACGGAATCCCTCACCCAGGCCACCGAAGTGCTCACACGGACCATCGCGCGCCTCGTCGGGCCCGACGACGCCCTCGAGGCGGCGCGCCTGTTCACCGCCTGGGCGCACGGTTTCGTTGGCATGGAACTCAGCGGAGCATTCCGCATGGGCGGCGACGTCGACCGGGCCTTCGACTACGGCATCGACCACCTCGTGGCATCCCTCACGCCCATGGCCCCCTGAAAGCCACCGCGCACGCCGCCACAGAATGCGCGGCGCGGTTCTCGGAGGGTATTCTCACCCGCTAGGTTTAAGGGGTAGGGCCTGTAGCTCAGTTGGTAGAGCATCGGACTTTTAATCCGCGGGTCGCGGGTTCGAGCCCCGCCGGGCCCACAACAACACCGAAGCCGGCGGTCTCTCAGGCCGAATGCCGGGGCGCGCGCGACCGCGGAGCATCCGCCCCCGCTGTTGACCACTCGGCGGCGAGCCACTCGGCCGATGCGCGCGTCACCGACAGCGCCGACGCCACCGACTCGTCCGCGCCGAACTGCGCGGCGAGCACAACAGGCAGACCACGGATGCGACGCTGCACGAGCACGCCGCCCTCCCCCGCGATCACCACATAGTCGCCCTCGCCCATGTCAAGCTGCCGGGCGACCGCATCGCCGAGCGCCTGCACCGAGCTGGCCATGCTCGACAGCCGGCCATCCGGCTCCTCCTCCTGCGGCACCTGCGCGACCGTGAAACCGTCATCCGTGAGAAGCGTCGCCGACACGAGCGACGGGCACAGCTCGCTGATGCCGGCCAGAACCTCGGCACCGCGCGCCACCAGGCGTGGATCCTGGTGGACGGGCACCGTCACGACGCCACCGCCTGAAGCCGCTCCCGTGTCTCGACGTTCACAATGAGGGTCATGAGGGCCATACGCATGTGCGCCGGATCGCGCGGGTCAAGCGCCATCACGGGCACCGCAAGCGACGGGAACGCCTCCGCGAGCGCCTCACCGTAGCGCGCAACAGGCGGGCCGACGCCCAGATCCGTGCGCGTCACACCCACCAGCATGCCGCCCCGCTCGTACAGGTCACGGAACTCGTCCACGAACTCCAGCATCCCGCCGAGCGGATCCGGCGAATCACCGGCCACCAGAACGATCACGCCGCGCGCCCGCTCCTTCAGAATCGACCACATGAACGAGAAACGCCGCTGGCCGGGCACCCCATACAGGCGCACCTTCTCCGAATCGGTCAACCCGATCTCGCCATAGTCCAGCGCAACCGTCGTCGTCTCCTTGTCGACGACAGCCCTGTCACTGTTCGCCGCCTCCGTGCTCACAACCTCGACCTCGCTGAGCGCGCGGATCGCCGTCGTCTTGCCCGCCCCCATCGGCCCCGCAAAAATCACCACATGCTCGCCCACCTCAGATGCCGAACCTCTCACGCAACCGGCTCAACAGAGTCGGCTGCCGGGGAGAGGCGGGCGGCGCATCCGTGACTTCGGGTGAAACGGATGCACCGCCCTGGAAGGCCGCCTCAGCGGCAGAAGCAGGAATCGTGACGGGAGGCGCATCCGACTCGACATGCAGCACCCCCATCAGGCTGAGAGCGTTGACCAGCGACCTGGCCCGCTCGAAAGAGCATCCGGATGCCTCGGCAAGCTCCTTCACCGTGAACGTCGAATTCGCGAGCAGGGCGGCCATGCTCACATCCTCGAAGCTGTGCTGCATCGCCATCAGATTGGGCCAGCGCTGCAGGCGGACGCGCACGCCCGGCGTGAGCCAGCCGGCCACCCTGTCAGGGAACGCCAGCAGGCCGATACGCCACAGCAGCGCATCGAGATCGCGACCAGGCAAAGCGAACGCGGGCCCCGCATCCGGCCCCACAAGCTGCGTCTCCACAAGCACCGCAGGCGGCGACTCAGGGAACGCGGCATCATCGGGCCCGCCAGCGTAGGCGTTGTAGCGCGGATCAACGAGAATCGGCGGCTGCCCCCACGCGGTCACCCGCATGACAAGCGCCAACGGCATGCCCTGCATCGACTGGATCGCCGTCGCAGCTGCAGCCCAACCGGAGCCGCCCGGCTCGTATCCATCAGACCTCGGCGGCAGCACGCCACCACGCGGCAAGGGTCTACGGGTTCCTGATTCTGCGGTCACGGGTGACCACCCCCAGTACTCATGCACGGGGGTCGCCTACGGAAAAGCCGCGGACTCGGGATGTCCCCCGATATACGAGTTTGCTCAGCTTAAGTCCGCGTACCACAGGCCACCAGAGGACTGAATGTCCTACCGCCCGAACTGGGGGTACAGCGCGTGTCGGACATACCGGCGTGTACCCCATTTATGGACTCGGTGCAGTTGGGGTTGCTCGCGGGTTAGGTTTCGAGACGCTCCTTCGTCGCTCCTCAACCCACCGGGTTTCGAGACGCTCATGCCTCGCTCCTCAACCAGCAGGTTTTCTCAACCCACGGAGTTTGCTGGTTGAGGAGCGACGGCGCGCAGCGGCCTTGCATGAGGCTGATCGCGCAGCGATTCGGTGCAGGGGGGTCAGAGGCCGGATGCTCCGAAGGCGAGGCCGAGCGCGTAGGTGACCGCGGCCGCGCCGAAGCCGATGAGCAGCTGGCGCAGCGCCCTCTTCAGCGGCGGCCCGCCTGAGAGCAAACCGACCACGGCGCCCGTCGCCAGAAGCGCGAGCCCCACGATCACGGCCGAGGCGATGACCGCCGCCACACCCTGCAGCCCGAAGATGTAGGGCAGCACCGGCAGCAGCGCGCCCGAGGCGAAGAAGCAGAAACTCGACAGGGCGGCACCCCGCGCCGAGCCGATCTCCTCGTGCTCGTCGATGACGTCGACCTCACCCGTCGGCTCCGTGCGCAGCGTCTCCAGCACTCGACGCGACTTCGCCTCCGCATCCTTCGGCGTCATGCCGCGCGCCCGGTAGACGAGCGCCAACTCGTTCGCGTTGACATCCAGATGCGGCACCGCCGACTCGGTCTCCGGGTTCGGGTTGCTGGCCTCCAGCAGTTCGCGCTGCGAGCGCACCGACACGAACTCGCCCGCCGCCATCGACAGCGCGCCCGCCAGCAGGCCGGCAATGCCGGTGGCCAGGATGATCGGGGTCGACACCCCGGTCGCCCCGATCCCCATCACGAGCGCCAGGTTGCTGACCAGGCCGTCGTTCGCCCCGAACACGGCCGCGCGGAACGTGCCCGACAGGCGGTTGCGGCCGCGGGCGGCGAGACCCCGCACGACCTCCTCGTGGATGCGCTCGTCGGCGGCCATCCTGTCGGTGGCATCCGCATCCGCCTCATACGGTGAGCGCGCCTCGGCACGCTGCGCGAGCGCCAGGATGAAGACCGAGCCGAAGCGGCGGGCCAGCCAGCCGAGCGAGCGCGTGCGCAGGGCGCCCTTGCGCGGCGGGCCCACCTGATCGCCCAGCAGGTCGATCCAGTGCTGCTCGTGCCGTGCCTCCGCCTCGGAGAGCGCCAACAGGATGTCGCGCTCCTCACCGCTGCGGCGACCCGCGAGGTCGCGGTACACGGCGGCTTCTGCGCGCTCGTCAGCCAGGTAGCGGCGCCAGCGTCTGATCTGCGCCGGCGTGGGGGCATCCGAAGTGCTGGGCGCCATTACGCGGCACCGCCCGAAAGGGTGACCCCCCATGAGGTGGACCAGCTCTCGCCGGGCTGCAGCCAGCGCACGCCCAGGCCGCTGTTGAACGCGTTCGGTGGGGCCGTCATCGGCTCAATCGCAATCGCCGTCGCCGGCCCGCCATCCGTCGGGAACTCGCGCGTCGTGAATACCTGCACCCAGCGCCAGTCCGACTCCTGCCAGACGCGCAGGCTGCGACCGTCGGTCGCGGTGAGCGAGCAGGAGAAGGTGCCGTCAGCATCCGGAGTCAGGCCACCGAAGGCGTCATCGAGCTGCAGCTCGCGCACCGGCACGCCCTCCGACAGATCGAAGCGGGTGCCCGCCGTCGCGAGTTCGCCGACCGGGTTCAGCCTCGCATCCGTCTCGAAACGGCTCGACGCCGACAGGGTCAGCACCAGGTCATCCGTCGGCACCTCGCCAATGCGGAAGAACGGATGCACGCCCAGCGCGACAGGCGCCGCAGCATCCGAATGATTGGTCACCGTGTGGGTGACCCGCAGCCCGTCCGCGAGCAGCTCGTAGCGCACCGTCGTGTCGAGCAGGAACGGGTAACCGTGCTGCGGGAACACCGTCGCCGCCAGCGTGACCGCGTCGTCGGAGCGCTCCGCGACCGTGTACGGCGCGTTGCGCAGCAGGCCGTGGATGGCGCTGTTGCGGTCAGGCTCGGTCACGTCAAGCTGCTGCACCTCGCCGTCGAGCAGCCAGCGCCCATCCTCCACCCGGTTCGGCCAGGGGACGAGCACGATGCCGTCGCCGAACGGCGGCCGACTCGACTCCGGATACGGCTGCGTCACCGCCGTGCCATCAATCACGAGCTCCCGGAGCGACGCCGCCACCTCCGTTATGATTGCCCGTGTCTGGTGTGATCCAGACGCTCTCGACAGGACATGCTGTTCTCCGGTGGGTGCGCGCATGATGTCAGCCTAAAGCGAAAAAGGTGCCCTACCCGCATGCCCGAGAACCCGATCCGCAAGACTGTCACGACGCTCGCCGATGGTCGCGAACTGATCTACTTCGACGACGCCGACACCGCACTCGGCACAGAACGTGCAGCAGACGGGCGGATGCTCGACCCGCGACCCGAGACGGCCACCATGCGCCAGGACGTGCTCACCGGCGAATGGATCTCCATCGCGGCCGCCCGCCAGAACCGTGCCTTCCTGCCGCCCGCCGACCAGGACCCGCTCGCGCCCGCCACCCCGAGCAACCCCTCCGAGATCCCCGGCATGTACGACGTGGCCGTGTTCGAGAACCGCTCCCCCTCCTTCGGGCCCGAGACCGGCGCGGCAGACACCGCCGGCGTCGGCATCGGCCGCACCGCGCCCTCCTACGGCCGCTGCGAGGTCGTCTGCTTCAGCCCCGAGCATGAAGGCTCCTTCGGCACCCAGAGCCGCTCGCGCGCCCGCACCGTGATCGAGGCGTGGGCCGACCGCACGGAGGCACTCTCCGCGCTGCCCGGTGTGCGCCAGGTGTTCCCCTTCGAGAACCGTGGCGAAGAGATCGGGGTGACCCTGCGGCATCCGCACGGCCAGATCTACTCCTACCCGTACGTGACCCCGCGCACGCAGCGACTGCTCGCCTCCATCGACGAGGTCGGCCCCGACCTCTTCGACCGGGTGCTCGAAAGCGAGCAGGCGTCCGAGCGCGTGCTGCTGCAGGGTGAGCACTGGACGGCCTTCGTGCCGTTCGCCGCCCGCTGGCCCATCGAGGTGCACATGCTGCCGCACCGCCAGGTGCCCGACTTCGCCGCCACCAGCGACGCCGAACGCGACGAACTGTCGTCGCTGTACCTGAGCCTGCTGCGCGGCATCGACGCCATCTACGACACCCCCACCCCGTACATCGCCGCCTGGCATCAGGCGCCCGTCGACACCCACCGCGACAGTGTGCGGCTCAACCTGCAGCTCACCTCGCCGCGCCGCGCCGCCGACAGGCTCAAATATCTGGCAGGGTCCGAGGCCGCCATGGGCGCCTGGATCGGCGACGTTCCACCCGAGAAGAGCGCGGAACTCATCCGCGACGGCATTGCGAAGGCGACAGCATGAACGACATCCGCGACGACGTACGCGCCGCATTCCACGACGCCTACG
The DNA here is from genome assembly GCF_006716125.1 of Homoserinimonas aerilata. Classification (NCBI taxonomy): domain Bacteria; kingdom Bacillati; phylum Actinomycetota; class Actinomycetes; order Micrococcales; family Microbacteriaceae; genus Homoserinimonas; species Homoserinimonas aerilata. Next base: position 61,720 of record NZ_VFOM01000001.1, on the reverse strand, counting down.
GCCAGGAGGCATCCGGCGTCTGGTCGGCACCCGGCCGTGTGAACCTGATCGGCGAACACACCGACTACAACGAAGGCTTCGTGCTGCCCTTCGCCATCAACCGCCGCACCGTCGCCGCCGTCGGGCTGCGCGACGACAGCACGCTGCGCGTGGCCAGCTCCTTCGCCGATGAGATCGCCGAGATCTCGCTCGCCGAGCTGACACCGGATGCCCTGGCCGGCTGGTCGGCGTACCCGCTGGGCGTCGCATGGGCGCTCGGCGAGCACGGAGCCGACCTCGCCGCGGTACCCGGTGTGGACATCTTCATCGACTCCGACGTGCCCGTCGGAGCGGGCCTCTCCTCGTCGGCCGCCATCGAGAGCGCCGTCGCACTCGCGCTCAACGACGTGTGGCGGCTCGGGCTCGACCGCACCACCCTCGCCAAGGTCGGCCAGCTCGCCGAGAACAAAGCCGTCGGCGCACCCACCGGCATCATGGACCAGTCCGCGTCGCTGCTCGGCAAAGCCGACTCCGCCGTATTCCTCGACTGCCGCACGCTCGACGCCACCGTCGTGCCGCTCGGCTTCGACGAAGCCGGGCTCGCACTCGTCATCATCGACACAGGCGTCGCCCACTCCCACTCCACCGGCGGCTACGGTGAGCGCCGCGCCGCCTGCGAACGCGGCGCAACCGCCATGGGAGTCCCCTCGCTGCGCGACCTCAGCATCGACGACCTGCCGCGGGCGCAGCAACTGCTCGACGACGTGACCTTCCGCCGGGTGCGGCACGTGGTCACCGAGAACCAGCGCGTGCTCGACACCGTGCGCACACTGCGCGAGCAGGGGCCCACCGCCATCGGCGAACTGCTCGACGCCTCACACGCGTCCATGCGCGACGACTTCGAGATCTCCGTACCCGAACTCGACCTCGCCGTCGAGACCGCGCAGGCGAACGGCGCCATCGGCGCACGCATGACCGGCGGCGGATTCGGCGGCGCAGCCATCGCGCTGGTGCCCATCGAAGGCGTCTCCCGCATCCAGGTCGCCATCGACGGCGCCTTCGCCGAGCACAGCTTCGGGCAGCCCGAGATGTTCGTCGTCACCGCGTCATACGGGGCGACGCGCGAGCCCTGACCGTCGGCGCTGGTCGCGGTTTCGAGACGGTCGCGCCAGAGCGCGACCCCTCAACCGGCGGGGTTGGGTGCCCCTCTCACAACCGGGTGAAGTACGGCTATCGACTGCTCTGAGCGGCCCAGAGCATCCGTTTGGCGTACTCGAGGGCACCCACGCACGTCGGCGGGATGCGTGACAGAGTGGGAACATGTTCGCCAAGATCTGCGGCCTGCGCGAAGCCAGGCATGTGACGGCCGCCATCGACGCGGGCGCCGACGCGGTCGGCTTCGTGCTCACCGCAAGCCCGCGCTTCGTCACAGCATCCGAAGCGCGCGAACTCGTCGGCATTGCGGATGCGCGGGCACTGACCGTCGGAGTGTTCCGCCACGAGACGGTCGACGAGGTCGCGCGGCTGGCCGACGCATCCGGGGTCGCGGCCATCCAGGTACACGGCAAGCGCACGCGCGCTGAGATGTCGAAACTGGAACAGATCGGCCGCACGCTCATCCGCGCCGTGCCCTTCGACGACCCGTCGCTGGAAGAAGACTGGGGCGAGAACCTGCTGCTCGTCGACGCGCCGCGGCCCGGCTCCGGCGAAGCGTGGGACTACGCCGCCATGTCAGGGCTTTCGGAAGCGCGCGGCCGGTGGCTGCTCGCCGGCGGGCTCACCGCCGGCAATGTGGCTGCAGCGGTGACCGCCGCCAAGCCGTACGGCGTGGACGTGTCGAGCGGCGTCGAGACGGCGCCCGGCGTGAAGTCGACGGAGCTCATCCGGGCGTTCCTTGCGGCCGCGAAAGCCTGATCTCGTTGGTGAGGTTTCGAGACGCTCGTACCTCGCTCCTCAACCCACGGGTTACTCGGCGAGTTTCTCCGCGGCCTTGACCACGTTGGCGAGGAGCATCGCGCGCGTCATCGGGCCGACACCGCCGGGGTTCGGCGACAGGAAGCCCGCCACCTCAGCGACGGCCGGGTCCACGTCACCCGTCAGACGACCCTTGCCGGTCTCCTCGTCCTGCACGCGCGTGATTCCGACGTCGAGCACTGCGGCGCCCGGCTTCACCCAGTCGGGCTTGATCAGGTGTGCGACACCCACTGCGGCCACGACGATGTCGGCACGCCGCACCTCGGCAGCCAGATCGACCGTGCGCGAATGCGTCAACGTGACCGTCGCATCCAGCCCCTTGCGGGTGAACAGCAGCCCGAGCGGGCGGCCCACCGTGAGGCCACGCCCCACCACGGTGACATGCTTGCCGCTGATGGGCACGTCGTAGCGCTGCAGCATCTCCACGATGCCCGCGGGCGTGCACGGCAGCGGTGACGCCAGCTCGCCCTCGATGCCCAGCACGAGGCGGCCCAGGTTCGTCGGGTGCAGGCCGTCGGCATCCTTCGCCGGGTCGATGCGCTCCAACGCCGCATGCTCGTCGAGCCCCTTCGGCAGCGGAAGCTGCACGATGTAGCCCGTGACGGCAGGGTTCGTGTTCAGCTCGTCGATCGCGGCGGCGACATCAGCATCCGTCGCCGTCGCCGGCAGGTCGACGCGGATCGACTCGATGCCCACCTCCGCGCAGTCGCGGTGCTTGCCCGCCACATAGGAGCGCGAGCCGGGGTCATCGCCGACGAGCAGCGTGCCCAGCCCGGGCGTGATGCCGCGCGCCTTCAACGCCGCGATGCGGCTTGCCAGTTCAGCCTTGACAGCGGATGCCGTGGCGACGCCATCGAGAATCGTTGCGGTCATATGGTGCTTCCTCTCAGTCGCGAATGGCCATTCCTCACCCCAAGCACATTTTCTTAGGTCGAGGAATGACCTCTCGCGAAGTGCGGCGTGGGTCGGGATGGGTCGGGGTAGGTCTGGACGGGTCGGGGCTCGCGGACTAGCTGTCGCGAGTGGTCAATTTAGATCCCAACCACGAAATCTTGGGATCAAAATTGACCTCTCGCGGATGGTGGCGGGTGCCTACGCCCAGCTGCCCGGGCTCGTGAGGCCCGGGTAGAGCGGGAAGCCGTCGGCGAGCATCTCCACGCGGGCCCGCAGCGCCTCGATGTCGGGGTTCGGCATGAGCGCCTGCGCGATGACATCCGCCACCTGCGTGAACTCCTCGTCGCCGAAGCCGCGGGTCGCGAGCGCCGGCGTTCCGATGCGCACACCCGAGGGGGTGAGCGGCGGGCGCGGGTCGTTCGGCACCGAGTTGCGGTTCACGGTGATGCCGACGGAGTGCAGGATGTCTTCAGCATCCTTGCCGTGGATGGCCGAGTTGCGCAGGTCGACCAGCACGAGGTGCACATCGGTGCCGCCCGTGAGCAGGTCGATTCCGGCGGCCTTCGCGTCGGCCGCCATGAGGCGCTCGGCGAGGATCTTCGCGCCGCGCACGGTGCGCTCCTGGCGGTCCTTGAACTCGTCCTCCGCGGCGAGCTTGAACGCGGTCGCCTTCGCCGCGATCACGTGCATGAGCGGCCCGCCCTGCTGCCCGGGGAACACCGCCGAATTGATCTTCTTGGCGATCTCGAGGTCGTTGCTGAGGATGAAACCGGAGCGCGGCCCGGCGAGGGTCTTGTGGGCGGTGCTGCTCACGACATCCGCGAACGGAACCGGCGACGGATGCAGGCCCGTCGCGACGAGACCGGCGAAATGCGCCATGTCGACCCACAGCTTCGCGCCCACCTCGTCGGCGATCGCACGGAACGCGGCGAAGTCGAGCTGGCGCGGGTACGCCGACCAGCCGGCGATGATGACGGCCGGGCGCACGGCGAGCGCCTGCTCGCGCACGATGTCCATGTCGACGAGGTTCGTCTCCGGGTTCACACCGTACGAGTTCGCGTCGTACAGCTTGCCCGAGAAGTTCAGCTTCATGCCGTGGGTGAGGTGCCCGCCGTGGGCGAGTTCGAGGCCCAGGATGCGGTCGCCCGCGTTGGCGAGCGCCATCAGCACGGCCGCGTTCGCCTGTGCGCCCGAGTGCGGCTGCACGTTCGCGTAGCCGGCGCCGAACAGTGCCTTGGCGCGGTCGCGGGCGAGATCCTCCGCCACGTCGACGTATTCGCATCCGCCGTAGTAGCGACGGCCGGGGTAGCCCTCCGCGTACTTGTTGGTGAGCACCGAACCCTGCGCCTCGAGCACCGCGCGCGAGACGAAGTTCTCGCTGGCGATCATCTCGAGGGTCGAACGCTGGCGGCCGAGTTCCTGCTCGAGAACGCGCGCGATCTCGGGGTCGACACTCGACAGCGGGTCGGTGAATGAGGAGGGAAGTTTGTCGTTCATTGCTGGCTCCTTACGGCTGACATGTCCAAGGTACCGCGACGGCTGCCGCGGGGTCTCGGGCGGCCCAGGCGTACGGCCGCGTCGATGTCAGTCGCTCCCCGGTGGTTGCCCACCTCAACGCCAGTTGCGACCCTGCGATTCTAGCTGCGCGCATCCGCCGACCGCCAGCGGCTCCTACCGAAGCAGCAGGAAAGGGCGTCAGTGCTCGATCACGCGACGCGGGCGGATGCCTCGCAGAACCACATCGGAGACGATGACCGCCACGATCGAGAGCACGATGCAGCCGACCGCGATCGGGGCGAGCGAGCCGAGGCCCCACATGTCGAGCGCGATCGCGCCGACGAGCGCACCGCCACCGATGCCGATGTTGAACGCGGTCGTGTAGAAGGCGCTCGACAGGTCACGGATGCGCGCGGGCGCCGCATGCAGCACGCGCGTCTGCAGGAAGGTGGGCAGCATCCCGATCGCAAGCCCCCACAGGATGAAGGCTGCCGCGGCGAGCCAGAACACCTGCGGCCAGACGGCCAGGACGATGAGCGCGACGAGCAGCCCGGCGAGGGCGAGGTTGAGCCCGAGACGCGGGCGCGCACCCAACCACAGGGTGACGATGAGAACGGCGACGACACCCATGGCCCCATAGACGAACAGGGCGGGGCTGATGAGGTCACGGTCGAGACCCATGCCGCGTTCGAGGAACGGCGCGACGTAGGTGTAGAAGGTGTACTGCCCGACCATCGTGATGGCCGTGATGCAGCAGACGAGCACGACGGCGAGCGCCGACTGCTCCCGCCGGGGAGCCTTGCTCGCGGTCACCACGGTGGGCACGGCGCCCGTTCCGAAGCCGACGACGGCGACAGGCTCGGTGGGCGGATGCGGGGCAGCGTGATCGACCTTGGGCAGGAACCGGTAGACGATGAGCGCGCCGAGCACGGTCACCGCGGCGACGACACCGAAGGCGAGACGCCAGCCGAGGGCATGGCCGAGGGCGACACCGATGGGCACACCGAAGACGAAGGCGAGGGTTCCACCGCCGAGGGCGATCGCCACGGCCTTCGCGATCTGCTGCGGTGGCACGAGGTAGGCCGGGTAGGCGCCGACGACCGCCCAGAACAGGCCGTGCGCGAGGCCGCCCATGATGCGGGACACGACGAGCAGCTCGTAGTTGGGCGCGACAGCGGTGAGCACGGCACTGATGGCGAGGATGAGCAGCACCGTCACGACGAGCGTGTGCCGGCTGAAGCGACGGGTGAGGTGCGAGAGCACGGCGCTCGTGAGCACGACCGTGAACGCGAAGACACTCACCGTGAGGCCGATGAGCGACTCGCTCACACCGAGCTCTTCACTCATGTCGGGCAGCAGCCCGGTGGGCAGCATCTCGATGGTGACGCTCATGAAGGTCGCGACAGCGACGGTGACCATGGCGAGGTAGGGGAACTTGGGAGGGGAGACAGTTTCTGGCGCAGACACGCGACGGATCCGATCGAGGGGCTGTGGCGCGACGCCGCCAACGGGCCGTCGCAGAGCGCGGACGACCTGAGCAGTTTACAGTGCCACCCGCCGAACAGGCATGTCTTGGGCGACCCCTACTATCGACAAGTGAGTTCAGCAGCACCAGATGCAAACCCCACCCGCCTGCAGCGCCTCCGCGCGGGGGTCGCCGACCCTGTCCTGCGCATCCTCATCACGGCGGGCTTCGTGCTCACACTGGGCCGAGGCGTGTTCCTCACACTCACGGTTCTCTACTTCACCCTCATCGTCGGGCTCGGGGCGTTCGAGGTGGCCATCGTGCTGACGGTGTCGAGCGCGTTCGGTGCCGCAGCATCCGTCGTCGCAGGTCACCTCTCCGACCGCTACAGCTCGCGCATTCTGGTCGTGGTGTTCCAGATCCTCTCGGCGATCGCACTCACGAGCTACGTCTTCGCCGAGAACTTCTCGACCGCGCTGCTGCTCGCGTGCCTCTACTCGGTGACCTCGTCTGCCGCGAGCGCCGTGCGTTCGGCGATCATCGCCCGCGCCTTCGAGGGCGAGGTGCGGGTCAACGCCCGCGCCGTTCTGCACACCGTCACCAATGTGGGCATCGCTATCGGCAGCGCAGCGGCCGGGGTCGCCCTGCTCTTCAACACCCCGTTCGCCTTCCGCGCGACGATGGTCATCGCGGGTGTCGTCATCCTGGGCAGTGTGCTGCCGCTGCTGCGCCTGCCCGAGCGGGTCAACGCCTCAGCGCAGCCCACAACGGTGACGAGCGACACCGGCACGACGACTGCGATCGCCCCCGGCCGCTCGCCCTACCGCGACCCCCGCTACCTCGCGCTCACCGCCTTCGGCACCCTCTTCGGGCTGCAGTTCGGGCTGGCCGAGATCGGCATGCCGCTCTGGATCCTTCACCACACGGATGCCCCCATCAGCATGGTCTCGCTGCTGCTGATCGTGAACACGATAATGGTGATCGCGTTTCAGATCAGGGCAAGCCGAGGCACTAACGACGTTCGCCACGCGGGCAACATCGTCGCCGTCGCCGGGCTCCTCATGGCGGGCGCGTGCGGCATCTACGCGGCATCCGGCTACGTCAGCTTCTGGTTTGCCATCGTGTTCCTCCTCATCGCGACCCTCGCGCACAGCCTCGCCGAAGTGCTCGGAACGAGCGGGCAGTGGGGCCTCAGCTTCGAGCTCGCAGACCAGCGCAGGGCGGGCGCCTACCAGGGCGTGTACGGACTGAGCTGGCCGGTGTCGGCGATGCTCTCGCCGCTCATCATCACGGCCGCCGTCAGCAACGGGGTGCTCGGCTGGGCCGGGCTCACCGCCCTGCTCCTGCTCGCCACATTCGGCACCTGGGCGATCTCGCGGCGGGCGCTGCGAGGCTGACCTGTCGAAGCGTCCAGTCGGGCGCTGGGTTCAATCGGGCGCTGGGTTCAGTCGGCGCGGTGTTCAATCGGCGCTGAGGCGAACGCTGGCCACAGCAGTGCCTTCGCCCTCCGCACCATGCCAGCCCGCAGCTCGGCGTCACCGTGCGTGAGCGTGCTCGCGAGCATCGAGATGGCGATGACGACATCGTCAGCATCGACCGACGTGTTTATGTGACCGGCCGCGCGCTCTCGGGCAACCAGAGCATCCGCTGCCCCACGGATGCGGGCTGCGAGCTGGACGACACGCTCGTCGTCGCGGTCGGCGACGATCATGTCAATGAAGGCCGACGACACGAGAACCTGCTCGATGATGAGGTCGAAGAGGCCGTCGAGGGTTCCGTCAGGCGATTCGGCGTGAGCCTCGATGACGCGGATGTTCTCATCGAAGACGGCGACGGCGAGCGCGGTGCGATCCGGGAAGTGGCGGTAGAGGCTGCCCTGCCCGACACCCGCCTTCTTGGCGACGGCGCTGAAGGGCGTGGAGTAGCCCGAGACGGCGTAGACCTCGCGGGCGGCGGCGATGAGGGCGCGGCGATTCTCGGGACCAGCGGCGGGTCCTCGGTTCTCTTTCGCTTGTGCGGCCACGGGTGTAGCCTAATAGCGGACAGAGTTGTCCGGTTAGTTGACATCCCCACCCACGAAAGCAGGGAACCCATGGCAGACACCACACTCTCCGGAGACTCCTCCATCGCACAGTGGCTCGACCACCCCACCGGCGGCGCCATCCTCCGCGACATGCTCGCCCAGAACGGCCAGTCGGCCGACGTCTTCCGCCCCGTGCGCAAACTCGCCATCAAACGCCTCGTCAAGCTCAGCCGAGGCAGCTTCACACAGGAGATGATCGACGGACTCGTCGCGCGCGTCGAAGCCGGTGACGTGCCCGCCGAGCAGCCAGCCACCGCAAGCAGCACGACTGAAGAGGCGCCCGCCGCCGAACGCCCCGCCGTTGAACGCCCCGAATGGGTCGAGCGCATCGACGCCGGGCGCTTCACCGGCAAGACCGTCATCGTCACGGGCGCAGGCTCCGGGATCGGCCGCGCCACAGCATCCCGCGTCGCCCGCGAAGGCGGCCACGTCATCGCCGTCGACATCTCAGCGGAACGCCTCGCCGAGTTCGCGGACGAGCTCGCCGGCTCGAACATCGTCACCGTCTCGGGTGACATCAGCGACGACGCCTCCGTCGCCGCCATCATCGCGGCAGCAGGCGACCGCATCGACGCTCTCGCCAATGTCGCCGGAATCATGGACGACATGACCCCCGTCGGCGACGTCAGCGACGCCGTCTGGGATCGTGTGTTCCGCATCAACGTCACCGGAACCATGAAGCTCATGCGCGCCGTCCTGCCCAAGATGCTGCCCTCCGCCACCGGCTCCATCGTCAACGTCGCATCCGAGGCAGCCCTGCGCGGCTCCGCCGCAGGCGCCGCCTACACGGCGTCCAAGCATGCCGTCGTCGGCCTCACCAAGAGCAGCGCCTACATGTACGGCCCGAGCGGCATCCGCGTCAACGCCGTCGCGCCCGGGCCCACCATCACGAACATCGAAGCCAACTTCGGTTCACCGCTCGGCGAAGAACGCGTGCGCACAGGCATGGCGATCATGCCGGATGCGGCCGAAGCCGACGCCCTCGCCGCATCCATCACCTGGCTGCTCAGCGACGATTCCGTCAACGTCAACGGCGTCACCGTCGCCTCCGACGGCGGCTGGTCGGCCGCGTAGCCAACCATGCGGGGCGGCGTCATGCGCGGTGCCGCCCCGCGCCACAAGTAGGGTGTTCTCGTGAACACGCTCTCCGCATCCGCCCCCGACAGCACCCACTGGGTGCTCACGATCGTCTGCAACGACCGCCCCGGCATCGTGCACGCCATCAGCGGGGCGATCGTCGAAGCCGGCGGAAACATCACCGAATCGCAGCAGTTCTCGAGCCTCGACACCGAACACTTCTTCATGAGACTGCAGGTCGAATCGGCCGCGAGTCGCGAACAGTTCGAAGCCTCCCTCGCCCCCGTCGTCGCCCGCTACGACATGGCCTGGCACCTCGACATCGTCGGGCGCCCGCTGCGCACGCTCGTACTCGTCTCCAAGGCGGCGCACTGCCTCAACGACCTGCTCTTCCGCGAGCGCGCCGGCCAGCTGCCCGTGCACATGCCGCTCGTGCTCAGCAACCACAACGACCTCGCCGGCCTGGCCGAGTTCTACGGCGTGCCGTTCGAAACGCACGCCGTGACATCCGCCGGCCAGAAGCTCGCCTTCGAAGACCGCGTGATGGATGCCGTCGAGCAGCACGACATCGAACTGGTCGTACTCGCCCGCTACATGCAGATCCTCTCCCCCGAACTGTGCGAGCGACTCGCGGGGCGCATCATCAACATCCACCACTCCTTCCTGCCCGGCTTCAAGGGCGCCAACCCGTACCGGCAGGCGCACGCGCGCGGCGTGAAACTCATCGGCGCGACCGCCCACTTCGTCACCAGCGACCTCGACGAGGGGCCCATCATCGAACAGAACGTGGTGCGCGTCGACCACTCGCGCAGCCCCGCCGAGCTCGTCGCCATCGGGCAGGACGAAGAGAGCCGCACCCTCACGCAGGCCGTCAAGTGGTTCGCCGAGAACCGGGTGCTGCTCGACGGGCAGCGCACCATCATCTTCAAGTAGCACCGACAGGGCGGATGCCCGGGGCGGCACCCCAGGAACACGAGCATGCGTCGCTAGGGTTGCACCATGACGACGGTGTTCCACAGTGCCCACAAGGTCGACGTCGACGGCGAAGTCGACGACTTCTGGATGCTCGTCGACGGCGACACGATCACACAGACCGGCAGCGGCGAAACCCCCGACGCAGACACCTCCATCGACCTCGCCGGCACCACCCTCACCCCCGGCTTCATCGAACTGCACTGCCACGGAGGCGGCGGCAACACCTTCGACGACGGGCCCGACGAGATCGAGCGGGCGCTGCACACGCACCGCATGCACGGCACCACCCGCACCCTCATCAGCCTCGTCTCCAACCCCATCGCCATGCTCCGCGACAGCCTCGGGACCGTCGCCGCACTCACGGAACGCGACCCGCTCATCCTCGGCTCCCACCTCGAAGGGCCATACCTGAGCGCGGCCAGACGCGGCGCACACAACCCAGAACACCTCCGCGAAACCGACCAGCTGGAACTCGAAGGGCTCCTCGAAGCCGCCCGCGGAACACTCCGGCAGATCACCATCGCGCCCGAACGGGACGGTGCACTCGACGCCATAGAACGCCTCGTCGGCGCGGGCGTCGTCGTCGCCCTCGGCCACACCGAAGCCGACTACATCACCGCCCGCGAAGCCTTCGACCGCGGCGCCACCCTGCTGACGCACGCCTTCAACGCGATGCCCGGCATCCGCCACCGCGCGCCCGGCCCGATCATCGCCGCATTCGGCGACCCGCGCGTCACCATCGAACTGATCCTCGACGGCATCCACGTGCATCCGGATGTCGCCCAACTCGCCTTCATCTCCGCCCCCGGCAGAATCGCACTCGTCACGGATGCGATGGCTGCGGCAGGCTCAAGCGACGGCGACTACCGGCTCGGCTCACTCAACGTGTCAGTGCGCGACGGGCGCGCCCTGCTCAGCGGCACCAACACCATCGCCGGCTCCACCCTCACCCAGGACGAAGCACTGCGCTGCGCCATCGAGACCGTCGGCATCGCGCCCTCCGACGCGGTTGCCGCCGTCACAGCTACGCCCGCGCGGGCACTCGGGATCGACGAGCGGTACGGGAGGCTCGCGCCCGGCTACGCGGCCGACGCCGTCGTCTTCGAAAACGGCTGGCAGGTCGAACAGGTGTGGGCAGGCGGGGCGCGGCTGCGGTAGCCGGTCGCCCCTGGTTGCTCGGGGGCCTGGTCTCGAGACTGGCGCGGCAGACCGCACCACTTCGACCAGCAAGCTACCCGCGGGCCTGGTCTCGAGACTGGCGCGGTAGACCGCACCACCTCGACCAGCGGGCTACGCAACCATGGCACGCAGCGGCATTGCATGAGACCGATCGTGAAGCGATTCGATCATCTCCGGCGGAGGCCGCTGCGCTACAGCTTGTTGTCCCAGGCCTCGCGGTAGTAGTCGGCGAAGCGCAGACCCGATGCGGCAGCCTCGTCCACGAGAACCGTCACCCGCGGGTGCAGCTGCACCACCGAGCCGGGCGTCGACGCACTCACCGGACCCTCCAGAGCTGCCGCCACCGCAACCGCCTTGTTCTCGCCGAAAGCGAGCAGAACGAGGTGCCGTGCGCGCAGGATCGTGCCGAGCCCCTGCGTGATGCAGTGCCGCGGCACCTCCTCCAGAGTGTCGAAGAAGCGGGCATTGTCGATGCGGGTCTGATGCATGAGCGTCTTCACACGTGTCGACGAGGCGAGCGAGGAGCCCGGCTCGTTGAAGGCGATGTGGCCGGTCGCGCCGATGCCGAGCAGCTGGAGGTCGACGCCGCCGGCCTCTTCGATGGCGCGCTCGTAGCGCTCGCCGGCCCCCGCATCCGTGCCGTCGTCGCCCGGAACGCGCACCAGCTGCGGGTTCAACCCGAGCGGCACGACCGCCTCGCGCTGGATGACCGAATAATACGACTGCGGATGCCCCGGCTCGAGGCCCACATACTCGTCGAGCGCGAAGCCCCTCACCCGCGAAAGGTCATGCCCCCTCGTGGCGAGCGCACGGTACGTCGTGAGCGGCGTGGAGCCGGTGGCGAGGCCGAGCACGGCATCCGGCCTCCCGCCCACGAGAGCCTCGATGGCGTCGGCCGCGATCTCCCCCGCCGCCTCCGCGCTCTCCACGATGATGACCTCAGCCATTGACCCCCGCCTCCGCGTCAGGGCGCTGAGTTGCGCCGAAATGCTCTTCATCATCCCGGGGAACAGCACTTCGGGGCAAGTCACGGGCGGCCGGCTCGCCGATCCAGGCGGCCCCGAGTGCGGCGACGGGCGCGTCGCCCGGCAGCAGCATCATCCGCTCACGCAGTTCCAGTGAGGCGATGAACGGTGACGACGCCGCCCAACCGTCGAACACCTCGCCGACCCCGTCGACGATGCGCTCGCCCAGGCGGCTGATGCCGCCACCCACGACGACCGCGTCGACATCCACGGTGAGCACCAGGATGCGCACGGCCGACGCGATGCCGTCGAACAGGCGACGCCGGATGTCCACAGCCCGCCGGTCGCCCGCATCGGCCGCATCGAGAACGGCGCTGACCGCATTCGGTTCGCCCGTCCCCCACTGCCGGGCGATGCCCGAGCCGGAGGCCATGACCTCCAGCCCGCCCGGCTGCCCGTCGAGGTCGAGCGGCCCCTTCGGGTCGACCAGAATATGTCCGATCTCGCCCGCCGCGCCGCGCGATCCCCGCCACAGCCGGCCGTCGAGCACGAGGCCGGCCGCCAGTCCGGTGCCCAGATTCAGGTAGCCGATCGAGTCGGTGCCGGGGCGCCCGAGCAGGTGGAACGCCCCCAGCGCTGCCGCATTCACATCGTTCTCGACGCGCACGCCGTAACCCACGGCATCCGCGACTCTCTGCCCCAGTTCGAGACGTTCGACGCCCAGGTTGAGGGCATGCGAGACGGTGCCCGCGACGGGGTCGACCGTGCCGGGGGTGCCGATGCCGATGGGCACGCCGGGTGCTTCCAGTCGCGAGATCGCGTCCAGTGTGGATGCGACGACGCCGTCGGGGCCGAAACCGGTCGGGATGCGAATCTGCCGCACGATGGTGCCGCCGCCATCGAGCAGAACCGCCTCGGTCTTGGTGCCGCCGATGTCGACGCCGAGGCGGGCATCCGCCGGCACCGCCGCAGTGCTCCCTGTCACAGTGTTCCCTCCAGCCACGCGTCGAGCGCGCGGCCCACATGCCCGGATGCGCCGAAGGTGGCGACATCCGCATACTTCCTGTCGTCGGCGGGCCAGCCCATGTCGACGACGATCGTCGACGGATGCTGCTGCCGCAGCGCATCCGCAAGCTCCAGCACCCACGGGTGCAGGTGGTTGTCGCGGCCGACGAGCACCGGCTGGCCGTCGATCTGGGGCAGCGGCTGCCCCTCCCGTATGCGCAGCCCCCCGGCGGGCCCCCACGGCACCTGGCCGACGGCGGCGTTCGCGGTGGACTCGGTGACGATCACCGTGCGGCGCTTCTGCGGCGTGACGCCGGGGCGCACATCGAAGACGGCCGCGGTTCGTGCGAGCGGAAAGTCGGGGGCGGCCGGGGTCTGTTCCTGCGGGGCGCGCGCCTCGCTCGTTTCGCGCGCCTCCGCCAGCTCGTGGCCGAGCGCTGTCGTGCGCTCCGCCGCATCCGCCAGGCGCGTGGCCTCGAGCGCACCGTCGGCAATGGCTGTGGTGAAGGCCCGCTCGATCTCGGCGATCTGCGCATCCGTGTTGCGGGTTCCGATGCAGAGCAGATCGCAGCCGGCCGCGATCGCCCGCACGGCCGCCGCCGGGATGCCGATGTCGCCACTCGCGCCCGCCATGTCGAGCGCGTCCGAGACGATGACGCCGCCGAAGCCGAGCTCCTCACGCAGCAGACCCTGCAGGATGCGCCGCGACAGGGTCGCAGGGTTGTCGGGGTCGAGCTGCGGCAGCAGGATGTGCGAGGTCATGATCGTCTTCGTGCCCGCGCCGATCGCGGCAATGAACGGCACCAGTTCCCGCTCGCGCAGCTGCTGCAGCGAGCGGTCGACGACCGGCAGCGCCAGATGCGAGTCCTGCGCCGTGTCGCCGTGACCCGGAAAATGCTTCACGCTGGCGGCGACGCCCGCGGCCTGCAGACCGCGCGTCCAGGCGACCGTGTGCCGGGCCACGAGCTGCGGCTCCGCCCCGAAACTGCGCACGCCGATCACCGGATTGCGCGGATTCGAATTGGTGTCGGCATCCGGAGCGAAATCGAGGTTGCAGCCGACCGTGCGCAGCTGCTCGCCGACCGACACCGCGACCTGCGCCGTGAAAGCCTCGTCATCGATGCGGCCCAAGATGGCGTTGCCGGGGAACGGGGACCCTTGCGAATAGAAGAGCCGCGTGACGTCTCCGCCCTCCTCATCGATCGCAATGAGAGCATCCGGATTCGCCTCGAAGATCGAATCGCAGAGGGCACGCAGCTGCGCGGGCGCAGCGATGTTCTCGCCGAAGACGCACACTCCGCCGAGGCCCGCACGCAGCCGTGCGGCCAGCCAGTCAGGCAGCTCCAGCCCGACGAAACCGGGCATGAGCACGGCCAGAGGGTTCGCGGTCATCCCTTCACCGCCCCACTGACGAGACCCGAGGTGAGTCGGCCCTGCACGATGAGGAAGAAGATGATCACGGGGACCGCGACAAGAGTGGATGCGGCCATCACCTGACCCCAGTCGGTCGCGCGCGTCGCGCTCGCCTGCACGAAGCCGCGCAACCACAGCGGCAGGGTCTGGGAGGCCTCAGCCGGCAGCAGAACGAGCGCCACCGTGAACTCGTTCCAGGCCTGCAGGAACGCATATACGCCGCTGGCTATGAGGCCCGGCGCGAGCAGCGGGAAGGTTATGCGAAGGAACGCCTGCGTGCGACTCAGGCCGTCGACCATCGCCGCCTCCTCCAGATCGACCGGGATGCCGGTGACGAAACCGCGCAGCATCCAGATCGTGAACGGCACGACGGCCGCGATGTAGATGATGCTGACCCCGCCCACCGAATTGAGCAGGCCGACACTCGACATCATCTTGTACTGCGCGATGAACAGGCCCTCCGCCGGCAGCATCTGCACCAGCAACACCGCGACGATGAACGACTTGCGCCCCCGGAAGCGGAACCGGCTGATCGCCACCGCCGCGAAGAACGCGAACACGAGACAGAAGAACACGGTGATGAGCGTGATCGCCACGCTCATGCCCAGAGCGGAATAGAAGTCGCCGTCAGCGAGCGCCGCCGTGAAATTGTCGAGCGAACCGCCGAACGGGATGAACGTGGGGATGAACGACTCCAGCCGCGACGTCGGCAGCAGCGAGGAGTTCACCATCCAGTAGACCGGGAACACCCAGCCGAGGGCGATGACCACGGCAAGCGCGCTCCACAGCGTCCTGACTACAGTCGAGCGCCTCATGCCTCCTCCTCCCTCAACAGGCTGCGCACATAGAACCAGCTCAGTGCGATCGTGATCGCCAGCACCAGAATGGAGACGGCGGATGCCATCCCGAAGTCCTGCGCGCGCGTACCCAGCTTGTAGATGTACGTGCCCAACAGATCGAAAGCCCCCGACTTCGAGCCCGCATCCTGCAGCATCGTGATCTGCGTGAACACCCTCAGATCCCAGATCAGCTGCAACAGGAACACGATCATGATCACCGGGCGGATCATGGGCAGGATGATCTCACGCAGGCGCTGCCACGGGGTCGCGCCATCGATCTGCGCCGCCTCCAACACCTCATCGGAGACCTGCGTGAGCCCGGCATAGGCGGAGAACGCGACGAACGGCACCGACATCCAGAGCACAATGATGCCGGCCACGATGAAGAACGTCGTCGGCGTCTCCAACCAGTTGAACCGGTTCATGTCGACGCCAGGCACCAGATCGAGCAGATAGTTGACCACGCCGCGACGGCGATCGAACAACCAGATCCACACCGTCATCGCCGCCACCACCGGCATCGCCCACGCCAACAGCAACGCCACCTGCAGGATGAGCCGGGCCGTCTTCGTGACCACCGTCATCAGCAGCGCCAACAGCATGCCGATGACAAGCGTCACCGTCGCCGTCACCACACAGAACAGCAGCGAACGCGCGACGACGCCCCACAGCTCGGCATCCGCGAACAGCGTCACATAGTTGTCAACGCCGACGAACGACGCCGGCTTGCCGAACTGCTGCTGGATGCCGAACTTCTGCAACGAGGTGACCACCTGCCACACGAGCGGGTAGCCCATGCCCAGCAGCAGGATGAGGATCGCCGGAAGCAGAAGCACCTGCGGGGTGAAAGTCCGCTTCACGGCGGCCCTCCTCTCTGTGTCAGTTGTGTTGATCGTGGGTGCGGTTCTGCGGGTTGAGGAGGCCGAGGAACGAGGCCGTCTCGAAACCTCGCCCGCGAGCGACCCTTGGGTGGGTCTCGAGACGATCGCGCTGGGGCACGATCCCTCAACCGGCGGGGTGGGCCCGCCGGTTGAGGGGCACGGGGCCGCTAGTCGTTCAGCAGCGGCGTGATCTTCTCGTCGTACTCCGCGGCGAGAGCCTTCACGTCTCCGCCTCCAGCGACCTTGCCGAAGAACTCCTCCAGCAGACCCGAGCCCTCGACCGCAGCCCAGCCGGGTGCGGCAGGCGTCAGCTTCGACCCTGCGGCCGACTCCGCGAGCGCCTTCGCGAACTGGTCGTCACCGAGCGAGCCCGTGTAGTCGAGGTTGGCCGGCCCGAGACCGTTCTCGCCCAACATGTTCTGGTACTTCTCGCTGAAGATGATCTTCAGGAGCTCCTTCGACGCATCCTGATTCTTACTGGCCGCCGAGATGGCGATGTTGGAGCCGCCGGCGAACACGGGGGCGATTCCTCCGCCAGCGCCGGGGAGCGCGAACACGCCGAACACGTCGTCATTCCAGGTGGCGACCGTCTTCGTGTCGTCCTCGGGGTCGGGGGCGAGGTCACCGATCGACCAGTGCGCCCAGCCGGGTGCGATGATCGTGGCCGACTCGGGGGCTCCCGTCGACTCGTTGTCGTTGATGTTCACCCACGGCGTGCTGTCCGCCTCGGTGACCGGCGCATTCGAGGCATCCTGGAACAGCGCCTGGAACTGCTCGAGCCCCTTCACCGTCTTCGCATCGGAGAGCGATGACGCCCACTCGCCGCCATCCTTCATAGCAAGGTCGCCGCCGTTCGCGAAGACCCAGGAGACGCCATTACGCCAGTCCTCGCCGCCGATGTAGAAGCCCGACTGGTCGTCGCTCTCCAACTCGGCGACCGTCGCGTTGAACTCCTCGAGCGACGTCGGAACGGTCTTGCCCGCCGCAGCCCAGATGTCCTTGCGGTAGAACACGTAGCGCGAACCGAAGTAGTACGGCAGCGCATAGTTGGCGCCGTCGACAACACCCGCCTCCACGAACGACGGCAGCAGGCTGTCGCCGCCGAGCTCCTCATACATGTCGCTGAGGTCGCTGAATGCACCCGCATTGGTGAACGTGGGCGACCACGTGTTTCCGATCTCCACGACGTCGGGGGTATTCTCGGCGTCGGGGAGCGCCGTGGTGAGCTTTGCGATCGCATCGCCCCACGCCTGCTCCTCGATGGTAAGGGTGCCCCCGGTCGCGTCTGCGTACTCTGTCTTAAGGAAGTCGCGCAGCGTGTCCGGGGTGTCACCGCCCATCAGCCACAGGGTCACGTCCTTGCCGCCCGCATCCTCTGCCGGTGCCGTGGTGGAGCATCCGGCCAGAATGAGAGCCGCGGTGGCTGCTGCGGCAACCACTCCAAGCGTCTTCTTCATGTCTTTTCCTTCGTTTCTTGGTGCCGTGGGTGCGACCGGGTGACCGCATCCTGTGCCCGGGTCAGGAAACCCCGAGCTGCCCCGAGAGGACCATTGCGGCAGCGCCGCGCACAACGATGTCCTCGCCGAGGGTGGTCATGCGCACGATCAGCCCACTGTGGAACTCGGCCATGGTGCGCGCTGCGAACGTCTCGATTGTGGCCTCCATGAGGGGGCCGTCGAGAAGCTCTGCCGGACCGCTGAGCACGACCTCGGCGAGGTCGAGCGCTCCGACGACGGGAGCGAGGGCGATACCGAGGTGCCGCCCCGCCTCCCGAAGAATGGGGTCTGTGGAGTTGCCGGATGCCCGGGCCGCCGAGATGGCCGCGTCGAGCCGGGGCGTCGCCAACCAGGTCTCGAGGCATCCCTTCTTGCCGCACACGCAGTCGGCCCCGCCGTGGGTGCCGACGACGACATGGCCGAGCTCGCCGGCGGCGAAGCGGCTGCCGCGCAGCAGCGAACCGCCGAGGAGCAGGCCTGCGCCGACACCGTGACCGACCTTCACGAGCATCATGTCGCTGTCGGCGCCGCCGAAGCTGTGCTCGGCAAGAACGGCCGCGTTGGCGTCGTTGGCGACAAGCACGGGCAGTGCGAGACGGGATGCGAGAGTCGCCTGCAGCGGTTCGTCACGCCACCCGAGGTTGGGCGCGGCGAGCACGACGCCGGCGAGATCGACGACGCCGGGCGAGCCGACCCCGACGCCGAGGATGGGGGCGGTCGCCTGCGCTATGAGACCTTCGGCGAGCGCCACGACCTTGGCGGTGGCGTCGGCACCGGTGCTGCCCGCGAGCGGCACCTCGGCGCGCGCGATCACGCCGCCGTCGAGATCGAGGAGGGCGCCCCGGAAGATCTCGAAGGCGCTGAGGTCGAGGCCGACGATCTGGTACGCGCCGCGGTTGAGATCGAGCAGGGTGGCGGGCTTGCCGGGCCGGCTGCCCTCGCGCTGCCCGAGCTCGATGATGAGGCCCTCGGCCATGAGCTCGGCGACGAGGTCGGAGACGGTGACGCGGGTGAGGCCCGTCTCGCGGGCGACGTCGGCGCGACTGCGTTCGCCCGCCCGGTAGAGGGTCTGGAGTACGAGGGAGCGGTTGTGACTGCGGGCGTGCTCAGGCAGCACTTTCGTGGTGGGGCGCAACGCCCGGCCCGTCATGAACTCCATCGTCATGTTTGTTAGTAAAGCTTACGAACAAATTAAATGCAAGCAACGATTTGGCATCCGTCGTGCCTTTTTCAGGAGAAGTTGCGCGGGGGAGGTTTCGAGACGCTCCTTCGTCGCTCCTCAACCAGCGAGTTATTCAGCCCTCGAGAATGGCGCGCATCGACTCGGCCGCCTTCAACCCCGAGCCGCTCAGCACCGCCACCACGCGCTGCCCCGCCACGATCGCACCGCGCCGCGCGAACTCCGGCAGCGCGGCCGCCACGAGTGCGCTCGTCGGCTCGGCGTACAGGCCGCACGCAGCCAGCATCCGCACCGCCGGGGCGATGTCGCGCTCCGCGACCGCGACCATGTCCCCGCCCGAGGTGCGCACCGCATCCAGAACCTCCCTGTCGCGCACGGGCCGCGCAATCGACGTACCCTCGGCGAGCGTCGGATGCCACGAACCCGGCTGCACCTCGGCGGCGCCGGCATCGAAGGCCCGCACCAGGGGGCCACAGTTCTCGGGCTGCGCGACCAGCAGCCGCGGCATCCGCTCGATGGCCCCCGCCCGCAGCAGCTCGCCGAAGCCGATCGAGCAGCCGAGCACGAGGCTGCCCGCGCCGGCCGGCAGCAGAACGGCGTCCGGCGCGACGAATCCGAGGTCCTCCCAGATCTCGTAGGCGAGCAGTTTGGTGCCCTGCAGAAAGAACGGATGCCAGTTGTGGCTCGCATAGAACCGCCCGGCCGACTGCCGCACGGCCTCGTCAGCCGTCGCCTGGCGCGGCCCCGGGACGAGTTCGAGCTCGGCCCCATGCATTCGCGACTGCAGCGTCTTCGCCGCAGACTTCGACTCCGGCGCCAGAATCTTCGCCCGGATGCCCGCCGCAGCCGCGTAGGCGGCGATCGCGGCCCCGCCGTTGCCGCTGCTGTCCTCGAGCAGCTCGGTGACACCCTGCTGCGCGAGCAGAGCCACCATGACGGATGCGCCGCGGTCCTTGAAGCTGCCGCTCGGGTTGAACCATTCGGGCTTCACGAGCAGCTCGGCGCCCGGCGGGAGGCCGGGCAGCTCCGCCGCGAGCAGCGGGGTGCAGCCCTCGCCCAGCGACAGGGGAACCAGCGGAAGAGGCAGTGCCGCGGCGTAGCGCCAGTGCGAGCGCACGGTCGTGTCAATGTCGGTCCGGCCGATGCCGGGCAGCGCGGTCACCATGAGCGGCGAGCCGTCGTCGCCGCGCCAGCGCGGCTGCTCGATGGGGTAGCTCTGGCCGTCGCGGCCGATCAGCGCAGCCGTCATGCGCGTGCTCCCCTCGTCTCTGTGTCGTTACCTTTCCTCATCCTATGGAGCCCCGAACATCCGCCCCACACATCGCGAGTGGTCACTTCTCACCCCACCCCGCCCACCCTTAGGGCAAGAAATGACCACTCGCGCGAGAACACGAGACACGAGAACACACACCCGATGCCACCGCACCCGAGTCAGTGCACCCGAGTCAGTGCGCGAGTGGTCACTTCTCACCCCACCCCGCCCACCCTTAGGGCAAGAAATGACCACTCGCGCGAGAACACGAGACACGAGACACGAGACACGAGACACGAGAACACGAATCCACACACCGGATGCCATCGCACCGGATGCCATCGCACCCGAGTCAGTGCGCGAGTCAGTGCGCGAGTGGTCACTTCTCACCCCACCCCGCCCACCCTTAGGGCAAGAAATGACCACTCGCGCTCAGGGTGTGACCCCACGAGCACCGGAGACTCGCGCGAAGGCGCCCGTTACAGCACGATCCAGAGCAGCTGCTTCGTGCTCTTCGACGGCGCCACGGAGGAGTCGGCCGGCACGAACTCAGCCTGCACGTAGTGGAAGCCACGGCTGATCTTCTTCAGCGTCGTCTTGACGGTGCCATTGTCCGAAGCATCAAGGGCCACTTCGGCCACCTTTCTGCCGTCGACCGTGACGATGACGGTGCCTGCCTGCGGCGCCCCGACATCCGTCGTCACCTTCACGGTCGCGGTGACCTTCTGGAAGGAGAACGCGATGGGGGTGCTCAGCTTGAGCGACGTCTTCGAGTCGACGACGATGACGACGGACTCGGATGCGGCACTCGCGCTCGGCAGCCCCTCCTTCGACGCGGTCACGACGACGGAGATGGCGGCGCCCTGGTCGGCCTTGGTCACCCTGTAGCGCTTGCCCGTCTCGCCGGCGATGTCGACGCCGTCACGCTGCCACTGGTAGGCGAACGCGAGGCCCTCGACATCCCATTCACCCGGGTCGGCCACGAGTCGGGAACCGACGTGAGGCTCACCCGACACGCTCGGGGCCACCGTGTTCACGGGCGCTCCCGGCTCTGCGCCTTCGAGCGTCGTGACGCTGATCGCGGTGCTCGCGCCCGTCTCGCCGTAGGCGATGAGGCCCAGATAGCTGGAGAACGGCGCCAGCCCCGACCACGATGCGCGGTAGGTGACGGGCTCGCCCTGCACGCCTGCGAGCACGGCCGGTTCGAGGGTGAGCGGCTCGCCCGCCGCAGCCACCGCGAAGGTGGTGAGGTCGAACGCGGTCGGCGGGTTGGCCGAGTAGATGGATGCGATGACGAGGTAGTCGCCGGGCGTCGGCTCGGCGAGGTCGACGCGCTCGTCTGCCGAGCCTGTCGCTGACTGCCAGCCGGCGACGGGCGTGCCCGAGGCATCCAGCAGGTAGACGATCAGGTCGAGGTCGGCGCTGTCGTCGATCGAGTCGAGGTCGAAGCGGGCGAACGCGGTGCCCTCCGGCACGACGATCGAGTACTGGAACTCGTCGCCGTTGGTGCCGGAGCCGGAGTGTTCCGTCTCCGTGCCGGTGGGGTCGGCCTGCAGTACGCCTGCGGTGAGGCCGGTCGTCGTCAGCGGGATCTCGCCGTCGCCGCCGGGGGTGACCGTCACGTCGACCGCGCCGGTGGTGCCGGTGCCGTCGACGCCGGCGGGTGCCACGATCGTGACGGGCCGGATGGCGACGGGGCTGTGCACCACGGTGTCACCGCTGGTCCAGTTGAGCGCACCGCTCGTGAACTGGTCGAGCGGGGCATCCGTTCTGGTGAATGTGACCTCGTAGCTCTGGCTTTCGCCGGCCGCGCCGAACGTGAGCGTCGACGGCGACACTGTCGCGTCGATACCGGGCACGCTGATCTCGGCGGTGAATGTTCCGGCCTGCGTGGCCGTGACGGTGCGCGTGACCGTCTCGGTGCCCGTGAGCGAGCCGATGGCGATGGATGCGAGGTTCAGGTTGCTGGGGTCGATCGCCTCAACAGACGGGTCGAGCACGTCGTAGCCTGCGCCCTCGATGTACGACAGCCAGTCGGGCACGTCGTTCAGGTAGAGCAGGCCTGGCTCGAAGAAGCGGGTCGGGTCGACCTCGCCGGCCCCCTGTGTGAAGGGGTCGGTGACGGATGCTCCGTCGCCGTCCACCGTGTCGTATGCGGTGGTCATCATGGCCGATTTCACTTCTGCGGGTGTCGCGTTGGGCCGCTCGCCCAGGTACAGCGCCGCGAGCCCGGTGATGTGCGGGGCCGACATGGAGGTTCCGGAGAGGAACTGGTAGCTGGGGTCTGCGCCTTCGGCGTTGGCTCCTGCCGCGAGGATTCCGACGCCGGGTGCCGCGATGTCGGGCTTCAGGATGTCGCTGCCGTCAGCCTCGACGGGTCCGCGCGACGAGAAGCCGGCGACCTGCGGGGTGGGCGACTGGTACTCGGTGTCGTTTCCGGGGGTGAGTGTTGCCGTCGCGCCGGCGGTCGCGGCGTACGCGGTGACCGCCGCGTGGAACTGCGCGTCGAGATGCACGGTGGGCACCGAGTGGGTGTCGAGGTCGGTGGAGCTCGGCGCCGGGTTGATGAGCACCATGCCGATGCCGCCGACCCTGGCGACCTCAGCAGACTTGTCGACCCTGGCGCTGACGCCGCGGTCACACACGATGATCGCGCCGGCGGCGAGCGCCGGGTCGAGCGAGTCGGCGAGGCACAGCTCGGGGGTGGCCACACCGGGCAGGGCGACGGCTGCGGCGAGCACGAGCGGCCCACTCACGGGCTCGACGCCCTCGGCGCGGTCGACGGTCGAGGAGGCGCCCGGGTAGGCACTCCCGTCACCCAGGTCGACTGTCGCCTCGTAGTTGGGGATGGTGGATGCCGCGACGGTGGTGATCCACGGGGCCGCGTTGTCGAGGGTCGAGGCTCCGGGGCCGGAGTTGCCCGCTGACGCCGAGACGAAGACGCCAGCCGCGGCCGCGCCGAGGAATGCCTGATCGGTCGGAGAGACGGTGCTCTGCGCCGCGCCGCCGCCGATGGAGTAGTTGATGACGTCGACGCCGTCGGCCACCGCCTGGTCGATTGCCGCGAGCAGGTCTGTTGTCGCGCATCCGTCGTCTGCGGTGTCGTGGGGGTCCTGCCCGGTCCAGCACACCTTGTAGGCGGCGACCTTGGCTGCGGGTGCGACGCCAGAGAAGGTGCCGAAGTCGGCCGGGCCGGAGGGGATGTCGATGGTCGCGGGGGTGTCGAGGTTTCCGGCGGCGGTGCTCGCCGTGTGCGAGCCGTGGCCGTCGCCGTCGCGCGGCGACACGTACTCGCCGAGGGACGCGTCACCGAGGTTGCCCTGGCCGAAGCCTGAGACGAAGTAGCGTGCCGACACGATCTTGGTGCTGCAGTCGTCGGCCGTGAACTGCTCGCCCACGACGCAGCTGCCCGTGAAGGTTCCGCCGTCGGACTTGGCGAAGCGGATGCTCTCACCGTCGCGATACGGTTCGGCCCCCGGCGCGGTGCCGAGTGCGTCCCCGGCGAAGGCGGGGTTCTCGGGGGCGATGCCGGTGTCGAGCACTCCGACGACGACGCCTTCGCCCGCGTTCTCGGCTCCGCCGGTGGCCGCCCAGACTCCGTCGGCGCCTTCGAGGCCGAGGAACTCGGTGGAGCGCTGCGGGGTGGCCGTCACATGCTTGAGCTCGTCGGGCACGAGCGAGGCGACGTTCTTGTTCGCCGCGAGTTCGGCGGCCTGCTCCGCGGTGAGCACCGCCGAGAAGCCGTTGCTGGCGAGCGTGTACGAGTACTCGATGTCGGCGCCGACCGATGCGGCGGCGGTGGCCTGCTGCTCTTCGAGGTAGCTGCTGTAGCTCTGCACGGCCTGGCGTCGCGGGTTGAGCTGCTCGCCCTCCGGGGGCGTCGTGGCGTCGAAGCCGCGCACGCCGCCGTCGTAGGTGGCGACGGCCTGGTCGACCATGCTCACGATGTAGCGGCCGGGCGTGAAGGTGGTCTGCCCTCCGGAGCCTATGGATGCGGGCACCGCTGATGCTGCGAGCGCCCCACCTCCCATGAGCGAGGTTGCGATGAGCGCGAACGCCGCGACCGCGGACGCTGTTGTGGTGGATGCTGCCCGGCGAAGTCTCACGGAGTTCTTCCTGTCTCGAGAGGGTGCTCTGCGGCCAGGCGGATCACGTCGGCCAAGGGCACTCTAAGCACGAATACACCCCCATTAGGGGGGGCTTAAGGGTGACTTGTTACCAATCCGTGACATCCTGTCCCCCTTTGTGCGGACAATCCGGGGTGCAATTCGGGCATGCGGCGGATGCGAGGCCCGCCCTACACTCGGATCAGGACGGCGACGATCAGGACTGCGGCGGTGAGGACCCACTGATGGCTGTGAAGACCGGGATCATCGGTGGCGGCATCGTCGGAATCGCGCTCGCCCGCGAGCTCACCCGGCTCGGCGACGAGGTCGTCGTCTTCGAGAAGGAATCGGGGCTGGCCCGGCACCAGACGGGCCACAACTCCGGCGTCGTGCACGCAGGCCTGTATTACGCGCCCGGATCGCTCAAGGCGACCCTGTGCGCGGCGGGCCGCGTCTCGATGCGCGAGTTCTGCCAGGAGAAGGGGCTGCCGTACCGCGAGGTCGGCAAGCTCGTCGTCGCGGTCGACGAGTCGGAGCTCCCCGCTCTCGCCGAGATCGAGCGGCGTTCCATCGAGAATCGCGTGCCCGACCTCGCCCGCGTCGAGGGCGTCGAGCGCCTGCGCGAGATCGAGCCGCACGTCGCCGGTATCGCGGCCGTGCATTCCCCGCACACCGCAATCGTCGACTATGCCGCCGTCACGGAGGCCATGGGGCAGGATGCCCTCGCATCCGGTGGCAGCATCCTGCTCGGTCAGGAGGTCACCGGGATGCGCCTCGAGAACGGCCGGGTGCGGGTCGTGACCTCGCAGTCGGAGCAGCTGTTCGACCGCGTCATCGTGTGCGCGGGCCTGCAGTCGGATGCCGTGGCTCGCTTCGTCGGAGCAGACCCGTCGCCCAAGATCCTTCCGTTCCGTGGCGAGTACTGGGAGCTGACTCCCGACCGCACCGATCTCGTCAACGGCATGATCTACCCGGTGCCCGACCCGCGCTTCCCCTTTCTCGGGGTGCACTTCACCCGCGGCGTCTACGACACCGTGCACATGGGCCCGAACGCTGTTCCTGCGCTCGCGCGCGAGGGCTACGACTGGCTCACGATCTCCGTCAAGGACACTTGGGAGTCGCTCATGTGGCCCGGTGCGTGGCCCCTCGCGAAGCAGCATTGGCGGATGGGCGTCGACGAGATCAGCGCGTCACTGATCAAGCGCCGCATCTACACCAAGGCCCGCCGGTTCATCCCCGAGCTGCGGATGCGCGACCTCAGCCACAAGGGAGCCGCCGGCGTGCGCGCCCAGGCGTGGGGGCGCGGCGGCGAGCTGGTCGACGACTTCGCCGTCGACCAGGTGGGGCCCGTCACGCTGCTGCGCAACGCGCCCTCGCCCGCGGCGACCTCGTCGATCGCGATCGCGCAGTACGTGCTCGAGCATTTTCTCGGTACGCCTGCCCCACCACGGTGACCACACTCGGGTTTGAGTGGCCACTCTTCGCCCCAACTGTGGCCGCATAGGGCGAAAGATGACCTCTCACCTCGAACAGGGGCGCGGATGACCACCGCGAGCGCACAGGAGAAGGCCCCCGCATCCGAGTGATGGATGCGGGGGCCTTCGACGTGCGGGAGGCGGGTTACGCCGCCATGCGCGCCTTGAGGTTCTCGTCGAGCGTCGCGAGGAACTCCTCGGTCGTCTCCCACTTCTGCTCAGGGCCGACCAGAAGCGCGAGGTCCTTGGTCATGTGACCGGCCTCAACCGACTTGATGACGACATCCTCGAGGGTGAGGCTGAAGTCGATGAGCTCCTGGTTGCCGTCGAGCTTGCCGCGGTGCGCGAGGCCGCGCGTCCAGGCGTAGATCGAGGCGATCGGGTTCGTCGAGGTGGGCTTGCCCTGCTGGTGCTGGCGGTAGTGACGCGTGACGGTGCCGTGCGCGGCCTCCGCCTCGACGACCCTGCCGTCTGGCGTCGACAGAACCGACGTCATGAGGCCGAGCGAGCCGAAGCCCTGCGCGACCGTGTCGGACTGCACGTCGCCGTCGTAGTTCTTGCAGGCCCAGACGTAGCCGCCCTCCCACTTCATGGCGGATGCCACCATGTCGTCGATGAGGCGGTGCTCGTAGGTGAGGCCCGCAGCCTCGAACTGCGCCTTGAACTCGGTCTCGTAGATCTCCTCGAAGATGTCCTTGAAGCGGCCGTCGTAGGCCTTCAGGATGGTGTTCTTGGTGGAGAGGTACACGGGGTAGTTGCGGCTGAGGCCGTAGTTGAGCGAGGCGCGAGCGAAGTCGACGATCGAGTCGTCGAGGTTGTACTGGACCTGCGCGATGCCGTCGCCGGGAGCGTCGTAGACCTCGAACTTCATCGGCTCTGAGCCATCCTCCGGCGTGAACTCCACCGTGAGCTTGCCCTTGCCCTTGAACAGGAAGTCGGTGGCGCGGTACTGGTCGCCGAAGGCGTGGCGACCGATGATGATCGGCTTGTTCCAGCCGGGCACGAGGCGCGGGATGTTGGAGATGATGATGGGCTCACGGAAGATGACGCCGCCGAGGATGTTGCGGATGGTGCCGTTCGGCGACCGCCACATCTTCTTGAGGCCGAACTCCTCGACGCGGGCCTCGTCGGGGGTGATGGTGGCGCACTTGACGCCGACGCCGTGCTTCTGGATGGCGTGGGCCGCGTCGATGGTGATCTGGTCATCCGTCTCGTCACGCTTCTCGATGCCGAGGTCGTAGTACTCGAGGTTCACGTCGAGATAGGGGTGGATCAGGGTGTCCTTGATCTTCTGCCAGATGATGCGTGTCATCTCGTCGCCGTCGAGTTCGACGACCGTGCCTTCAACCTTGATCTTTGCCAATGGGTTCTTCCTCTCGTAGGGCCGCATACATCATACCCGCCCTGAGCAACTGTCTTGACGTCGAGATAGTTGTACCCCATTGCGTGCGGCGGAGGGCATCCGTTCACGCTCCGTTCACCTGTTGTTAACCAACAACAGACCCCCCGATCTGGTGGAGGAATTCTCCCAAAAGCTATGGCAGGCTTGAGGCCGAGCATCGGCGCTCCCCCGCACGCCGACCCTCCCGAGTCGGCACCTGCCGCGCACAGCGCGCACACCCGAGTACCCCTATGGAGCGACCCGTGAACAAGAAACTGCTTGCCTGCATCGCCATGGCATCCGCCGCGGGCATGCTGCTGGCCGGATGCGCAGAAGCAGACGCCGGGGCGAAGACCGGGCTCACCGAGGTCACCATCGGCGTCGTGCCGGGCGCCGACCTCGCCCCGCTCTTCCTCGCCCAGCAGGAGGGCCTCTTCGCCGAGCACGGCATCACCCTCACCATCAACTCGCTCGCGTCGACCACGGCCGGCATCGTCACCGCCGTCGACGCCGAGAAGTTCGACTTCGGCTACAGCGACGCAATCACCCTGCTCAAGGCTCGCGAGGATGGCACGAAGCTGCACCTCGTCGGTGCCGCCGCGGCCACATCCGGCGACACCGCCCTCGACTACGCAGCCCTCGTCGTGAACGCCGACTCCCCCGTGACGTCGCTCGCGCAGCTGCACGGCGCCACGGTCGCGGTCGACGCGATCGGCACCACCAACCAGGCGGTCGTGCAGATGGTCATCGACGAGACAGAGGCCGACGGCGACACCGTCACCTGGCGCGCCATCCCCTTCATCGACGGTGCGCAGGCGGTCGCCGACGGCTCCGTCGACGCTGCGCTCCTCGTGGAGCCCTTCGTCACGGAGGCGCGCCTCAACGGGATGCGCGTGCTCGCCTACCCCTACGCCGAGTTCAGCCCGGACCTCACCGTCTCTGCCTACTTCACCTCGGAGGACACGGCGAAGAGCCACCCCGAGCTGGTCGAGCGCTTCACCGCCGCGATCGAGGATTCGCTCGAATACGCGACCAGCGAGCCCGACAAGGTGCGCAACAACATCACGACCTACATCGCATCCGGGGCGGATGTGCGCAGCCGGCTCGCTCTGCCCCGCTTCAGCAACGAGATCGATCGGGCGGCCCTGAACAAGCTCATCAACGCGGGCCTGCGCTTCCACTTCCTGTCGTCGAAACCGCAGATCGACGACCTGCTGCCGTAGGCGCGCCGTGGGCGGAGGCATTTTGCCCCCCGGTTTGGAGGTAGGCGGCCGTGGCAATCGGGGCCTGAACAGTGCGATCATGGGTTCTTGACCCGAACCCGATCACCGTTCATGATTTCGACCCGATTCCCGGTTCCCGCCCGGATCCTTCCTCCCGCTGGAGTGGTATGAAGAAGCAGATGCTTGCCGGCATCGTCGCAGCCTCCCTGTTCGCCGTCGCGCTGACCGGATGCTCAGACGAGGGCGCGAACGCAGGCTCCGGACCGAACGACGTCACCATCGGGGTCATCCCCGGCGCCGACCTCGCCCCCCTCTACCTGGGCCTCGATCAGGGATTCTTCGCGGAAGAGGGCATCACCCTCCGCATCAACTCGCTCGCCTCGAAGACCAGCGGGATCATCACCGCCGTCGCGGAGGGCAACTACGACTTCGGCTACAGCGACGCACTCTCGCTGCTCACCGCCCTCGAGGCGAAGCAGCCGGTGTCCGTCATCGGTGGCGCAGCATCCACCTCCGGCGACACCTCCTTCGACTACGCCGCGATCATCGTGGGCAAGGACTCACCGATCACGAACCTCGCCGACCTCACCAGCCACTCGGTCGGCATCGACTCGCTGCGCACCACCAACGACCTGCTCGTCCGCAACGCGATCGACGCGGCCGGTGGCAGCTCGGCGAGCATCGAACTGAAGGAGGTCGCCTTCATCGACGCGGTCCAGGCCATCTCGGAGGGCACCGTCGACGCGGCGCTCGTCGTGGAGCCCTTCGCCACGGAGGCCCGGATGAGCGGCATGCGCGTGCTCTCCTACCCCTACGCCGAATTCGACCCGGCCCTCACCGTCTCGGCCTACTTCACCTCCTCCGCCATCGCGAAGGACGACCCCGAACTGGTCGAGCGCTTCACCGCGGCCCTCACCAAGTCGATCGACTACGCCGAGGCATCCGACTACGACGTACGCGACAACATCAACACCTACATCGGTGCCGGTGCCGATGTGCGCAGCAGGCTCGCCCTGCCCGTGTTCAGCCAGACGATCGATCGCGGTGCGGCCGACAAGCTCGTCGCCGCAGCCACGAAGTACGGGATGCTCCGCGAGCAGCCCGACCTCGACAGCATCCTTCCGTAGCCGAGAGTCACGGCGGGCGCTACACTCGCAGTCACAATGGGTCGCCGCAAGATACCCACGCGGCGACCCTTCTGCCTGCCCTCGGGAGTGCGCTCCAGAAGAGCCGACGATATACCGTTGGGCTTCCACGGCGGCAGAGGTTAGCCTGAGGTCATGGCCGAACTGACACTCCACGAGCTCTCCGCGAAGAACATCGAGGCAGCGAACACGCTCACCCTCAAGCCGGGGCAGGAACAGTTCATCGCGCCCGTCTCTTACGCGATCGCCGGCCCGCTGCTCGACCCGAGCACCTACTGGCAGCGCGTCGTCGTCGACGCCGACGGCACCGTGCTCGCATTCCTGATGGCCAACTTCGATGCGGATGCCCATGAAGAGCAGTTCCGCAGCTGCATCTGGCGCATGAATGTCGCCGCAGAGGCGCAGGGTCGCGGCGTCGGCAAGTTCGCCGTGCAGGCCGCCGTCGACGAGGCACGCAGACGCGGCTTCGAACGACTCACCGTCATCTGGGAACCCGGCGAGGACGGACCGGAGGAGTTCTTCCTCCGCGTCGGCTTCGTCGTCGTCGAGGAGACCCAGTACGGCGAGAAGGTCGGATCGATCCAGCTCTGATGGCGGCGACTCCGCCATCGACTCCCCCATCGGAGGACTTCGTGTCGCGGGTGCTCGACGTCGTCGCCTCGATCCCTCCCGGCCAGGTCATGAGCTACGGCGACGTCGCCGCCGCCCTCGGCTCACGCGCGGCCCGCGCCGTCGGGCAGGTGATGGCCTGGTACGGGTCTGATGTGCCGTGGTGGCGGGTGATCCGGGCCAGCGGGCATCCGGCCGTCGACCATTCGGCACGCGCCCTCGAGCACTACCGGGCAGAGGGCACCCCGCTGCTCTGGTCTCGCTCGGGAACGTTTCGCGTGGATCTCGCCCGGGCTCGCCACTCCGGGGAGTGACCCTCCCGCCCGACACGAGGCCACCCCCTTAAGGGTTCTATTCCGCTCCATGAGGCTGTGTCATGCTTGCGCAGGGGCGCGACCGTGGTTGAGTCGCCAGACGTATCTCCTACGCATACCCGATGACAACGGAGTGATCATGAAGAAGTCCACTGTGGCAGCATTCGCTGCGCTCAGTATCGTAGGCACGGCACTCACCGGGTGCGGCTCTGAAGGCGCCGGAGCATCCGGTCTCACCGACATATCGGTCGGGGTGCTCCCCAGCCTCGAGAGCGCACCGCTGTTCGTGGGCGTCGACGAGGGCTTCTTCGCCGATGAGGGTCTGTCGCTGCGCATCGGTTCGCTCGCATCGGGCAGCGCCGCGCTCATCCAGCCGACCGTCGAAGGCAACTACGACGTCGCAGTGAGCGACATGCTCAGCCTCATGCGGGCCTCGGTCTCCGGCTCCGAACTCGAGCTCATCGCCCCCGCGGGCTCATCGTCAGGCGACGCGGAGGCAGACTTCGGCGCGCTCATCGTCAGCGGCGACTCCGACGTCCAGAGTCTCAACGACCTCGAGGGCGGTTTCGTCGGCAGCAACAGCCTGCTCGACACCAACGACACGGTGCTGCGAGCGACCATGGATGCCGTCGGCGGCATCTCCTGGACGGTGCAGTGGCGAGAGGTCGCCTTCCAGGACGCCGAGAAGGCGCTCGACGACGGCACCGTCGACGCCGCCTTCCTGGTCGAGCCCTACCTGACCCGCGCGCTCAACAACGGCAAGCGCGTGCTCAGCTACAGCTACTACGACTTCGACCCGAACCTCGACGTGGGCGCCTACTTCACCTCGGCCGACTTCGCCGCCGAGAACCCGGATGTCCTGGAGCGGTTCACGAAGGCGCTCACCAAGTCGATCGAGTTCTCGAACGAGAACCCCACCAAGGTGCGGGCCATCGTGACCACCTACACGCAGACGCAGTGGAACGAGCGCATCACCGCAGCACTCCCCACCTACAGGACCGACTTCAACGCGGAGGCGGCCACCAAGCTCGCCACCATCGCCGTCAAATACCTGAGCCTGAAGCACATCCCCGAATTCGAGACGTTCCTCCCGTAGGGGCTGCTCCGTCTGGGCAGCTGTAGGAGCCGCCCGCGGGTGCCTCAGCGCACCCGCACCGACAGGCAGGTCACGCAGCCCTCGAGCTTCTCGAACTCGCCGATCGACACCGTCACGACGTCATAGCCGAGCCGGGTGAGCAGCTCCGCCGTCTTCGGCGCGGCCGCCGACATGAGAACGGTGCCCTCGTCGAGCACCACGACCGCGGCGCCCTCCGCCTCCGGCACCGCCAGGAAGCGCTCGAACAGGCCCGTGTCGTCGATGAAGGGCTCGAAGCCGATCACGGTGCCGTCGGGCAGTGCCGTCACCGCCGTCTTCAGATGCAGCGCCTTCGTCATCGGAACCGCGACAACCGTGTAGCCGAGCGGCGACACGATGCCGCGCAACTGACGGATGCCCTCCGCATTCGTGCGACCGCTGCTGCCCACATAGACGGTGCGGCCGACCTTCAGCACATCGCCACCATCGAGCGTGCCCGGCTGCTGGATGCGGGAGACCTTCAGGCGAAGCCCGCGCACCGCCGACTCGACAGCATCCGTCTCACCGATCCGCGACGCGGCACCCGGGCTGCCGATGACAGCCGTCGTGCCGAAGATCACCACAGTGTCCTCGATGAACACCGAATCGGCGTGGCCCTCCGCGACGGGAACCTCCACGACCTCCCAGCCGTGAGCATCCAGAGCGGCAACATACTGCTCCCACTGCTGATCGGCGAGCTCCGCGTTCACGGGCAGCCGCTCGATGTGCGTGATCTCGCCCTCCGCCAGATTGCTGGCCGGAAGCCGCACAAGAGCAATACGACGCTCGGATGCCGCAGAGCTGCCCGCAATGCGCCTCCAGATGGCAACACCCGCCGTCGCCGAAGCGACCGCCGCCGCCACAGTGAAAACCAGGTTCGGCCCCACGAGCGAATTCGCCAGATAGGCGAACGCCGCCTGGTCGAGCGTGTTGCCCTGACCCACCAGCGACAACATGGTGCCGAAATATGCGGCCAGGACTGCGGCCAGCGCACCAGCCGGCAACGCCACATACCACCAGCGGAATGCCTCCAGCGCGGCAGCCAGAGCCAGCAACACGAAGCCCAACAGGCTGCCCATCTGGAAGAACTCGCTGAGCGTCGCAAAGTTCGCCGGGTCAGCCCCCGACGACACAAAGAACACGAACACCGTCACCGCGTGGGCGATGACGGCCACCACGGCACCCGCGGCAAGGGCACCGCCGACGCGGCGGGCGGGCGACAGGGTAAGAGTGGGATAGGCCATGCTCATGAGCCTATTGGGTGCGGAGACCCGGCGGGTTGCGGAGCGAGTCGCTCAGACGAGAGAGTCGCGCCAGGCGGCGTGCATGCGCGCGAAGCTGCCCGTGCCCGCGATCAGCTCCTCCGGCGCACCATCCTCCACGATGCGACCGTGCTCCATCACAAGCACCCTGTCAGCGATGGCGACCGTCGACAGGCGGTGCGCGATGATCACGGCCGTGCGATCCGCCAGCAGCGTCTGCAGCCCCTCCTGCACGAGCCTCTCGCTGGGGATGTCGAGCGACGCCGTCGCCTCGTCGAGGATGAGCACGACGGGGTCGGCGAGGAACGCGCGCGCAAAGGAGATGAGCTGCCGCTGACCGGCGCTCACCCTGCCGCCGCGCTTGTTGACATCCGTCTCATAGCCATCCGGAAGCCGCTCGATGAAATCGTGCGCACCGACCGCCTTCGCCGCGGCGACGATCTCGTCTCGCGTGGCGTCCGGCTTGCCGAGGGCGATGTTGCCGCCGACGGTGCCCGAGAACAGGTACGCCTCCTGCGTGACCATCACGATCGCGCGGCGCAGATCCTTCGGGTGCAGCCTCCGAAGGTCGACGCCGTCGAGCGAAACCCTGCCCTGCGTGGGGTCGTAGAAGCGCGAGATCAGCTTCGCGAGCGTCGACTTGCCCGCGCCCGTCGACCCGACGAGTGCGATGGTCTGGCCGGCCGGGATCTGCAGGTCGAAGCTCGGCAGCACCACCCGGTCCTCCGTGTAGGCGAACTCGACGCCGTCGAAGCCGACGCCGCCCTTCGCCTGCCACAGGTCGATCGGTGTGGTCGGATCCTGCACACTCGGCCGCTCCTCGAGCACGCCCGAGATCTTCTCCAACGCGGCAGCAGCCGACTGGTAGGAGTTGTAGAACATGGCCAGTTCCTCGACGGGGGCGAAGAACTGGCGCGAGTACAGCAGAACCGCCAGGAGCGCGCCGATCGCGAGCTGGCCGTCGGCCACCCGCAGCCCGCCCACCAACAGCAGCGCAGCGAGCGTCACATTGCCGAGCAGGATCAGCCCCGGCTCGAAGGTGCCGAACAGCTGGATGACCTTCGCGTTCGCATCCCGGTACTCCTCGACATGCTCGCCGAAGACCTCCTCGTTGCGCTTCTCCGTTCGGAACGCCTTCACCGCCCGGATGCCCGTCATCGTCTCCACGAACTTCACGATGAGGCGCGCCGAGGCCACACGGGTGCGGCGGAAGCCCGCCTGCGAGCGACGCTGGAACCAACGGAACAGCACCGCGAGCGGCACGAGCGCGATCAGCAGCAGCAGACCGCTCACCCAGTCGACGAGGAACATCGCCACCGTGATGAACCCCATGTACAGGCCGCCGCGCACCAACTGGTTGATGCCGGAATCGAGCAGCTCGCGGATCGAATCAAGGTCGCTCGTCTGGCGCGCGATGATGCGGCCAGACGTGTAGTTCTCGTGGAAGTCGAGACTCAGCCGCTGCGTGTGCAGGAACACCCGCTTGCGCAGATCGAGCAGGATCGCCTGACTGATGCGCGCCGACATGACCGTGTAGGAGGAGATCAGCACGGCGCCCATGATGCCCGCGGCCAGATAGCCGGCCACCGTCAGCCACAGCGGCATCCAGTCAGCGTTCAGCGCCGCAGGCAGGCCGTTGTCGATGCCGATCGCGATCAGCGCGGGACCCACCACCTGCGCCGCCGTGCTCAGCACGACCACGAGCGCCGTCACCGTCACCCTGCCCCACAGCGGCCGCAGCAGCGAGGAGAGCAGCGCGATGGACCGCTGACGGATCTGTCGGCTCTCGGCGCGGGAGAAGTCGTCGCGCTCCTCACCCATGACCCCTGTGACGCTCATGCCGACACCCCCTCTCGCCTGTCTTCGTCTTTGTCTTCGTCTTCGAGGCTCGAGATCACGAACCTGTAGTGCTCGCTCGTCGCGAGCAGCTCGGAGTGCGTGCCGACGGCGGTCACGCGCCCCTCCTCCAGCAGCGCGACCCTGTCGGCGAGCGCCACCGTCGACGGCCGGTGCGCCACGATGAGCGCCGTCGTCGACGCCAGAACTCTGCGCAGGGCCGCCTCCACACGCGCCTCCGTGTCGACGTCGAGCGCGGAGAGCGGGTCGTCGAGCACGAGCACGGCAGGCTTCGCCGCGACCGCCCTGGCCAGCGCCAGCCGCTGCCGCTGCCCACCCGAAAGGCTCATACCCTCCTCGCCGATGAGCGTGTCGAGGCCCTTCGGCAGCGAGTACACGAAGTCGGCCTGCGCGATCGACAGGGCCTCCGCGAGCTCCTCCTCCGAGGCATCCGGCCGCCCCAGGAGCACATTGTCGCGCACGCTCGCCGAGAACAGGATCGCGTCTTCGAACGCCATCGCGATGTGCCGGCGCAGCTCGGTGCGGCGCAGCTCGCGCACGTCGACGCCATCGATCGTGACCGCTCCGCCCGTGACGTCGTACAGCCGCGTGGCCAGCGCCGTCATCGTCGACTTGCCGCTGCCCGTGAGCCCGACCAGCGCCATCGTCTCGCCCGGTTCGACGACCAGCTCGATACCGTCGAGGAGATCGGCGGATGCGGCAGCAGCATCCTGATACCTGAAATGCACACCGTCGAAGGCCAGTCGACCCTCCACCTTCTCCAGCGTCGTGGGGGCATCCGGATCGGCAATCGCGTTGACCTCATCCATGACCTCGAAGAAACGGTCGACCGCGGTGCGCGTGTCGAACGTCATCGACAGCAGGAACCCGATCGACTCGACAGGCCAGCGCAGCACCGTCGCCGTCGCAAAGAACGCCACCAGCTCGCCCACCGTCAACTGGCCCTCCACGGCCAACCACACGCCGCCGAGCAGGCCCAGCGCGAACGTCACATCGGGCACCAGCAGCAGCCACAGCCAGATGCCGGCCACCGCCTTCGCCTTCTCGATCTCCGTCGCCTGCAGCTGCTCGGCCTGAACGCCGAAACCCCTCAACGCCTCACGGCCGCGACCGAACGCCTTCAACACGCGGATGCCGTGAACCGACTCCTCCACGGTCGTCGCCAGATCACCGCTCTGGTCCTGGCTGCGCCGCGCCACCACCGAATAGCGGTTCTCGAACACGAAACCGTAGATCCAGAGCGGCACAGAGCAGACCAGGAACAGCAGCCCCAGCATCCAGTTGATGGCCACCAGGAAGCCGAACCCGATCAAAATCGTCACCGTGTTCACCACAAGCAGCACGATGCCGAACGACAACCAGCGGCGGATCAGACTCAGATCGCTCACCGCACGCGACAGCAGCTGCCCGCTCGGCCAGCGGTCATGGAACGCGACCGGCAGATCCTGAAGCTGGTGATACAGCCCGTTGCGCATCCGCGCCTCGATGGCCGTACCCGGCAGCAGCACGAACCAGCGACGCAACCAGATCATGGCCGCCTCGAGCACACCCAAGCCGAGCACGATGAGCACAGGCGCGACGATCTGGCCCGAATCGCCATCCTTCAGCGGGCCGTCAACGAGCGAGCGCAGCACCTGCGGGATCAGAAGGGCGACAACGGATGCCACCAGGGCCGCCGCCATCCCCAGATAGATGCGCGGCATCGCCGGACGCGCATACGGGTACACCCGCACAATCGACCGGAAGGTTCCGCCCGACGAGGCGGCGCGCTTCTGCTGTTCTGGCACTTGTGGTCCCTGTGGATCGGTGGGCGGGCCGCGGGTCCGCGCGGCCTCTCACCCTGCCGCCCGCACCCCTGATGTGCGGCGGGCAGCCTTACAGACTAGATCCTCCGCCCACCCGCTGACAACCACCCATCGCCATGAGGTTTCGAGACGGTACTCCATGCCCCTCAACCAGCGAGCATCCGGCCCCGCTCAGTGGAAGAAGTGGCGCTCGCCCGTGAAGTACATGGTCACGCCGGCTTCCTTCGCCGCCGCGATGACCTCCTCGTCGCGCACCGAACCGCCCGGCTGCACGATGGCCTTCACACCCGCGCGCAGCAGAACCTCGAGCCCGTCCGCGAAGGGGAAGAAGGCGTCGGATGCTGCGACGCTGCCCGGGGCACGGTCGCCCGCGCGGTCCACGGCAAGGTGGCACGAGTCGACCCGGTTGACCTGGCCCATACCGACACCCACCGAGGCGCCGTCGTGCGCGAGCAGGATGGCGTTCGACTTGACCGAGCGCACGGCCCGCCACGCGAACTCCAGGTCGGCCATCGTGGTCTCATCGGCGGGGGCGCCCGTCACAAGCTTCCAGCCGTCCGTGCTGAAGTCGTCGTAGTTGTCGGCCGACTGCACCAGCAGGCCACCCGACACCTGGCGCAGCTCGCGCTCGCTGCGGGCGTAGCCCTCAGGAAGCTGCAGCAGGCGCAGGTTCTTCTTCGTCTGCAGGATGGCCAGCGCCTCCGGCTCGAAACCGGGAGCCACCACAACCTCGGTGAAGATGTCCTTGATCGACAGGGCGGCAGCAGCCGTCACCGTGCGGTTCGCGGCGATCACGCCACCGAACGCGGAGACGGGGTCGCAGTCGTGCGCCCGCGCATGCGCCGACGCGATCGGGTCACCCGAACCACGCGAGACGGCGATGCCGCACGGGTTCGCGTGCTTGATGATGGCGACCGCAGGCTCGCTGAAGTCGAACGCGGCCCGCAGTGCGGCATCCGCGTCGACATAGTTGTTGTACGACATCTCCTTGCCGTGCAGCTGCGTGGCCTGGGCGATGCCGTGGCCGTCGGCCTCCACATACAGGGCCGCCGACTGGTGCGAGTTCTCGCCGTACCGCAGCGTGTCCTTGAGCGTCGCGGTCAGCGTGATCGACTCGGCCGCGGCATCCGTCGACTCGCCCTGCACCGGATGCTCGGCCCGCACGCCCACATTCGCGGCGAACCACTCAGCAACCGCCGTGTCGTACGCGGCCGTGTGCGCGAACGCCTCACCCGCGAGACGCTGCCGCTGGGCGAGCGTCGTGCCGCCGAGCGTGGCCGCCTTGATGATCTGCTGGTAACTCTCGGGCGACACCGCGATCGCCACATTCGCGTGGTTCTTCGCGGCGGCACGCACCATGGCCGGCCCGCCGATGTCGATCTGCTCGACCACAGCACCACCCTGCGCACCCGACGCGACCGTCTCCACGAACGGGTACAGGTTCACGACGACAAGCTCGAACGGCTCCACCCCGAGCTCCTGCAGCTGCTGCTCGTGCGCGGCCAGGCGCAGATCGGCGAGGATGCCCGCATGGATGAACGGGTGCAGCGTCTTCACCCGGCCGTCAAGCGACTCGGGAAAGCCCGTGACCGTCGCAACCTCGGTGACCGGATGCCCCGCATCCGCAATCATCTTCGCCGTCGACCCCGTCGAGACGATCTCGACGCCGGCGTCCACCAGTGCCGCGGCCAGCTCAAGCAGGCCCGACTTGTCGCTCACCGAGATGAGGGCCCGCCTCAGCGGGATGGCGTCGCGGTCACGGTACTCGGATGCGTCATGGCTGGGGCCGCTCATGAGACAAGCTCCTTCAGGTCGATGGTTCCATTGGCGATGTCGAGCACGACCTGCACCAGCAGCTCCCGCTCGACGAGCTTGATGCGGTCGTGCAGAGACGACTCGGTGTCATTCGGCAGCACCGCAACCCGGCGCTGCGACAGGATCGGGCCACTGTCGACCCCGTTGTCGACGACGATGACACTCGCGCCCGACTCGGACACACCCGCCGCGATCGCGTCGCGCACGCCATGCGCGCCCGGGAACTCAGGCAGATACGCCGGATGCGTGTTGATCAGATTCGGAGACAGGGCCGCGACCACGCGCGGCGGCAGAAGGCGCATGAGCCCACTCAGGATGACCAGATCAGGCTGCCACTGCTGAACCTGCTCGAGCAGCGCATCCCCCCACGCCTCACGGTCGGGATAGTTCGCGAACGAGACGGCGAACGACGGGATGCCGAACTCCTCGGCGTGCACGAGGCCCTCCGCGTCACGATCGGCACCGATCGCAACCACCCGGGCCGGATACTCCGCATCCTGCGCAGCCTCCAGCAGCGAGCGCAGATTCGAGCCGCCACCGGAGATGAGCACGACGAGTTTCAGCACTCGACAAGCCTACTGCCGCCATGAGGGCCGCCCCGTCGCAGGTGGCGACACCTCGACCAGCGAATCACCCTGCTGCTTGAGGGATCGGGGTCGCGCGACCGTACCGAAACCGGCTCACGCGCCCTACTCCCGCGCGCGGGCCGCCAACATCCCGGCGGTGCACGCCAGCCCGATCTCGAGCGCCGCGCACAGCCCCACAAGCAGCGGCGACGGGCCCAACTCGGCGAGCCGGCCCGGGCCGCCAGAACCGCCCGACCACCAGGCGAGCAGCCCCATGAGCAGACCCGCCCCGAGCGCGGTCGCCCCGCCCGTCGCCAGAACCGTGCCGAGCGCCGGACGCGCACCGAGCGCCCCGCGAAGGCGGGAGCTCAGCAGCACGCCGACGAGAAACGCGAGCACCACCGGCACGAGCAACCCCAGGAACCCCCACGCGAGTTGACCCGTCGGCAGCGCCCCCAGCACAGGGATCGCCGGGATCGGCCCGAGCGCCGTGCCGAGCGGCGACACGGCCGAACCAGCGCCGATCGCGAAACCGGGACCGAGCAGCCACGACGCGCACCAGATCACCAGATTCGGCACGAAGGCCAGCTGCGCGAGCGTCAGCGCGACCCCACCCAGCACCCCCGAGTGCGCCCCCTCGTAGAGGGCGACGATGTCGCCATAGTTGACGGCCACCAGCAGGGCGAGCACGAGAGACGCGACCACGACGAGCGCGGCGACGGATGCAACGGCGCCGACGAGCGCGCTGCCGACGACGGCGCGCATCCGCACAGGCCAGTCCGTGAGCCGCTCCCACAGGCGGTCGATCGCGTCGACCGGCCGCGAGCCTGCCAGACGGTACCGGGCCAGCCCCGCGCCCAGGCCGAGGCCGACCGCGAAGACGAGCGTCGTGAAGGCGGTGCCCTGCACGATCGAGGGACGGGCGAGCGGATGGAGCGCCGTCAGCACGAGGACGAACGCGAGCACCGCGAACGTCACGACCGCGACGGCGAGCCCCAGCAGGTGGTGCGGCGTCTCGGCGATGCGCCGGCCCGCACGCTGGCCGAGCAGCAGGGTGAGCAGACCGAAGCCGAGCGGGGCGAGCGTCAGCACGAACGGGGTTTCGGCTCCGGGCAGGCCGAGCGCCGCCGCCGTCACCTCATCGAGGGCCGCCGTCATGCCCGCGCCGTGGCCGAGCAGCCACATGTCGACGGAGGCGCGCCAGAACAGCACCCAGTCGAGTTGCAGACCGTACTGGATGCCCCACATCAGCGTCAGCGGAACCAGCGAGATACCGATGCCGATGCCGACGACGAGCAGCGCCTCCAGGGCGGAGAAGACGGCGGTGAGCGAGCGATTCATACCGTCTCCGACCCTACCTGCGCTGCGGCGGCGTCACAGCTCCCCCGCCGACCGCGTCGCCGAGAGTACGCAAACCGCACGCTTTCGCGCCGCAAACGTGCAACCTGCGTACTCTCGGCGAAATGGGTGAGGTGGATGCCGCCCGGGTGCGACCGCACACTTCGCCGAGAGTACGCAAACCGCACGGTTTGGGCGCAAAAACGTGCAATACGTGCAGTCTCGGCGAAGTGGAGGGGGTGGGAACGGGCAGGCGGGCGGAGTGGGTGGTGAAGTGGTGGCGCGGGACGGGCACCCGGATGCGACCACACACTTCGCCGAGAGTACGCAAACCGTACGCTTTGGACGCCAAAACGTGCAATACGTGCAGTCTCGGCGAGATGGAGGGGCGGGCGGATGCGGGCGGGCGCGGGCGGGCGCGGGTGGCGCGGCCGTTAACGACGGATGGCCCGCCGAAGCGGGCCATCCGTTTGGTGCGTGAGCCTTACAGCGCTGCGAGGACCTCGCGCATGAGCTTGGCCGCCTCGGACGGCGTCTTGCCGACCTTCACGCCCGCAGCCTCGAGGGCCTCCTGCTTCGCCTGCGCGGTGCCGGCGGAACCACTGACGATCGCGCCTGCGTGGCCCATCGTCTTGCCCTCCGGCGCGGTGAAACCTGCGACGTAGCCGACGACCGGCTTCGTCACGTGCGCCTTGATGAAGTCGGCCGCGCGCTCCTCAGCGTCGCCACCGATCTCACCGATCATGACGATCGCCTTCGTCTCCGGGTCGGCCTCGAACGCGGCAAGCGCGTCGATGTGCGTGGTGCCGATGATGGGGTCGCCGCCGATACCGATCGCTGTCGAGAAGCCCAGATCGCGCAGCTCGTACATCATCTGGTAGGTAAGCG
The DNA here is from genome assembly GCF_006716125.1 of Homoserinimonas aerilata. Lineage (NCBI taxonomy): Bacteria > Bacillati > Actinomycetota > Actinomycetes > Micrococcales > Microbacteriaceae > Homoserinimonas > Homoserinimonas aerilata. Next base: position 20,668 of record NZ_VFOM01000001.1, on the reverse strand, counting down.
TTCCCGACTTGGAGACGAGACCGATCGGGCCCTTGCCGGTGATGTTCGCCGGCGTGATGCCGACAAGCGACTCACCGGGCGTGATGATGCCGGGGCAGTTCGGCCCGATGATGCGGGTCGTGTTGCCCTTCTCCTGCGCGTAGGCCCAGAACTCGGCCGAGTCGCCGACAGGCACACCCTCCGTGATGATGACCAGCAGCGGGATCTCGGCGTCGATCGCCTCGACCACCGCATCCTTGGTGAAAGCCGGCGGAACGAACGCGATCGAGACATCCGCCCCCGTCTTCTCCATGGCCTCAGCCACGGATGCGAAGACAGGCAGCTCGACCTCGTTGCCGTCCTTGTCGTGGTGCAGAACGGTCGTGCCGGCCTTGCGCGCGTTGACGCCGCCGACAACCTGGGTGCCCGCCTTCAGCATGAGGGCGGTGTGCTTGGTGCCCTCGCCGCCGGTGATGCCCTGGACGATGACCTTGGAATCCTTGTTGAGGAAGATAGACATTCGGCGTTCCTTACTTCGCTGCGTTGGCGAGCTCGGCGGCCTTGTCGGCGCCCTCGTCCATGGTTGCGGCCAGGGTCACGAGCGGGTGGTTCGCCTCGTTCAGGATGCGACGACCCTCCTCGACCTTGTTGCCGTCGAGGCGCACCACGAGCGGCTTGTTCGCGGCCGAGCCGAGCTCGGCAAGCGCGCCCACAATGCCCTTGGCGACAGCGTCACAGGCGGTGATGCCGCCGAAGACGTTCACGAAGACACTCTTGACCTGCGCGTCGTTCAGGATGACGTCGAGGCCCGCAGCCATCACCTCGGCGGATGCTCCGCCACCGATGTCGAGGAAGTTGGCCGGCTTCACGCCGCCATGCCTCTCACCCGCGTAGGCCACAACATCCAGCGTCGACATGACGAGGCCGGCACCGTTACCGATGACACCCACCTCACCGTCGAGCTTCACATAGTTGAGGTCGTTCTCCTTGGCCTTCGCCTCGAGCGGGTCGGCAGCCGACTTGTCCTCGAGCGCCTCATGCTTCGGGTGCCGGAAGCCGGCGTTCTCGTCAAGCGAGACCTTGCCGTCGAGCGCGATGATGTCGCCATCTTCGGTGAGCACGAGCGGGTTGACCTCGACGAGCGTCGCATCCTCACCCTTGTAGACGTCGTAGAGCTTCACGAAGACCGGCGCGACCTTGGCGACCAGCTCTTCGGGGAAGCCGCCAGCCCGGGCGATCTCCTCCGCCTTGGCCAGGTCGAGACCCGCGCGCGGGTTGACCTCGATCTTGGCGAGAGCGTCAGGCCGCTCAACGGCGAGCTCCTCGATCTCCATGCCGCCCTCGACACTGCACAGCGACAGGTAGGAGCGGTTGGCGCGGTCGAGCAGCACCGAGAAGTAGAACTCCTTGTCGATGCGAGCACCGGCGGCGATCATGACGCGCTTGACGACATGACCCTTGATGTCGAGGCCCAGGATCTGCTCCGCCGCCGCGAACGCATCATCCGCATTGTGGACGACCTTGACACCGCCCGCCTTGCCTCGACCACCGACCTTCACCTGCGCCTTGACGACGACAGTGCCACCGATCTTCTCAGCGGCGGCCCTCGCCTCCTCAGGGGTGTCGGCGATCAGGCCGGCAAGTACGGGAACGCCATAGGACTCGAAAAGGTCCCTGGCCTGGTACTCATATAGATCCACGCTGCTCATTCCTATCCGCGCGTAATTGTCTGGAAGTGGCGAAAGTCCATGCGGACCGAAAGAGCAGGGCCGCAGAAGTGTGCCTCAAGAAACTCTACCCGCACCCCACTGCGGGATTCCCCGAGAGAGGTCCGGCTCGGGGTGAAAGACTGGCGAATCTTTCACCGGGGTTGCTCGCGGGTGAGGTTTCGAGACGGCCGCGGGCGGCCTCCTCAACCAGCGGAGAGCGAGCGGGCCGTCTGCGTGTCGAGCAGGATGCCCAGCAGGCGGTTCAGCTCTGCGCGGTCACGCTCGTCGAGCCCGCCGACGAGGGCCTCGTTCACGCGCTCCGCATGCGGCAGCAGCGTCGCGAGCTCCTCGCTGCCCTGCTCGGTGAGGCTCAGGATGTTCCTCCTGCGGTCCCCTTCATCACGCACGCGCGCGATCAGGCCGCGGCGTTCCATCCGCAGCACGACGTCGGCGACGGTGGAACGGTCCAGCTGCAGCAGCGCGCCCAGTGAGCGCTGGTCGATACCCGGGTTGCTGGCGAGCAGGCTGAGCACGCCGAACTGCACGGAGGTGCTCTCCGTCAGGAGTTCCTGCTGCCACAGTGCGGCATGCAGCTGCTGGGCGCGACGAACCAGGTAGCCGGTGTAGCGCGCAAGCTCGGGTGACAGCATCCGATGATCCTAGGACGAGGCGGATGCTCAGAGCCACCGCGGCGCGACAGGCACGGGCCCGCCGCCCGAGAGCTGCAGCCCGGTGTTCGCGCGTCCGGTCTCCCACGCGAGGAGCTGGGCGGCCTCGCCGGTGAGCACCTCCGGCTCGGCGTCGGCTGCGTCATCGAGTCGCAGCGACAGATCGGGGCGGTCGGTGGCGCGCAGCAGCAGGTTGGGCACGGCGTCGCCGCGCGTCTTCCACAGTGCGACGACCTCCGGCAGCAGCCGGTCGACGAACTCGGTCGGCAGGTCGCGCACGCTCGCCCCGTTGCCGAGGTCGATCGCGTGCAGCCACACCTCGCGGGTGCGCATCCAGACCGTCTCGGAGACGGGGACGATGCGGCCCTGCGCCGTTCTGACCTGGCGACCCCAGGCATCCGCGGGCAGGTCACGCCATTCCACGTTCAGGTGCACGATCGCGTGGTCGCTGAGGTTGCGCAGCGCCCGCGCGCTGAGCGTCGCCCCCAGCTGGATCTCGTCGTTGCGCTGCTCGGGCGAGGAGTACATGGGCGTCTCGACGCCCGTCGCCGCCCACTCGGTGAGACGCGTGAGGGCGCGGGCGTTGTAGCCGACGTGCGCCGCGAGGTGGGCGCGGGTCCACCCGGAGAGGAGCGACGGCTCGTACAGCTCACTGTCGCTCAGCTCGTTGAGCTTGCGGGAGAAGAATGCCGTGCCGCGGCGCGCGAGCAGCAGGCCCGCCGCGAGCTTCGGGTCGTCGACGTTGTCGGTACGTGCGGCCATCAGAACTCCTTCGCTTGGTTGTCGGCCCGGATGCGACATCCGGGCCGACAACGGATGCCTAGACGGACTTGGCCAGGTTGCGCTGGGCGCCGAGCCCGTCGATCTCGGTCTCCAGGATGGAGCCGTCCTTCAGGTAGCGCGCGGGCTTGCGGGCGTGGCCGACCCCGCCGGTGGTGCCGGTCGCGATGACGTCGCCCGCGTTCAGCGTGACGATGTCGGAGATGTAGGAGACGAGCTTCTCCGGCGTGAACACCAGGTCTGCCGTCGTCGTGTCCTGCACGGTGTCGCCGTCGACGATGCAGCGCATGTCGGGGCCGAGCTGCCACTCGTCGGTCGTCACCAGGTACGGGCCGAACGGTGTCGTGTTCTCGAACGTCTTGCCCTGCAGCCACTGCAGCGTGCGGTACTGGTAGTCGCGCATGGTCACATCGTTGAGCACGGCGTAGCCGGCGATGTGCGCGGTCGCCTCGCCCTCGGTGACGCGGCGCGCGGGGGCGCCGATGATGACGGCGAGCTCCGCCTCCCAGTCGACCTCGTTCGAAATGGCGGGCATCTCGACGTCATCGAACGGGCCGATGAGCGCCTCAGGGAACTTGGCGAACAGCGTCGGATGCACCGGCAGTTCGCGGCCCATCTCCGTGATGTGGGTGCCGTAGTTGAGGCCCACGCAGACGATCTTGCCGGGCTTCGGCACGACAGGAGCCCAACGCTGCGGCTCGATGTCGGCGAGCGCATGGCTCGCACCGGATGCGGCTGCCGCGGTGTCGCGCCAGCCTTCCGTCGCGAGCAGGGCACCGACATCCGTGAATCCGTCGATCTCGACGGCGGCGTCACCGTCGATGCGGACGGCGACGGTGCTGCTGCCGGGGCGGGCCTCGGCGCGGAGTGTTGCGAGTTTCACTTGTTCTCTCCAGGGATGTAGGTGCGGTTGAAGTGGAGGCGCTCCATGACGGGCGCATCCGAGAAGCGGAACAGGTCGAACTGCTCGCCGTTGGCGTGCAGTGACCACGGTACCCACGAGGGGACGACGAAGAGGTCGCCCTTCTCGAGCTTGTGTTCGACGTCGCCGAGCACCGCGGTGCCGGAGCCCTCGAAGACCTGCCAGACGCTCGATCCGACCTCGTGGCGGGTCTGGGTGGCGGCGCCGGCGCGGAGTCGGTGGAATTCGGCGCGGATCGTCGGCATGACGTCGCCGCCTGTCGTCGGGTTGGAGAACCGCACGGCAGCATGGCCCTGCTCGACGGTGGCCGGGTGGCCCTCGTCTTCGAGCAGGAGCTGCTCGGCGAGCGCGCGGTCGGTGTACTCCCAGCGGTAGGCGGGGATCGGCGACGACACGAGCGGGTCGAGGCTCGAGAGCGGGCGCAGGCCCGGGTAGGCCCAGAGCCGCTCGGATCGGGAGATGTCGGGCGTCGCGTAGTCGGTGACGCGCTCGGAGCCGAATTCGAAGAAGCCCACATCCATGTAGTGCGAGAGCGGGATGTCGAGGCCGTCGATCCACGCCATCGGCTGGTCGGTCTCGTTGTGGTGGCCGTGGAAGTTCCACCCCGGCGTGAGCAGGAAGTCGCCGCGGCTCATGCGCACAGGGTCGCCGTTGACGACCGTCCACACACCCTCACCCTCCACCACGAAGCGGAACGCGTTCTGGCTGTGACGATGCTCGGGGGCTGTCTCGTGGCCCTCAAGCCACTGGATGGCCGCCCACAGCGTCGGGGTCGCATACGCGGTGCCGGGGAGGCCAGGGTTCGCGAGGGCGATGGCGCGCCGCTCGCCGCCGCGCCCGACGGGCACGAGATGGCCGGCGCGCCGCGCGATGTCGTGCAGCACCTTCCAGCGCCACACGAAGGGGATTGCAGCGGGGCTCGGCTGCAACGGCATGAGGTCGCCGAGCTGCGTCCACAGCGGCGTCATGTTGTTCGCCTCGAAGTCCTTGTACAGCTGCTCAAGCTCCGGGGTGTCTGCGGTTCCATCCATCTGCTGCATTGCAGTCGTCCTCTCCGACGCGGCATCGCCGCCGATTAGTCAGTACACCAACTATATTCGCCGTCTCGTGATCTGTCACCCTCTATTTCTCGACGGGCGCGCATCCGGAGCCTGTCGACGCCCCGCAACCGCCGCCCTAGGCTGGAACGATGACCCCGGATGCCGCGCACGAGCTACAGAGACTGCGCGCCACCGCTTACGGTCGCACCCGCAACGCCGACGACGAACAGGCCGCCGCTGACGCGCGGCTCCGGCTGCAGGAGCTTGCGGCGGCGACGCCCACAGACGCAGACGCAGACGCAGACGCAGCCGCAGTCACCGAGCCGGATGCCTCGGCGCCCGAAACCGCAGAGCAGCCCTGGCCCGCAGAAGAGCCGACGACAACCCCGCCCAAGCGCAGGCTCTGGCCGCGCATCGCCATCGCCGCCGGCATGGTCGCCTGCTTCGGGCTCGGCTTCGCCGTCGCATCCGTGGCGCAGCAGCATCCGGGCGCGCCTGAGGACCTTGGCGCAGTGGCGGCACCTCCTCCCGTCACCGACTCGCTGCGCCCGCAACTCAACCCGGCCGAGCAGGCCGCCGCCGACGAACGCCTCGCCTCGGCCCTCGCGCTGCTCGACCGCCCCTGGACGAGCAACGATCTCACCATCACCCCTGAGCTCGCGGAATCAATGTCCGTCATTCCCGAGTCTGTGCGACTCGTCGACGCGACCGTCAACGGCAACGCCTACGCGGTCCGCAACACGGACGGCGACATCTGCCTGCTCGCGACAGACGGCTCGGCAGGGTGGGCGCTCTCCTGCATCCCCGAATCCGAGTTCGGCCCCAACGGCGGCCTCGCCATGGGAATGAACTCGGTCGATGTGAGCTGGGATGGCCAGCAACTGGTCAGCGCGGAGCGGTGACTCTGAACAGCACGGTTCCGGATGCCACATCCGCCGTCACGAGGGTCGCCGTCACCCGCTCGCCCGCCGTGAGCGCGCCATCGCAGCGGGCCGTGACGGCCGGGTCCAGCAGCTGGATCGTGCCGTGCGAGTCGTTCGCCGACACCACGACGGCGTCGAAACTCTCCGCCACCCGGTCGGCCAGCACCGCCGCCTCGACGATCGCGATGGCGCCGCTGTCGACCCGGGAGGCGAGCCGCCCCGATTCGGCCATGATCCCGGGGAGGCTCGCAAGGGCATCCGTCACCCACCCCGGCACGGGCCGCCCCTGAGACACGGCCTCGCACACGAGCAGCACGAAACGGTCGACCAGCCGGCGCAGCGGCGCCGTCACATGCGCGTACGGCGCACCGATGGCCGCCTGCACGACAGTCGCAGGGTCGACCGGCCCGTCGAGCACCGTGTACCCGGCCCCACGAAACAGCTTCGCCGCCGCCTGGATGATCGCCGGCGTCACAGGGTCATCCTGCGGCAGGGTGCGCAGGTACTCGCCGTACGCCATCCCGGTCGGCCACTCCCGGCCGAGCGCCGCCACCTGGATGCGGAACGCCTCGATCACCTGCGCGTCGGGCGCCGGCATTGTGCGCAGGATGCCCACCCCGGCCGACAGCATCATGTCGGCCGCCGCCATCCCCGTCATGAGTGACAGTTGCGCATTCCAACCCTCCACCGGGAGGGTCGCGCGCCGCACCAGCCGGTAGTGGCCGCCCTCCTCCACGATCTCCTGCTCAGGGCGGTTCAGGCTCGCCCCGCCGCGCTCGCGCTCCAGAGCGATGCGCAGCTCGCCCACCTCCTGCAGCAGCGACAGCAGCTCGTCGCCGCCGGCATCCACGTGGGCCTGAGCCTCCTCATACGACCCCTGCCAGGTGCTGCGGATGCGCGCCCGCCGCAGCGAGGCATCCGTCACCCTGCCGGCATGGTCGAGCTCGAAGCGCCACACGAACGCGCCCCGCTCCTGACCCTCGAGCAGGCTTGCGGCGCCCTCGCTGATGACGGGCGGATGCAGCGGGATGCGGCCATCGGGCGCGTAGATCGTCTGGCCGCGGCGTCGCGCCTCCGCGTCGACCGCCCCGCCGGGCGCGACGAACGCGGGCACGTCAGCGATCGCGTACAGAACGGTGAAGCCGTCGCCGGCGCGCTCGATGTGCAGCGCCTGGTCGAGATCGGTGGAGCCCGCCGGGTCGAGGGTCACGAACGGCACCCCGCTCAGGTCGTCGTCGGGCATTTCTGCCGCGTCGACTGCTCGCCGGGCCTCCGCCTCGACAGCCTCGGGGAAGGCATCCGGCAGATCCGTGCGCAGGCCGGCCAGGGCATCCGCCACCTCGCCGCCGACATTCGATCGCAGTTTTGTGAGCGGCATGGGATCCACGTTACGGGCCGCGGGTGACGTTGTGCGGGTTTTGTGTCGTTGTGCGCGTCAGGGCACGCGCAATGACACAAAACCCGCACAACGATGGCGGATGCCCGCGGCGCGCAGAGAGTTACAGCTTCTCGATGGGGATTGGCGCGAAGCGGCAATCAGACAAGAAGGCGAAGCTATAGCTTCTCAATCGGAGAAATCTTGACGAGGAGACGCTTGCGGCCGGCCGTGTCGAACTGCACCTCGGCGATGCTCTTGGCGCCGTTGTCGGTGACGGATGACACGCGCCCCTCCCCGAAGTCGTCGTGGCGGATGCGGTCGCCTACGGCCAGCTTGAGGTCGCCGTTGTCGCGCACCGTGCTGGTGACGCGGTTCGCCCACTGGGTCTTGTTCTCGGCGTTCTTGGCCGCGCGGGCCAACGCCGTCGCGCTCGGGCCGGTCGAGAAGCCGTAGCCGGAACCGCCGCTACTGAGGCCCGAACCGGAGGAGCCGAGCTCCCCGCGCCGCGCGTTGATCGCCCGCGGCTGCGTGCCACCGCGCGAGTTGGCCATGCCCGGCGACTGCCGCCAGTCGATGAGCTCGGTGGGAATCTCCTGCAGGTAGCGGCTCGGCATGGCCACGTTGACGTCGCCGAACTGGGCACGCGTCATGGCGAGTGACAGGTAGAGGCGCTGGCGGGCGCGCGTGATTCCCACATAGAAGAGGCGTCGCTCCTCGGCCGGGCCGCCCGGTTCGCCCGCCGACATCTGGTGCGGCAGCAGCCCCTCCTCCACGCCGGCGAGGAATACGGCATCGTATTCGAGGCCCTTCGCGGTGTGCAGCGTCATGAGCGAGACGGTTCCGCTGGAGTCGTCAAGGTCATCGGCGGCCGCCACAAGCGACACCTCGGTGAGGAAGTCGAGCAGCGTGCCCTCCGGGTTGCGCGTGCCGAACTCCTTCGTCTGCGCGAGGAGCTCTTCGACGTTCTCAGCCCGCGCCTCGTCTTGCGGGTCTCGTGACGCGCGCAGCGCATCCACGAATCCGGTCTGCTTGAGCAGCCCTTCGAGAATGTCGGCCACCTTCGCGGTCTCGACCACGAGGGTCGCCTGGTCGAGGGTCGCGGCGAGACCCTGGATGGCGGCCGTCACCTTCGGCCCGAGCCCCAGCTCGTCGACCTGTCGCAGCGAGTCGCGCAGCATCTGCTCGTTCTTGTCGGCATGGTTCTGCAGCGCCGCCTCGGTGGCCGGGCCGATGCCGCGCTTGGGCACGTTCATGATGCGGCGCAGGGCGAGCGGGTCGGCCGGGTTGGCGACGGCCGTGAGGTACGCCATGACGTCCTTGATCTCGGCGCGCTCGTAGAACTTGGTGCCGCCGAGCACGCGGTACGGGATGGCGGAGCGGATGAAGATCTCCTCCAGCGCTCGCGTCTGCGCGTTGGTGCGGTAGAACACTGCCATGTCCTTGTAGTCCATGCCGCCCTCGTGCAGCACACCGATCTCGTCGGCGATGAACTGCGCCTCGTCGTGCTGGCTGTACCCGGTGAAGCCGACGATCTTCTCACCATCGCCGACCGTCGTGAAGAGGTTCTTCTCCTTGCGGTCGAAGTTGTTGGCGATCACCGCATTGGCTGCGCTCAGGATGTTCTGGGTCGAGCGGTAGTTCTGCTCAAGCAGGATCACGGTCGAGTTGGGAAAGTCGCGCTCGAACTCGACGATATTGCGGATGTCCGCCCCGCGGAACGCATAGATGGACTGGTCGGAGTCGCCGACGACGGTGAGGCTCGCGCCCGGGATGCCGCCGGTGGCGTCGCGCTGCGAGCTGCGGTAGCCCTCGCCCGCCTCCAGCTCGGCGGCGACATGCGCCTCGACGGGCCTGGTCAGTTCGCGGATGAGGGAGTACTGGGCGTGGTTCGTGTCCTGGTACTCGTCGACGAGAATGTGCCGGAAGCGCCGCTGGTAGACGGCCGCCACCTGCGGGAACGCCCGGAACAGGTAGACCGTCTGTCCGATGAGGTCATCGAAGTCGAACGCGTTCGCCCGCTGCAGCTCGCGCGTGTACGTGCGGAAGATCTCGGCGAACACGCGCTCGGCCGGGTCGTTGAAGTTGGCGTTGCGGGCGTAGGACTCGACGTCGTTGAGCTCGTTCTTGAGGCGGGAGATCTTGGACGCGACAGAACTGACCGTGAAGCCGAAGGCATCCGCATCGAGCTCCTTGATGATGCGCTTGATGAGTGCGCGCGAGTCGGCGGAGTCGTAGATGGTGAAGTTCTTGGTGAAGCCGAAGTTCTCGGCCTCGCGGCGCAGAATGCGCACGCAGGCGGAGTGGAAGGTGGAGATCCACATGCCCTCGGCGGCCTGCCCGATGAGACCCTCCACACGGTCGCGCATCTCGGCGGCGGCCTTGTTGGTGAACGTGATGGCGAGGATCTGGCTCGGCCAGGCATCCTGATTCTGCAGCAGGCTCGCAATGCGGCGCGTCAGCACGCTCGTCTTGCCGGAGCCGGCACCCGCGAGAATGAGCAGCGAAGGGCCGCGATAGTCGACGGCCTGCCTCTGCTGCGGGTTGAGGCCGTCGAGGAGGTCGGGAGCGGTGGGGATGAAGGTCATGTCCCGCCCAATTGTAGGCGGCACCACCGACCCCGCAGGAGTGCCGACGGATCGTCGCTCGCTATTCCGCCGGGGGCGCGAGCGTGAGCTCGACATCGAGGGCGCGGATGCCCTCCGCGGCCCCCTCGCTCAGCTCGGAGTCGGTCACGATGGAGCTGAACTCACGCAGCTCGACCGCCGAATACATGCTGAAGGTGCCGTACTTGGAGCTGTCGGCGACGAGCACCGCGTCGGAGGTCGACGAGATGGCCGCCATCTTCACCTCGACCTTGCCCGGCGACGGGGTTGTCACGCCGTGGTGCATACTCCACGAGCTCGCGCTGATGAAGGCAAGATCGGTGTTGAGCCGTGCGAGCGTGCGCGCCGCTATCGTTCCGACGGTGGAACGGTTGGCCCATTCGACCTGACCGCCGATGTGCACGGCCTCGACGCCGCCGAGCAGCGACAGCTCGTCGACGATGGCGAAGTCATTGGTGATGACGGTGAGCCCTGTGAGGCCCGCGAGGTGCGGGACGATCGCGAGCGTCGTTGTTCCCGCATCCAGATAGATCACCATCTCGTCGCGGATGAGCCCGGCGGCGACGCGTGCGATGCCTGCCTTTCGCTGCGGCTCGAGCGCCGACTTGTCGACGCGGCTCGGTTCGGTACGCACATGGCTCGCCAGCCGCACGCCGCCCGGGATGCCGAGGGCCTTCCCATCCGTCTCCAGTGCGGCGATGTCTCGCCGCACCGTCATATGGGAGACCCCCAGCATCTCGGTGAGCTGGTGGACGCTCAGAACCTGCTCCCGGTGCAGCTGGCGCAGTATCTTCTCCCTACGCTGCTCGGGAATGAGCGGCGCTTCCGAGGTCGGGTTCTGGGCCATTCGCCTAGAGTACTGAATCGCCCACGATCGGCGTCGGCCGGTACACTCGCGCCGCCGTATCGTGGAAGAACGCGCGCTGCTCAGATGCCGAGAGCACGCTCGTGATCTCGCGGTAACCGTCGAGCAGCCCGCGGTATGTCGTGAACATGCCGTCGACCGGAAAGTTGCTGCCGAACATGACGCGCTCTGCCCCGAAAGCGGCAACCATGTCGAGCACGACGCGGGCGTTGAGGTCGACACTCCACGGCACGCCTTCGACACAGAGCCCGGATGCTTTGATCACCACATTCGGAAGGGCGGCGGCCGCGTCGATGGCTGCGCGCCATCCTGCGAGCGTTTCCGGCTCGCGGTCGAGCAGCACGCCGGAGTGGTTGATCACGAGGGTCGTGGCCGGGAAGTCCTTCGCCAGTTCGACGGCCTCGGGAAGGTTCCACCACGGTGTCTGCAGCTCGAAGTGCATCCCGTGCTCCTCGAGGAGGGCGTAGCCAGCCCTCCACGCGTCGTCGCTCATGAGCGTGCGCTCGCTTCCGACGGCAGCGAGTGTCGCTGGGCCGCCGGGCTTGTGCCGAACGCTGCGCACTATGCCCGTCGCCGCGTAGGAGGAGAGGACTTCGGCCAGATCCGGCGCGTTCAGCCACGCCTGCGCGGCCATCGCCCCCGGCACGCCTGTGGTCGCACTGATCTCACGGATGTACTCGACCTCGCCGAGAGGGTCGCTCGGATCCCATTCGGCTTCCATGTACACGCTGGCTTCGACCGGCGTGCCCTCGATGTCGTCGAGGAAGTCGGCGGCCAGATAGTCGTGCTTGATGGCGCTGTAGTCACCGTAGCGGTGTGCCACTTTGCCCTCGGGGGTCAGCCAGGGGTGGAGGTTGCGTCGGAGGTCCCAGACGTGGTGGTGGGCGTCGATGACGGGTCCGTCATAGCCCGCCGCCGCGGCATCCGTCTCAGGCATGCGCCAGTTCCTTCTCCTGCGTGTCGCTCTTCTTGGTGCCGTTGAAGTTGATCGACAGTGAGCCGACGAGGTAGACGAGTGCTGCCCCGGCAAGGAAGATCAGCACCGCGGTGTAGCCGCCCGTGATCTCGAGGAGGACTCCGGCCACGATGGGCACGATGATTCCGGCGGATGTTCCGGCGAAGTTCATGACGCCGCCGACGAGGCCGACGCGGTCAGGCTTGGCGAGCATCGCCGGGATGGTCCAGTAGAGGCCGCCGAACAGGTTGAAGAACACGCCGACGCAGAGGAGGGCGACGGCGACTCCCGCATCCGACACCATCGGAAGCGCGACGAGCGCGGCGAGACTCAGTGCCCCGGAGCCTCCGAAGAGGAGCTTGAACGAGACGTTGCGGGAGAAGCGCTTCTGGAGCTGGTCGGCGAGGAAGCCGGAGAGGATTTCTCCGATTGCGCCGCAGAGGAAGATGAGGAAGATCGCGAAACCCATGGCCTTGAGGTCGAGCCCGCGGGCCGCGCTCAGGTAGCTCGGGCCCCAGGTGACGAGACCCCAGAAGACCATCGCCCAGGCGAGACGACCGATGACCATCGCGACGATGTTGGCTTTGCTCAGGCCAGGCTTCTCACCCTCGGCTTCGGCCGGGACCTCGATGAGGGCGATCTCCTGCTCGTTGACGTGCGGGTGCTCGTGAGGCTTGTTGCGGATGTAGAGGGCTACGAGGATGCCGATGACGATTGTCGAGACACCGATGATGAGGAAGGACCAGCGCCACGACCCGGTGGTCGAGATCAGCCAGGCGATGAGAAGGCCGCCGATCGCGGCACCCAGCGGTGCCCCGGAGTCGATGAGCGTGACGCCACTGGCGCGACGCTTGGGCGGCATCCAGGCTGCGACAAGCTTGCTCGCGGACGCCATGTAGGGCGCCTCGAATGCGCCGAGTCCGACGCGGGCGAGGATGAGCATGACGCCGTTGACGGCGAGGCCGGCAAAGGCGGTGAAGGCACCCCAGATGGCGGCGGCGACGCCAATGACTCGGCGCGGGCCGAATTTGTCAGCGGCGAGGCCTCCGGGGATCTGCAGCAGGCAGTAGCTCCAGAAGAAGGCACTGAGGATGACGCCCTGCATCGTCGGGGACAGGTGGAAGTCTTCTGTGATCGATGGCAGCGCGACACCCAGGGCGGCGCGGTCGATGCAGTTGATCGTGTAGAACACGAACAGCACGACGACGATGCTCCAGCGGACGCTCGTGGCCTTGCCTGTGGCTCGAGGCTTGGTGGCCGTGGCTGATGAACTCATAATGCTCCTTTGCAGATGGATTGGGGGTCGGTGAAGTGGTTCAGGATGTTGTGGAGGCGGCGAGCAGAACGGGGTCGTAGCCGCTCACATCGTCGATGGCGATGAGTTCGCCCGCTCGGATGTCTCGCACGGTCGTGGCGAACGAGAGCACGTAGAGGGGTGCTGTGCCCACCGGCACTGTTCCGCGCTCGACGAGCACGGGGTTCACACCCGCGACATCGTGGTGGTGGCCGCCCATGCTGAGAACTGTTCCGGTGGGAAGGTCGCGAGCTGCGCGCCCGGCGAGAAGGGTGTCGCCGCGCGCCTGCGAGTAACCGGTCGCGAGCCCGAGCCGCGCGATGGCGAGCAGCGTCAGCGGGGTTTCGATGCCCATGAAGTGGTACGGCAGGTAGATGGCGGCGTAGCGCTCGTTGCGGCTGACGACGTGGCCTTTCTCGGCAAGGATGCGCCAGGTGGCCGAGTCGTGGGTGCGCACGACGACGAAGACGCCGCCGGCGAAGCTGGCCTCGCCGCGCAGGCGGAGCGCGCTGAAGACGTCGATCCGTCCGGGCGCGGAGAGAATGCCTCCGTCTTCTTGGAGCGAGTAGATGTCGGCAAGTTCGGCAGTGCGGGCGACGGGGTAGTGCAGCCGTTCGACGTCGGCCGAGAAGCCCCCGTTGGTGGCGACGACCGCCATCTCGCAGTAGTCGGCGGTTGCGCGGCGGTTCAATGCCTCGACCACTTCGGCCCTCTTCGCGAGGGTCTCTGTGACGCTGGTGCCGAGGTCGAGGTGGTCGAGCATCCCGGAGCCGTCGATCGTCTCGTCGAGTTGGCTGAGCTGGCCCGTGTCTGGGTCGAGCACGAGGTCGTATTCGCTGGATTTGCCGACGGCGACGATGTCGAGGCCGAGCGTGCGCACCCAGCTGATGAGGCCGAGGAGGTTCGCCGGCTGGTCTCCCCCCGCGAGTGTATAGACGACGTCGTTGCGGGCGGCCACGCGCAGCAGGTGGCTGCCGGCGATCGAGTCGACCTCTTTGCTCACCATGGCGACGTGGTGGCCCGATTCGAGTGCCGAGAGCGCCGCTTGGTAGCCGATGGCCGGGTTTCCGGTGGCCTCGACGAGGATGTCGAAACCGAGTTCGCCGATCGAGGTCACATCGTCACTGAGGATGATCGCATCGGAGGGGGCATCGGATGCTTCGGCCGCCAGGACGAGGCGCTCGGCGGGGTAACCCAGCTCGCTGAGTGTGGCGCGCAGCCCTTCGAGGTCGAGGTCGCACAGGATCGCGGGGTGAAGTGAGGGCACGAGCAGCAGCTGCGCGAGCAGGGTACGCGCATAGGCGCCGTTCGCACCGGTGAGGGCGATCCTGATCGGGGCACCGTCGGCCTCCTTCAGGAGGGCTTCTATATTCACTGCGATTCCTTATGTGTTCGGTTGAGAGACAATAACCATAAATTCACACGACTTGCAAACAGAATCACAAATCGTCACATGTTAGTGTGAATCGACTTAGGAGAGACCATGCAACTTCTCGGCTGCATTGCCGACGACTTCACGGGCGCAACCGACATCGGGGCCGCCCTCGTGAAGGCCGGATACCGCACCGCCGTCACGATAGGACACGCCACCGTCGAGTCGGCCGACAGCGTCGACGCGGTCGTCGTCGCCCTCAAGACGCGCACCACACCCGTCGACGACGCCGTCGACGCCAGCACCGCCGCCTACGACGCCCTCGTCGCGGCGGGAGCAGACCGCTTCTACTTCAAGTACTGCTCCACCTTCGACTCCACAGAGACCGGCAACATCGGCCCCGTCACGGATGCCCTCCTCGACCGTACCGGCGCAAGCACCGCCATCATGGTCCCCAGCTTCCCCGCCAACGGCAGGACCGTCTACCAGGGCCACCTCTTCGTCGGCGACGCACTCCTCAGCGACAGCTCCATGCGCAACCACCCGCTCACCCCCATGACCGATGCGAACCTCGAACGCGTGCTCGCACCGCAGACGAGTCGGCCGGTGCGCCGCATCGGGCTTGCCACCGTGCGCGGTGAACAGGATGCGCTCACCGCCGCCATCACAGAAACGCCAGGCCTCGTCATCCTCGACGCCATCGACGACAGCGACCTCGCCAGGATCGCCGCCGCAACCCCGGCCGAGGTACTGCTCACGGGAGGCGCCGGACTCGCCGCACAGCTCACGCCGAAAGAACCGCGTGAGGCGGCAGGCGCCCTCACGCCCACGCCCGGCCGACGACTCGTCGTCAGCGGGTCCGCATCCGAGGCGACGCGCGGCCAGGTGAGCGCAGCATCCGATCGGATGCCCTCCCTCCACCTCGACCTCGACGCGCTCGGCGAGCGCTTCGATGCAGAGATCGACCGCATCCTCGACTGGGCTGAAGACCACTGGGCTGCCCAGCCGGATGCCCCCGTGCTCGTCTACGCGACAGGCTCAGCGGCAGACCTCGAGGCGACGGCGACGACGCGGGAGGAGGCATCCGAACTCATCGAGGCGGCACTGGCCCGCATCGCAAGCCGCGGGGTCGACGCCGGCGTACGCCAACTCATCGTCGCCGGCGGCGAAACGTCAGGCTCCGTCGTCTCCGCACTCGGCATCACCGAGTTGCTCATCGGCCCAGAGATCGCCCCCGGCGTGGTCTGGGCGAACGCCACAGTCGACGCGGGCCCGACCATCTCCATCGCCCTCAAGTCCGGCAACTTCGGATCAGAAGACATGTTCAGCACAGCCTGGGAGCACCTCGCATGACAGACAAGAGAAACCGCCTCATCGAGGCGGGCCGCGAATTGGTCGACGCCGGCCTGAGCCCCGGTCGTTCCGGCAATATGAGCATCCGCGACGGCGACACCATCCTCATGACCCCCACCAACTCGAGCCTCGGCTCGCTGCGCGCCGATGAACTCTCCGTTGTCGCACTCGATGGCACCCACCTCGACGGCCCTCGCCCCTCCAAAGAGGTTCCCCTGCATCTGGCGATGTATGCGCGCGACCCCCGCGACACCGCAGTCGTGCATGTGCACTCGGCGAGCGCCACCGCACTGTCCTGCCTCGAACCGTGGAGTGCGCACACCGCCATCATGCCGGTGACCCCCTACCTGCTGATGAAGGTCGGCCAGGTGCCGCTGTTCCCGTACTTCGCGCCGGGCGATCCGCGACAGGCAGACGCCATCCGCAGCAGCCCGCTCGAGTTCCGCGGGGCGCTGCTCGCCAACCACGGCTCCATCGCCGCGTTCCCCACCCTTGCCCAAGCCCAGACTGCCGTCGGCGAGATCGAGGAGGCGGCACAGACCGCACTCCTGCTTCACGGGCGCCCCTACCGGTTGCTCGATGACGCGCAGATCCGCGAACTCACCACCGCCAACGGCACGCCCTGGACACCAGCGCAGGCCCGCGAGGGTGTCGCGACGACGGTGTAGCAGCGGTCAGAGCCGCGCCCGCGCCTCGATCGCCAAGTCGGGCTGGTCGGCGAAGACGCCGTCGATGCCCGAGGAGAGGATCAGCTGGAACTCCTCCAGCCAGTTGCCCCAGCGGGCGGCGCCGCCCGGCCTGCGCAGGTTCTTGCCCAGAAAGCGGTTCTCCGCACGCAGGGTCCAGCAGAACACGGTCAGCCCGTGGGCGTGCGCCCGCTCGACGATCGTGCCCAGCCCCAGGGTGTTGCCGTCCGCATCCGCTCGCAGCAGCATCCGCTTGTCGACACTGATGCCGTCGACGAGCAGCGCCAGCTCGGCCAGCCCGTTCGGGGTCACATCGTCGGCGTAGGCGCGGGCGGCGTCACCATCGCGGGCGACCCTGTCGGCGGGCGCCCCGCTCGCCTCCACGAGATACACATACGATGCGCGGATGCCTCGGCCGCGGATCAGATGCAGCACATCGAGTTCGAAGCTTTCCACGGTGAGGCGCTCGTCGTTCGCCCACCCGGCCTGCCGAAGTTCGGCCGCGAACAGCTCGTCGAGCGGCAGCCCGATCGACTCGAAGTAGGCGGCGTGCTTGATCTCGGCGACCAACCCGACCGGCCGACCGGCCGCATCCAGCATCGCCAGCAGATCGGTGAGCCTCAGGATGCCGTCCGCACCGTCGAAGGTGGTGCTCGCATCGCGCAGCTTCGGCAGCCGCTCGCGCACCCGCAGCGTGCTCAGCTCGGCCCACGTGAAGTCCTCCGTGAACCAGCCGGTGAGCGCGATGCCGTCGATCGTCTTGGTGGCCCTGCGGGACGCGAACTCCGGATGCTCGGCAACATCCGTCGTGCCCGAGATCTCGTTCTCGTGGCGCAGCACGAGCACGCCGTCGCGGGTCGGCACGATGTCCGGCTCGACCGCGTCGGCACCCATGGCGAAGGCCAGCTCGTAGGCGGCACGGCTGTGCTCCGGGCGGTAGCCGCTCGCACCGCGATGCGCGATCACCAGCGGGCGGGATGCTGGGCCGAGCGACGGCCTGGCCGGATGGCGCGCCACCTCACCGTGGGGGCGCTCCTCGATGGGCTGCCCGGTCGTCGCGTTCTCGTCATCCACAGTGCAACGCTACGGCCATTCCCGCGCGCCGCCAATCGTTGCTAGCCTGCCAGAATGCCCACCTGCCCCAGCTGTGCCCGGCAGCTCTCGCCCGAATGGAAATTCTGCATTCACTGCGGCGCAGACCTGAGCGCCGCAGAGCCCGCCGCCCCCATCACGGATGCGCCCGCGCCCCTCCTCGAGGTGCCGGTCGCGGATGCGCCAGTTGCTGATGCGCCAGTTGCGGATGCCCCGCTTGCGGATGCCCCCACGAGCGTCGCCGAGATACGGGAGGCCATTCAGGGCGAGACGGTGCCCGCGGCCATCCGCCCGGAACCGGCGCAGACCGCATCCGACACTGCTGGCGACGCATCCGAAACGCCCGCCGCCCCCGCGAGCCGCAGGACCGCGCAGAAGACGGAACGGCAGAAGACGAAACTCGACGTACCGCTGCTCATCGGCGTCGTGCTGGGCATCGCCGGCGTCGCCCTCATCGTCTACATGGGCATCGAACTGTTCGGGCCCGGCCGCTGACCGACGGCGGATGCGCATCCGTTCGCAGGCATATTCGCAGCTTCCCGCAGGAACAGATTCGATAGCCTGAAGGTTGCACCCACAGACCGGCACTCCCACCAACGCAGCCGGCCGACCCAGGAGAAGACCATCATGGCCAACCCCGCATTCAGCAACTCCCCCGCCTTCGCCTCCGGCGCCAAGGCCGCCAGCTACACGAAGCCCGTCTCGAGTGAAGAGCTCGACGCCATGTACGGCCGCCCGTCGGCCACGCCCACCGACACGGGTCGCATGAGCTACGAGGACACCATCGTGAAGACGCTCATCGCCTTCGCGGTGCTCGTCGCCACGGCCGTCGTCGGCTGGATGGTTCCGATCCTGATGATCCCGGGTGCCATCGCCGGCCTCGTGCTCGCGCTCGTCAACATCTTCAAGAAGCAGCCGTCGCGCGGGCTGATCCTCGCCTACGCGGCCGCAGAAGGCCTCTTCGTCGGTGGAATCTCCTACGTTTTCGGTAGCGGCTTCGGCTACGACATCGTGCCGCAGGCCGTGTTCGGAACGCTCGGCGTCGTCGGCGTGACGCTCGCCCTGTTCCTCAGCGGCAAGGTGCGCGCCACCCCCAAGATGACGAAGATCTTCCTCGTCGGCATGGTCGGCTACGCCATGTTCTCGCTCGTCAACTTCGGCCTCGTCGCATTCGGCGCCACCGAAAGCATGTTCGGCCTGCGCGACGCGAACCCGATCGTGAGCATCGGCCTCGGCATCCTCATCGTGCTGCTCGCCGCATACTCGCTCGTCATGGACTTCGAGAATGTGAAGACCGGCGTCGAGCGCGGCGCCCCGCGCGTGTTCGGATGGCAGGCCGCGTTCGGCATCATGGTCACCGTCGTGTGGCTGTACGTCGAGATCCTGCGCCTCCTCGCCATCTTCCGCGACTAGCGTTCGCTTCGCACAAGGGCCGTCCCGTTCGGGGCGGCCCTTTCGCGTTGCGCCCCGCCTCCATCCGGCTCAAGTACGGCAAACGGCTGCTCCGGCCGACTCGCTGGTCGAGGTGGTGCCGACGGGCTACAGCGCCTCCGCGAGGAGCTCCGCCAGGTGGATGCCGCGGGTCGCGCCCAACTGGTCGGCCTGCGTGCGGCACGAGAACCCGTCCGCAAGGAACACCGTCTCACTCGCCCGCGTGCGCAGCGCCGGCAGCAACGCGTTCTCCGCGACGGCGACCGACACCTCGTAGTGCCCCTTCTCCATGCCGAAGTTGCCGGCCAGCCCACAGCATCCGGCGAGCGCGGTGACGGATGCTCCGAGCCCCTCCAGCAGGCGGGTGTCAGCGTCGAAACCCATGACGGCGTGCTGGTGGCAGTGCGGCTGCACGAGTACATCGGTTCCGTCGAGGCGCGGCGGCGACCAGCGCGCGCCGGGGCCAATCGGTTCGGGCGCGGCGAGCAGTTCGGCGAGCGTGTGGGTTGCCGCGGCGACTCGGGCGGAGCGCGGGTCGTCGGGCAGCAGCTCCAGCAGATCGGAGCGCAGCACGGCCGTGCACGACGGTTCGAGCCCGAGGATCGGCACGCCCGCGTCGACATACGGCGTGAACTCGTCGAGCAGCGCGGAGAGCTTCGCGCGGGCGGCCGTCAGCTGGCCGGTCGTGATCCAGGTGAGCCCGCAGCAGACCGGCTTCGGGGTGACAACCTCGTAGCCTGCCGCCTCGAGAACGGCGACGGATGCGTGCGCGATCGACGGCGAGAAGTTGTCGCTGAACGAGTCGGCCCAGACGAGCACGCGGGGGGCTGGGTTTCGAGACGATCGCGCCAGAGCGCGATCCCTCAACCCGCGAGTAGTGGGCAACCCGCTGGTCGAGGTGCCGCCCTCTAGGGCGGCAGTCTCGAGACCGGCGCGCGAGTTTTGGGTGGGCTGGTTTCGAGACGATCGCGCCAGAGCGCGATCCCTCAACCCGCGTGGGGTGCGGCGGCTCCTGCTGAACGACACGTCCGCGAAGCGCGGCACGCTGCGGCGCGCATCCATTCCTCCGGCCCACAGCACGAGCCGCTGCAGGGGCCGCCACTGCAGCAGCGGGTTCAGGATGCGGGCGAACGGCGACGCAAGGCGCGCCCACCGCGGCAGCCAGCCGAGCACGTAGTGGGTGACCGGTCGCATCCGCCCCTCGTAGCGTCTGAACAGCGCCTCCGACTTGTAGGCGGCCATGTCGACGCCGGCCGGGCAGTCGCTCGCGCAGGCTTTGCATGAGAGGCACAGGTCGAGCGATTCCTGCACTTCGGGTGACTGCCATCCGCCGGTGACGAGGGTTCCGTTGGCCATCTCCTGCAGCACGCGGGCGCGGCCGCGAGTCGAGTCCTTCTCGTCACCCGTGGCGAGGTATGACGGGCACATGAAGCCGCCGGATGCCGTGTTGTCGGCCCGGCATTTGCCGACTCCGACGCAGCGGTGCACGGCTTTTGTGAAGTCGCCGCCGTCGTGGTCGAGGGCGAAGCCGCGCACCTTCGGCAAGGGCAGCGCCTGCGGTCGGCGCAGGTCGGCGTCGAGCGGACGCGGGGCGACGAGCACGCCCGGGTTGAGGAGA